>NZ_JBLVPS010000001.1:0-362703 GCF_048286515.1 Flavobacterium rhamnosi | reverse complement strand
TCCCAACAAATGCGTATGAAAAAATCTTTATTTGAAGACCCGCAAGGCTATGATCGAAATTCGCCTATTCTAAATGCTGCCAAAATAAGCACACCCTTATTGGGATGGAATGGAACAGAAGACCATCAGGTGCCATATTATCAAAGTACGGAATTGTATGTAGCCCTAAGAAAATTGCAAAAAAGACACATTCTATTAGTGTATCCAAAGGAAGAACATGATCTGGCGAACCCAGTGAACCAAAAAGACCTTATACACCGAATGGACGATTGGTTTGGGTATTATCTGAAAGATCAGAAGATAGCTCCTTGGATGCTGCCCGATGGTCAGCACGAGATAGCGTTGAACCCGTTGTCTGACAATTAAAAACAACAATGCAGTTCCTTTTTGAGGAACTGCATTGCTTTTTTGCCCGGTTTAAAGGCACTCTACACTAATTCGATCTGAACAGTGGCGTTGGACAGGTAGCGCCTGATTTAGCATACAGCTGAACTGCACCTACGGTACAAGCAACTCCGCCTGCATTGTTACACATAATTTCTTTGTGACACGGTTCGTCCTCCAAATGGCTATAGCCCTGAACAGGGGAGCTAGCTGAATTTTTGCCCATTGCGCTAGTGGTTAACGCGCCAGCAATTGCTACTGTAATGACTGCCATTGGCAGGATCATTTTAACAAAACTTGTTCTCATAATACTAAAATTTAAGTTGTGATTTACTCTGTTAACAGGTTTTCAATCGTATCCCTGACATTGCAATGTATTTTTAAAGAAAATTATTTATTTTCCCTATTGTTTTTGAGGTAATGACTCGTCACACTTTTGCGTAATTTATACAGCACCAGCTGATCGTCTATCAGCGCGAATAAAAGATTCTTAACCACTAAAAAGCTATTTAGTTTCTTGCCGTTGACATCATAAATGTAAAAGCTCGAAATGTAACCCCTGGTGTTTAGATTGTAGAGGTCAATGATGCTGGCTTGCTTCCATGTCAAAGCAGATTCATACTTTCCTGGCAATGCTGAATTGACAAAAAATAAGTTGCTATAGGCAGCATTTGTTTTGTTAACTATTACCGCAGGGGCACCGAATTTTCTTTCGTCTGTACTCGCCACATATCGTATATCAAGCTTTGGATGACTGATCGTATCAATTGTAGTGCCTCGAAAATCAATATTCAGGTTGCGGTCGGCCACGATGAATTGATTTCTATACCGGTACTGATAAACCAGACGTTGCAACTGAGCGTTGTAAAGCAAGGTGCCATCGGTATCCAAAAAGCCGTCTATTTGTTTTTCTAATAGTTTTGGCGAAAGATGTACTTTTGTGGTATCTCTGAGGTTTATTGTTCCCAGAATACTTTCTCCATTTTTTTTGCTCATTGCCCGTATTACCATAGTTGTTGAATCTATGGGCTCTATTTTTGTAAAATATTCCGACCCTTGCATCATGAATTTTGCCTTCCAGTCTTTTATGCTGCCTCTAAATATGCACGGAACGCTACCGTCAGTTACAAAAAAGTAAGGGGGTGCCACTTTTATCGTTACCGAGCGAAACGGGAAGTTTTTTCGGTTGAGCTCAATGCGATGGGTCTTCTTTATTTTTAAGGTGGTATCGATTTCCAAGATTTGCAGCGGTGCTGTGAAATTCCCTAAGAATATTTTTCCTTCCCCGCTACCCGCAAAATAATACGAGTTGAATTTTAAATCCATTTGATTCTTTTTTTCGGCCGGAAAATGCGGAAATCGTCTGACAAAACTATTGTGATATTGCATACGATTTTCGGACAGAGTAAACAAGAACACAACCATACCAATACTACAAAACAGCGATACTGAAAAAATACTGGCCAGAGCAGCGGGCTTTAAAATTCGGCGCTCCTCAGAAACGCCACGGGCCAGTATCAGGATGCCCGCTGCCGCCAGTAGTATAAATACACCATTAAACACCAGATGTTCGGTCCAACCCAACTTTTCCAATATCCCGCCGCAAGAGCAAGGGATAAACGAACTGAAATTCAATATGATAATGATATAGGTCGTAAACATAACCATCAGGCTGAAAGCTGCAAATAAGCCTAGCAGCCGATATCTTGGAAAAATAAGAAGTACTGAAATTAATAGTTCGGCTATCGGCACTCCCCATGCAACCCATTCGGCAAAAGCACTCAATAGAGGCGATTGTCCCAACTGTACTTGAAAGTTTTCAAAATCCAAAAACTTGCTCCCCGCTGCATAGATAAACAATAAAACATACAGCAGAGAAACTGTTTCTATAAGAATACTTTTGATGCGTTGATAAGATTTCATTTCGTAAGGTGATTAATATTAGTTGTGTAAAATTCTTTTTTTTTAAATAAATAACTGTTAGCAAAATCAGGATTATGACGTATCAAATCAGGATTGTTTTTTATTTCCGATAAAAGTTAAATGATGTTTTATAGCTTCTGAATTAGCGATAACAAATGGGGAGATTCAAATTTACAGTAGTTAAATTGATAATCGCGTATCAAAAACGTGCCAAAAATTGCCAAAAACCCGCCATTTTCGTTTTGGCATAAATTAATACCCTTACAGACTCTATTTATCGCCGAATCGGAGTCAACCAAAAACAGAACGACTTACCGAATTAGTCCTACGCAAAATTTGGGGAGGATTGCATAACAACTTTAGCTTCTTTACATTCGTATCAAATAACTGAACTAGTAACCTGATAAAATGACTGTTATGAATTTTAAAAACAACACAATGACAATCGATCAAGCTAAAACCATGGACATGATTAGCTATTTGTGCACTTTAGGTTTTAAGCCTTCTAAAATCAGAGGTGCTGATTTTTGGTTCTTTTCTCCTTTTAGGGATGAAAGAACGCCCTCTTTCAAAATCAATCAACGACTTAATTGTTGGTACGACCAGAAAATTGGAAAGCTAATTGATTTTGGAGTACTTTATTACAACTGCACGACTAGTGAATTACTGCAAAAACTAAAGGGTAATTTTTTGCTTCAACAGCCAAAATTTCACCAACCTGTTGCCGAATTCAGGTACTGAACTATACTACGAACTGGACAACAGTTCTTTTCAACAAAGCATTAAAAACATATAAAAAAACGAACCAATGGTTACAATTATAAACACAAACCGCTCATTACGTCACGCCATAAACTACAACGAGAACAAAGTAAAAACAGGCGCAGCAACGTGCATTGGTGCAGGAAACTATCCTGTCGATGTCGACAAAATGAATGATATCGTAAAGCTAAATCACTTTATGAAACGAATTGAATTAAACGACAAAGTAAAGTCGAACAGTATCCATATTTCTCTGAATTTTGCCCCATCAGAAAGCCATTCCGAAGAAAAAATGATGGCTATTGCGCATAGCTATATGGAGAAAATAGGCTTCGGAAAACAACCTTATTTAGTGTACCAGCATCACGATGCAGGACATCCACACCTCCACGTTGTAACCACAAATATTGAAAGGGACGGTAAGTGTATTTACACACATAATTTAGCTACAAGAAAATCAGAGCCCGCGAGAAAGGAGATTGAAGAACTCTTTGGGCTTATTATAGCTGAAGGACGAAAAAAGAAAGAAGAATTTAATTTACAACCGATTGTTATGGGAAAGATTCAGTATGGAAAGGTCGAATCCAAGAAAGCCATAGCCGATGTATTAAATATGGTTTTGAATCAGTACAAGTATGCGAGTCTTCCCGAACTGAATGCGGTGCTAAAACAATACAACATCATGGCTGATCGTGGCAGTGAGAATTCAAAAATGTTTATAAATAAAGGACTGGTGTACAAAACACTTGTTGAAAGTGGCAAGCAAATTGGTGTTCCAATTAAAGCAAGTGATTTTTACAATAAACCAACTTTAAAATTTTTAGAAGAAAAATTTAAGAGCAATGAAGTCAGAAGAATGCCTGATAAAATACGTATAAAAAATAGCATTGATATAGCCCTGCTACGACAGAAAGCAATGACCGTAAACAAACTAGTCAAAATACTGGAGAAGGTAGGGATTAATACCGTTTTCAAGAGAAATGAAGAAGGTTTTCTTTCTGAAATTACCTATGTAGACCATGTCACAAAATCTGTTTTTAATGGTAGTGCGCTAGGCAAGCGATACAGTGCTGAAGCTATACAAGAGCGTTGTGAATTACTTACAATAAATGGGCAACAAATAAAAGGTCCTGACAGTAAAAAATCATATCGAATTACATCTCACATGACCAATGCTGCAAATAATAAACCTTCGTTTGGTGATGCCTTCCTAAGCAATAAATCTGTTGAGTCAAATGCTGCAATTGGAAAAGTACCAAACATACCTACCCAATTCGAACAGACTGCAGCCCACGTTCCAAACCAACTGAAGGCCAAGCGAAAAAAGAGAAGGACGATCTTATAATCAACAAGAGGTGATGGCTATGCATACCGAACAAAACAAACAAGCACTTATAAAAATTCAGGATATGACAAGACTAATCAGCATACTACTAGTATAGGTTTGAATCCAGATTGATTTACTTTTTAATGCCATTTCAGGTGTTTCAATATCGCTTCTAACGCTACAATCATGTTGTAACAAGTCACCTATACATTTACCAATTATCTGTCAATAGCTGTTGGTATTCCTCATTATGACTATCGTTGAAAGCAAGAACTATTGTCATTTCTAATCTGGTATTTTTAGAAATAAATAACTCTTTAGAAACTATACTGTCTGAATTTAATGGGAATTCGGAAGGTAAGATTGCCACTCCGACATTGGAATTTACTAAACCTAACAACAGCTCTACACTAGATACTTCCTGAACTATATTTGCATCTCTGGAAAAACCTGCATTTCGGCAAATCATTTCTAAATCTTCCAAAAAAGTAGGAAGTAATTCTTTATTTAACTCTATCCATTTGTCGTTTCTTAATTGTTCAATCTTAATCTGTTTATATTTAGCCAAAGGATGTTCGACCGACATGATGACATTAAGATACTCTTTGCTGATTACATGATAATTAATATTTTTATACACAATTGGAAAAATAGTGAGCCCAAAATCAATATTACCTTTAAAAATAGCTTCTTGAATTGACTCCAATGAAGAAAATTCAATTATTTTATAGGTGGATCCTGGAAAAATATTTTGTAGCTTTTGTACTATTTCAAAAACTCCAGTGATACGACTAACCTTATGTATTCCAATTTTTAAATGTTTCGTTTTGTCATTGATAATTTTAGCATTTTTTATCGTTTTATCATAAAGTTCCACAACACGGCTTAATTCTTTTGTCAAGTAAGAACCTGATTCAGTGAGCTCAACTTTTCTATGATTTATTCGTTTATCTTTATCAAAAAGTTCAAGACCTAATTCACTTTCTAACTGTTTAATTTGGTGCGTTAAGGCAGGCTGAGTAATATTCAATTTTTCAGCAGCTTTAGCAAAATGTAATTCTTTTGCAACGACCAAAAATGATTTTAATTTACGTAATTCCATTTTATTTATTTTATAAAGACCCTCTTTGTATTAACAAAAACGGATTTTCAATTTGTTCCCTTTCAGAATTCAATACCAATTCACTGCAGTTTTTTCTATTTTTGCAAAATCTGTTGCCATAAGGATATTAATGTAAGTATACTTTTTTTATAAATTGAAAATCTAACTTTCTTAGGGACAACTATTTTTTAAATATGAATTATAAGCTTCCTAATCTACTTTTATTTCTACAATCAACAATGAATAAGGAGAAAATGAATTCTTTATAAAGTGCCATAATTTTCAGTAAGAACATCGCTCTTAATGCATTGATTACTTTTTTAGAATTCAGGATTCAATTCAAGCTATTTACAATCTGAATTCACGTAAATGAAAAATAAAATTAACGCTTTTTTCATTCTTCGATTTGGTTATACTTGTGATTACGTTATATTAAATTGAATTCGTTCACACTAATCCCACTATTTTCGAAAAACTATTTTTTATTCATTTTCAAAATCCAATCGATACAGCTGTCTATCCATTCTACCTCACTAGTTGGGTTGTCAATCCCATATCCATGGCCACCTTTAGCATAAAAGAAAGATTGAACGGGTACTTTATTTTTCTGTAAAGCAGCAATAAACAGTAATGAATTTTGCACTTTAACTACTTTATCATTTACGGCATGAGTTATAAATGTTGCAGGTGTATCAGAAGTTACATGAAGTTCATTAGAATATTCATTTATTTTTGCTGCGTTTAGTGGCAAGCTGGCTAATTTTTGTTCCGATGTTTTACGATCTTTCATAATATCATCTAATACTGCAGGGGCTAACTCATCTCCAATCAAATTATACCTTGAACCCAAATGTGCTAAATCATCCGCCATACTAGTCACCGGATAATTTAAAACCATAAAGTCTGGACGTAAACTAGTTTTAAGAGGATTGTCAATTAGTGCCTTCTGATAATGTGTACCAACGGTAGAAGCTAAATGCCCACCTGCAGAGTTGCCCTCAATACCAATTTTATTGGGATTAATTCCCCATTTCTTGGCATTTTCTCGAACTATTTGAATAGCACGTTGCGCATCTTGCAAAGGAACTATTTCTTTTTTTTCTACATATTTAGCATTAGGTAAACGGTATTTTAGCACAAACCCCGCAATCCCTTTTTCATTTAGTTTTTTTGCAATAACATAGCCCTCATGATTAATAGCTAGTCCCCCATATCCACCACCTGGACAAATAATAACTGCTATACCTGTGGCTTTGCTTTTTTCCGGTAAAAAAACCGTTAAATCCGGACTGGCAACTCTAATTACAAAACTCCACTTATTATCTCCTGTACCAAAAACTGCAATAGAATCAGTTAATCCTGCAACCTCTTTAGAATTAGGGACTATTCCATCATAGAGCGGAATTACTTTTTGGGCATTACTAATTGAAAAGAGCAACAGTAAGGTGATAATTAAATACTTTTTAATCATTTTTTTTTAAATTAAAAATTTACGTAAAAAACCAGATAAGATTTTTTGCTGGGCAATGTTATTTAAAACATTATAAAAAGAAGTACTGTTTTGATACGATAAACACTACACCCAAAATTGCTAACCTATTTTTCTATTTATCGTATCAAAACAGTACTTTTTTCTGCCTTTTCAATTTCACTTTGAGCGTCTTCTACCAATAAAAAACGTTCTTTTATGAGTATTTCTGTTGCTTTTTTTATAGCGGAAACATAACCCTCATGGCTACCATAACGTTCTTCTAACGACAAACGATTATCCCCAACGGCAATACGTTCGGTTTTTGTTGATTTGAAAGGAATAAACATACCTTCCAAACTGTTTAAATCGCCTTCGCCAAAACCTGATTTTCGTAAGCTCCAACCTGTGTAAGTACCTAAAGGCACTCGGATAGACAAGCTACGAATACCGTCTATTTCATTATTATCAATATCAACTTTTGGTATCAAAATCTTGTATTTTTTCTTAAAAGCAACCGGAGGCTCTTGAATAATGCCTGATTCGTCTTTTTCAATAAAATTTTCACCGAAATCTAAGTCGACTCCATCATTTAATTTGCCTGAGTAAATAACATTTGGTATGTCATGCCATCCGCTTGTTTTTTGATTAGATTCAACCAAGGTCTTTTTCTTAAGAGTTGGGTAAATACTTGCAGGAGGCTCGTTGCCTTCTAAAACCCAATACCCCAAAGCTATTTGCAAGGCACGCAGATTTTCGTAATACGAATTGCCATTGGTCATAAAACCTGACAATGGGCTTTTTGTGGAATAAGGGGTGTGTTGTGTAGATGAAAACAAATAAATACGGACATTTTCAGGAATTAAAATATCTTTTCCGCGAAATAAATCTATTGTCCTTAGCGACATTCTCGATTGCCAATATTCGGTTGAACTGAGCGTCTGCATAATTTTAGGACAAGTATTCGATGCCATACAGCGGTCTAAAATTCCTCCTTCTATTTTAGAAATGGGGTCATACGATGATCCCCATGTAAAAGGAGCTTCGTTTCCAGGAAAAAGATGATCTTCATGTTGCATTCCTCCTCCTCCAGGACGCCCAAAACGCACATTCAAAGAAACACGACGAGGTCCAATATGACTATTGACACCCTCAAAAACGATCTTACCATTTTCATCTTCATTGAAGCCTAACTGAAGAAAAGTACGCGTAAATCCGCTGCATTGTGAAACCCCAAACATTACTGCTGCTTTGACAAGATTTGTTTTTTGTTCCGACAAAAAAGGATTGGCTGTAGCTTCAATATCTTGCGCTTCATGTTTCAGGAAAGAAGTTATATCACGAATGGCAGCAAAGCCCAATCCAAGCACTAAAGGATTTTTAGCTGTATATATTAATTCGTAAATATATTGCGGCTCAAAGCCACTCTTAATTGAAATCATCGTAGAATTGGGAGTTCCTGGAAAAACAACTTTATTACAATCAGCAAAAGCCCATTCTGCATTTGGAATAGGTATTCGCAGGTCTGATTCCTGGACTCTTTTTGTTAAAACTAACCCTTCATTGTCCAAACTTACCGTTTCATAACTATGGTGCGAATTTCCGGTAAATGCTCCACTACTTAAAAAAAGTGTAGGCACAGTTTTAGAAACGTGATATTCTGTACGAAGCTTACCGGTTATTGCAGTACCATTATTAGTCGCAATTGGCACTTTAATAGTTAATCTATTGTTCCCTGCAAGTACATCGCCTTGCCATGCACACCAAAAATAGAGGTATCCTCTCTCCAATAAAGCATTATCTGCTGGAAAAGCATTGCCGCGATTGGGCAGATTTAAAAAGAATAGTCCATTACTTTTACCCAAATCTTTGGGACGTAACAAGATAAACTCCGTTACATATTCAACCATACCATTCGCATTTTTTGGAGCTAATTGAATGTCTTGAATAAGTGCGTTATGCCTATCGAACGGGTTTATTTCTCCAAAAGCTCTACCTGTAAGTTTTTCGTACTGACCAATATCTCCAAAAGATTTATTGTTAGCGTATGGCTCATTTTTATCAATGATGATTTTGACAATTTTGGCTTCCGTCTGAATGCAAAGAAAAAAGAAAAAAAACAACAAAATTTGCTTAAACATTTTAATATTTGTTATGTGAATGATTTAAAAGAATTTGATTCCAAATATAAAGAATTACACCCAATAGCGTTTCAAGATCGGAACTGCATTTCCTTTTTTTAAATTAAAAATTTAAGAAAAAAACCAGATAAGAGTTTCGTCTTATCTGGTTAGAACTACATAAATAAACTAAAAAACTTAAAACTTATACGTTGCAGTAATGAAATACGCACGAGGAGGCAAACTCAAAGTAGCATATGTAGCATTAGGATTTGCATCTAATTGCGCTTTTGTAAAACCTTGTCTGTCTAAAGAAGCAGGAAAACCTCCTGGTGCCGACCAGCCCATAACCCCATTTTGGTTAAATAAGTTATTAATATTAGCTTGTAATTGTAATTTTGCCGTCAAGTTATACCCTAAATTCAAGTTAGATTGATTGTAAGCCGGCAAATCAAAAACATTAGCTACGTTAGCACTACGTTTTCCCATATATGAAAAATCAAGTGAGGAATAAAATTTTCCTGAAGTGTACGTAGGGGAAACTCTTAAAATCACATCTGCACTATTGTCTGTTTTATTACCTGAAAAATCAGCTACTGTGTCATCAGCGCTTCCATTAGCCCCCAAAACCCAAGTTTTATATTCTACAGCTTTAGAGGTTTGAAAAGTCGCCACGGCTCGCACACTGAAATTTTCTGTAAATTCTTGATTACCCTCTAATTCAACACCCATTGTTCTAAATTTATTGTACAATACCGGAGTATAATATGCTGTAGTCAAATCATCACCTTCTTGTCCTTGTGATTGTTGAGCAACATTGCTTAAAACACTATAGAAAGGTGTTACAAAAAGATTTGTTCTTCCCGTTTTTACTTTATACCCCATTTCAAACTGTTGCACTTTTTGAGCTAATGGGTCTAAATTATCAGCTGCAAATTGTGTATTCAAACTTACAAACATCCCTAAATCCGGTGCTTTACTTCCTTGAGAGTAACGAGCATAAACTGCTTGATTATCCGCATATTTATAATTTAATCCTCCTGAAAAAGAAAATGTGCTAATTTTTTGATTAGTATAATTATAGACAGCCCCTATTTTTCCAGCGCCATTATCATATAATGTTAGAACATTTCCGTCAGTTCCTCCAGTAGTATTACTATTATCGGCAACAGCTATTTGATTAGTCCCATTATAAGAAAGATTTTCATAACGAATACCCCAATCAAAATTTAATTTTGAACTTAATTCCCAATTGTGACCAAAGAAAAGAGCAAATTGTTTCTGCTTAGCCTCCATAAGAGATATTGCAGCACTTTTTCCGGAACCACCAAAAACTCCCTCAGCATTTGTCACCTGATATGTTCTGGGATCAAAAATTTGTCCGACATAAGAAATACTGGTCAATGTTGGACGAGGTGATGTCATTTGCGAATAAGCAATTCCTAAAGCACCGTCTTTTCTATCTAATTTAGATCCTGCATAAAATGCACCTGCAGTAAAGCTCATTTTTTCCAATTTTTTAGCAATTGTAAATTGATTAATATATTCATTCATCTTATTTTCCGTGTAAATTAATGGATGGAAGTACAATGAATTTTTCTGAATAGAAGAACCTGGAAAATTACTATTATTAACAGTAAAAGACTGGAAGAAATTAGTTGTAACTGACCCAATTTGAGTTCCACTGGCAAGGTCATTAAAAGAGAATGCAGCACTCATAGCGTTTAGATCGGTAAAACCATTAACACCATAAAATATCGCTCCATCAGTTGCTATTGGAGATACTATAGCGGTAGTATTCCATAATGAGCTTTTATCTGAATACCGAAATTTATTGTCTATTTTCCAGCCATTACCAAGGCTTTGTTCCCAATTTAAACCAATAGATTTATCTTTATTATGTGTTTTATCAGCAGAATCAAAGTGTATTTTTTCACCAGATTCATTAATTGTGGCATCAGCAGTTACAGGAGGAATTAAAACAGAGTTTGTATTAGAAACTCCTGACGGATAATGTGGATTTGTAAACCCAATAGTTGGTAAGAACTCATTAAATCCATTGTGATCATCAAGATACTTTACAAATAGTTTTAAACTACCTGTTGTATATGTTTTAGCAATATTGGCTTTTATTTGCCCTCCTTTGTTCATTGTATAACCTGAATATCTATCTCCATCATTTTGACGTAAAAAACCACCAACATTAAAAGTAACTGATCTGTCTTTACTCAAAGGACCTCCAAAATTAAAGTCTGTACGATAATATGGATTTTTCCCATTTCCTTCCAAACCAAATTTAGCACGAATTTCTCCTTCAAATTTAGAACCACCCGTTTTAGATACATAATTAAAAATACCTCCAGGCGCATTGTTTCCTAAGATCGATGCTGTACCACCGCGTACTGCCTCTAGTTTTCCTAAAGTCGCATCCGTACGTAAGAAAAAATCCGGACCATAATTTGTAAAAGTCGCATTGGTCACTGGTAAACCATCTTCCTGCATGGAAACATAATAATAACCAGAAGCACCATCATTGGAACCTACAGATACCCCTCTGGAATAAACCGTATTTCTAATTTCACCTAAAGCATTATTCACAAACACCCCAGGTATATTTTTTAATAAATCAGCTGCACTAGTTACAGCTACCCTATCTATTTGTTTTGCACTAAGGGTTGAAATTGAAACTGAGGATTGCATCTTAGTACGTTTATCAAATACCCCTGTTACGACTACTTCATCTAATGCTTGTGTATCCTCATTCAACACAACATTAACCGTTGTTTGATTAATGACAACTACCTGTTTCGTTTTGAACCCAACATAATTGAAAACTAAAGTAGAATTAGTACTAGCATCAATACTGTACTTTCCATCTGCATCAGTATTCGTCCCTTTGTTTGTTCCTTTCACTGCTACACTTACACCAATAAGTGGTTGACTATTATCATCCGTTACTTTCCCCTGTACAATTTGCTGCGCCATCGCTTGGGTGCTGAACCCTAAATACAACACCACTGCCTTAATTAGGAACAGGGCAACTCGATGTTGTTGTAAAAACTTCTTCATTTTCTGGTTTTTTTAGTTAGTATTTTTTTATTCTTGTCTTTTTTTATACATCACATATTTTATGTTTTATATATTTCAAAATTAACAATACACTTTCTAACAACTGTCCTACGCAATCGTAATAGAAACAGTCGTTTTATTTTTTTTTATTCATTATATTAATAATTTATTTTTTCACTAATCTGAAATAAATTATCTAAATCCGGAGGAAGGCAATCTTGTTCTGAAAATTTAATTTTAATTTTTAAAATTGAAAACAAAGAGCTAAGGGCTATTGTTTTATAATTAGGTAAGAATTAAAAGATCATCAACAACACAGGCATAGTAGAATGCAAATACTTAAAACTAGGAATAAAAAGCACGCCCTGCTTGCAGCCAAAATCCATTTATACTATAAAAAAAAACTGCATTAGTCCATAAGGCCCAATGCAGTTTTCCAGCAATAAAATTATTTCCTACTTTATTTTAATAACAACTGGTCCTACCAGCCCCGAAGGAACCAAAATATTTTTTTTCCCTTTAAATTGAGCATATTGCGAATTTCCTCTTACAGCTTCACCCGTAAAACCATTTCTACGAGTAGTTATAACGGTGACTTCTATCGAATTTTGTCCTTGTTTCAACAATTTAGTAATATCGAAACTGTAGGGAGAGAAAAGTCTTTTCCCCGCGTCAACACCGTTAATTTTGACATAGGCCACATAAAATACTTTACCCAAATCCACTATATAAGTCTTCCCTGCCTGAATTTTATCTACAGAAAAATTTGCCGAATAAAGTCCATCTTCTGAATTAAATTTCGTTTGTTCATTATCTTTCCAATCAAAAAGGGGACTATTTTCATACTTATTTTCACCAATTTTCATATTCCAGTTTCCAATAGTAACTATAGGATCAAAAGTATCATCAATAGTTTTTTTGACAATCGATTTTACATTTGTTTTCTTGGAAGAAGCATATAGCAGTACTGAACCATAAGGTGAAAGTCGATAACTAATATTTTGTCCTTTGGCAGGAATTGCTGAACCATCTTCGGCATTAAACCAATAACAATTTATTAATTTTTCGTCAACCGTTAATTCAATTGTCTGCCATTGGTCTGTTTTATTAGAAATAAATTTAATGATACTTCCGTCAGCCATCTCACGATTAATTTGTCGTGAAAAACGAATCTCTTTTGAAAATCTTATTTTTTGGATGATTGTTTCAACAGGCAATTTTGAAGCTATTTTTATAGTGTGTTTTTCATTCCAGATTTCATTCATTAATTGTGCTGTTAACAGATCATTTTTTTCGAAATCAAGATAAGATGGTTGTTGTATCGGATGCGCTCCAATAGCCCAAACGTTCATGCCGGTTTTACTCAAATTATTGATATGTTTAGCTGTTTTTAAATTAACATACGGTAAATTAGCTAAAATTAATGTTTGATACTGATTGCCCTGAATATTGATTTTACCATTCAATACGTTCGCCTTTTGCAAATATTCATCATTTACAAATTCCCATGTAATGCCTTTAGCTTCCAACTCATTGACTGTTTCCCAAAGTGTATTGTACCAAGTATTAAGTGCTGTTTTCGAAGGCTTGTAAACGCCAAAACCTTTAATGTCCGGCTCCATTCCTTTGAAATATCCTCTTATCATCGTTTCTTCCGGATTCAATCCAATTTGGTCTTCCGTAAAATTATTAAACGGCATATAAATTAATACATCCGTTTGTGGTTTACCCGCACGCAGAGCATATTGGCATCGTGCCAAATATTGATTTACTTCTTTTAAATCTTTCCAAAATGGATCCGATTCATTCATTCCTGTAGAAAAATTAATATAGGGCACAAATGAACTCGACCATGTGTTCCAGCCTTCTTTACCATACTCTCCATTGTTATACTTGTAAGGTGTGCCATGATAAATCAACTGATTGATTCCACAAGCAAATGATTTGTCTGCCCAAATTTTAATTTTTTGAGGGGTTGTCATTTCTGCCCGTAGAATTGAAACGAAAGACTCTTGCGTAATGACTGGTCTGTTGTTAAGGTGAGCTCCCGATGTTACTAACTTTAAATATCCTTCTGAACCTTCCGCAAACAATTGTTCAGCTTCAGGAATAGCTGCTGCCGCTGCTGTACCAATCAAATCTGTTGGAAAACCATAGGCTTGCGTGCGATGCAGAAGCCCGTGTTTTTGCATCCAGTTATTACTGGTTTTTATAAAATTATTTTTGAAAACCTCAGCAACGGTTTGATCATAATCATACATAATCCTCCACTGATTCACGGGATCAAACGCATAAGGGGGCTTTGCATTTGGATACATTGATGCTAAATAAGTGGGATGATCATATCCTTTTTGAACAACCGAAGACAGATAAGGTGTTATATCATAGCCATTTTGTTTTTTGAAAACTTCAATAAAATCAGGCGAAATAATTCGATCCGTATGAAATTCGTAACTATCATTAAAAACTGCCCGAAGGGGTTTCGTAAAATAAGCTGTCAAACCTGCCCTAGATCCCAACAAATAATCATAGGTTTTGTTTACGATTTCAGGATCTAAATGGTCTATTACATAATTGGTGCCTTTTGAAGCGATTACAGAAGGTTTTTCTCCCGAAGGAATGCTCCAACTTGCAATTAAACGCCAGTTGCCCTCACCAGGAACTTGCCAATTCAAAATATTGTTTTTTACTTTATCGGTCAAATTAACAACCGATTTTTGGTCTAATACAGCTTGTTTTTCTTCTATTTTTAGGGCTTTTGCGGCAATTACGCTTTTTAGTATACCCCATTCTGGTTTTACTAAATTGGAACTTCCAGACAGACCTCCGGATTCAGGTTTGGGAAATTTCATCATCGGTACTAATCCATTATACAAACTGCCAGATACCAGTGCAGAATCAGCTACTGCCAGGGTTTTCATACTTTCTTTAGGATCGAAGAATGAACCACCTAGCGGCCAGCCACTCCCTCCATTCATATCAACAATTATTTTCGAAATCTGGGCTTGTTGCATAATTGCTCTAAGATGTCCATAAAAAGAAGGAGTATCCCAACTATAAACTCGATCGATCTGTTCTTGTGGAGCCTTGGGATTTAACCCCATTGTTAAAGGTTGTACTTCAACTCCTGCAAAACCATTATTAGCCAAAACCTTGATTTCTCGTTGCAATTCTTCACTTGTAACATCATTACCTGGAAGCCACCAACGCGTAAAAGGACCAAATTCACGGGGCGCTTTTTGGAAGTTTGCAACATCAAAATTAAAATAAGGAAACCATTGCACACTTGCTACTTTAGGACTTTTTGATTGGGCATTTATTTGGTTGACTGAAAAAAAACACAGTACTGTAACTATAAAATAGAGAGAGAAAGATTTTTTCATTATTGATATAAATAAATTAGGTGTCATAAAATTGGAAT
This sequence comes from Flavobacterium rhamnosi, assembly GCF_048286515.1. Lineage (NCBI taxonomy): Bacteria > Pseudomonadati > Bacteroidota > Flavobacteriia > Flavobacteriales > Flavobacteriaceae > Flavobacterium > Flavobacterium rhamnosi. The sequence continues at coordinate 347,127 of NZ_JBLVPS010000001.1, read as the reverse complement.
ATTTTGGATTCTGTACTTCATAAATTGTTGCTAGTTGTAAAATAAATATTTGCTTACTTTAGAAGCGGACTCCAAACTTGATTGAAGAATGGATTTCGCTTCGCTTCTTCGGCATAGTTATCTACATTGGCCACACAGTCAGGACACCAATGACCCCCTAATAATACCGCCGTTGGGCTTGCCTTGAACTGATGCTCAAAGGCACATTCCCATTTTAATTTAGTGGTTAAATCCCCCTTTTCCATTTCAGCAGAAAGGCACTTGCCTCCTCTAAATACTGCTGCTTGAATCATCTCGGTTACGTCAAGTTCTGATTTGGGTTTGCATTCATCATAACCATGTGAAAGGCGTATAGGAGTTTTCGACGGTTCGACTGGCACGAATTCTTTCCAAGTTGGTATTTTTTCCCATTCCTCTTTTGAACCAAAATAAGCATTGATTTTTTCGATATTATTGTTTTCTATCCAGTCCATCGTACCGTAGTCTTTTTTATGGGCTACTGGTTTCATTACCCTTTTTTTCATCAATGTGGCAGGCAAAATCTTTGTAAAGAAGCGTTTTATTTTACCTTTTTTAGCGACAGATTCAAGATGGTCCTGAATACTTCCTCTCCTAAATTTTAAATATTTTTCCAATTCATCTGAGTCTTCATACCATTGTCCGTGAAAATTTTGAGTGGCAAACCAATTGAGGTCAAACATTTTGGTCATATCAGCTATCCCTGATGCTTTTCCGCTTTGCGTTAAGAACTCGTAATTGAAAGTACGATATTTTTCACCGCCACCAATGTTGTAGATTCTTCTCCAAAATTCCTCAGGAACATCATCTTCACAGACGTTGGCCATCATTCGACCTGAATCTTGTACGGTAGCCCATTCAAATACCCCTTGCATGGGTACATGATACATGATTGGATCCAGCGCATCTGCCATGTTTGGATACAGGATTCCTGTCTGACGAAGTGAAACCCAATATTTTAATCCTGATTCGATAACCTCTCGCTCTGCAATGGTCTTGGTAATTGCATAGTTATCATATTTACTTATTTTGAGGGGATCGCCTGTTCTTCCCCAGTGAATTGAGGGATTACGGTCTCCCGTTTGAGCCACAGTACCAATATAAACTAACTTTATCTTATCAGGATTAGGTTGTGCTTGTATGGCTTTTACGATATTTTTTGCTCCACCCACATTTACTTTAATAGTGAGTTCCGGATGATAATCAGCCATAGGCGATACCATTCCTCCTACGTGGAGTACAAAGTCAGCCCCCGTAACGCCGGTCAGAACATCTTCATATTTAGTCAGATCTCCCCAAATTATCTTCAGATTTTTATTATTTTGATAGGAGGACATTATTTTTTTATCTTTTTCAGTAGGCAGTACCAAAGCTACTACGTAGAATCTCTCGCTTCTGCCTAAAAGTCTTATTAAGGTTTCCTGTCCCATATTTCCAGAAGCTCCCGTAAGAAATACTATTTTTTTCATTGTGTTTTTCATTTTTTACAAATGTTCCGTATAATTGTAATTGTGTTAGATACACATGACATACTTAAGTTACAACTAACAGAAACCTATTGTACTTAAATTAATCCTCTTTTTCTGTTCTTATACTAACAGGACCTATCAAACCGGCAGACATTACCTGATCTTCTTGTCCTTTAAACTGAGCATATCGTTTATCCCCCTTTTTTGCATTACCAATAAACCCATTTAACTGACCAGGTGTTACGTGGATTTCGATCAGGTTTGTCCCTGACTTTAGAAAGGATGTTACATCAAGTAAGTAAGGTGCAAAAATTCTTTTTCCGGCAGGCTTTCCGTTAATAAACACTTCGGCAGTAAAGCAAACTGTACCTAAATCAAGAAAATAATGTTTGGAGGAATCTCGAGATTCCCATTGGAATTTAGACGTATAAATCCCTATTGCGGAAGATAACTTCAGTTTTTCATTGGTTTTCCAATCAAATAGTGACGTTCCCTTTATCGTTATACTATCAGCCTTAATATCCCATTGATTAATACTAAGAATTTCTTTTTCCATGTCGGCAATGGAAGGTGAAGTAGATAATTGATTTTCGTCTGCATCATTTGCTGCTGATGCAAATAAAATAATAGAATTATATGGAGCAAATCGATAGGTAATTGTGGAACCACTATTTTTTGTTATAGTTCCCAATTCTGCATTCATCCAAAAACTAGACTTATATTTCTTATCTAGTGTAAGTGCAATAGTTTGCCATTGATCACTTTTATTCCAAATAAAATGTATGCGGCTGCCATCAGTCATTTCCCTTTGCACCTGCCTGATAAAATGATAGGAACCATTGAATGTCACAGATTTTTTGAAGTGCTGTAAACCTTTATCTAACTCCTTTTCATTTTGAGTATAGATGCTGTTTTTTGATTTTAAAGCAGACGTTATACTTTGAGCTGTTTTTTTATCATTTTTTTTCCAGTTTAAAAAAGAAGGCTGTTTAGTCGGCAATACACCGGTAGCCCAGAAATGCATGCCTTTGTTTGCTAGAAGTTTTATCTGTTGGGCCGTCTTCAACTGAATTACAGGAGTATTAATAAGAATCAACGTCTGAAAATGATTCCCACGTATATCAATTTGCTGATCTTTTTCCAGACTAGCTTCCTGTACCGATGCATCATTTACAAATATCCAAGAAATACCTTTGGCTTCTAGTTCATTAATCAAAGGATAAGCTTTAGCTGCCCAAGCTATTTTTTCTGAATCTAATTTTTCTGTACTTGGAGCTTCCTTTGCATTTTTGTTCTTATCTTCAAGATACCCTTTGGTAAAAATTTCTTCTGGATTTTCTGGCATTCCATCAACATTCATAAAAGGATAATAAATCAACACATCTGCAAGTGGTTTTCCGGAACGCAATGCATATTGTGTTCTACTTACGTAGTCATTAATATCTTTTTGATATTTCCAGAAAACATTTCCTTCCCCTAAATTAGTTGAGAAATTAATCATTGTAAGAAATGGCGTAGAAAATGGATACCAACCTTCCGGACCTAATTTATCGGGTGTATACCGATAAGGTATACCATGATAAATTACCTGATTAACTCCTGCAGCGAATAATTTATCAATAGCCAAACGTACTTTTTGTGGAGTAGTGGTATAAGCCTGATTGATTGCCACTGTTGATTCGGCAGTCATTAAAGGACGATTGTATAACAAACTACCCGAAGTCATTACCTTTAGATTGGCTTCTGCTCCCAGCATACTTTCTGTTTCAGGAATGGAAGCTGATCCTGCCATCGCAATCATGTCCATATTTAAACCATAGGCTTGGGTGCGATGCATTAGCCCTTGTTTCTCCATCCAGTTCTTACTAGTTTTGAAAAAGTGTTCTCCTAGCAATTCACTTAGCGTTAAGTCATAATCATACCTTAAACGCCAATCTTCATCAGAAAAATAAAAGTCAGGTTTTGCATCGGGCCTTAAATATGAAACAAAATTGTATCCTTTTTGCATATTGGCCGGCAACCAAGGAGTAATATCATAGCCCCTATTTTTTTTGAAAAAAGAAATAAAATCTAATGAATAATGTCTGTTAGCTTTGAACTCATAACTATCATTAAAGACAGCTCGCATAGGATTGCCAAAATAAGGTTGCAAACCTGTACGTAGACCAAATAAATGTTCGTATGATTTAAGCACTTTTTGTGTAGAAAAATGATCCAATACTGGTCCTTGATTAGGAGATGCAGCAATGTTAGTTTGTTCACCACTTGGAATACTCCACAATGCAATTACTTTCCATTGTCCTTTTGGAAAGTTCCAATTTAGAATGCTGTTTTTTACTAATGCTGTAACAACTTGTGCTGAATTAGGATCCAGTCGAACCGGTTTACCTTTTTCGCTTTCTGAATTAGCTACTAATTTAGCTACTACTACTGCTTGTAATTGGGCAGGAACAGTTGATTTATTTTCGACTGCAGGAAGCGTAATTGCCATTTTTTTTCCACCCTCAACTTTTACCTCGCTGAATTCTAACGAAAGGAATCCATCTTCAGGATCTAAAAAGGATCCGCCTGGAGGCCAGCCGCTTCCGTTTGTCACATCAACGATCATGTTTCGCTTGCGGGAGACTTCCATTACTGTTTTTAAATTCTCATAATATTCTGGCGTATCCCAGCTGAGCACTTTCGCTCGCACTTTTGAATTCATTGGTATACCAATAACCAAGGGCTGAACCTCAACACCAGCGAAGCCATTATCCGCAAATAAGTTAATTTCTCTTTGTAGTTCTTCTTTTGTAACATCATTACCTGGCCACCACCAGCGGGCAAGGGGACCGTACTCCTGAACTGGCAACTGAAATTTGGAAACCTTAAAATCAAAATAGGGCAGCCATTTAGCAGTAGCAGCCTCTTTTCCGGACTGAGCAGAAATTGTTATAGTAGCTGCTAAAAAGACAAACAGAAACAGAGGAAATACTGTCCTTAAATTAGCGTTTTTCTTGTGATAGTATTTCATATTATGTATCTTTTGAGATATTTTTTATGCCAATTTTTATAAAACATAAACTAAAAAGCTTTACCTGATTTCCTTCAATTCCTGTTTTAAAGGCAATTTATGTTGTACTTTTTTTACAACAATTTCCTCAGCCACTTCAAAGGAAATTGTCTTTTTTATATCTAGCGCTGAAGCTGCAATATGTATTGAATACGTTCCTTTATCTACTATCCATGCCGTTTGTTCAGTATCAAATGATGCCAAATCTGCAGCTGTAATAGTAAAGGACAATGTTTGCTTTTCTCCCGGTTGCAATAACTTCGTTTTAGCAAAGCCCTTCAGCTCTTTTAAAGGTTTCTTGAGGATGTTCTCAGGGGCTGAAATATAAAGCTGAACAACTTCTCTTCCTGCCATACTACCGCTATTAGTCACATCAACAGATACTTTCAACTTTTCTTTTAGCTGCTTATCGGTTAGCTTGATTTTGTCATAGTTAAACGTTGTATAAGACATACCATAACCAAACTCATAAGCTGGAGTTACTTTAAAAGTATCATAATATCGGTAGCCCACATAAATTCCTTCTTCATAAAGTGCATTTTCTGGCTTGACACCAGATACAGATGGAAACGTTTTAGCAGATGGGACATCGCTATAGTTTACAGGAAAAGTGATAGCTAGTTTTCCCGATGGATTTACTTTACCTGAAAGTACATCAGCAATGGCATTACCAGCTTCTAATCCAGGCTGCCATGCAAGTAAAATGGCATCGGTACTTTCTCTCCAGCTTGCCACCTCAACCACACCGTCAATATTTAACACGATTACTACCTTTTTGTTAACTTTATGAAATGCGTCTGATATCTGTTTCAGTGAAGCTTTTTCTTCTGCGGTAAGATTAAAATCATAATCAATTTTCCTGTCATGCCCCTCTCCTCCATTCCTACCGATTGTTAAAATTGCTATATCATTAGTTTTAGCTAAAAGTTCAAGTTCTTCCGCAGTAAATTGCATCTGGTCAGCTGCCTTGGGAGTTTCTAATAAATTGGTGCGGGCAGGCATCGAATTTTTTACCGTTTTAAGATAGGCTCGATATTTATCACTAAAAGTTTTATCTAGGGCAAGACCTGCATTTACCAGACCTTTATCGAGGTTAATGACATACGCTTTATTTACTTCTCCACTGCCGGATCCCCCAGCAATAATGTCATACGAATTATTACCAAATAAGGCTATTTTGGCGTCTTTTTTAAGTGGTAGTGCATCGTTATTTCGCAAAAGCACCATTCCCTCAGCAGCTGCATTTCTGGAAATTTGAGCGTTCCCTTTTAGATCAGGATTGTCATTGTTTTTTATTTTATTGTAAGAGGGAGTCTTAAGTGCAATAGCCAGTATCCTCTCAACATTAAGATTAAGGTCTTTAATATCGAGTGTTTTATCTTGTACGGCATTAATAATAGCTTTTGTTTTGGCTGATGTCCCTGGCATCAGTAAATCATTTCCTGCTTTTACCTGATTGATGGTGTTTTTACCTCCAAACCAGTCTGTCATTACAAAACCAGTATATCCCCACTCCTCTCTTAAAATACCGGTTAGCAAATCATGGCTCTCTGAAGCATACTCACCATTGATCTTATTATAAGACGACATCACGGTCCATGGTTTTGACTTTTGTAAGGCTATTTCAAAACCTTTTAAATAGATCTCTCTCAAAGCCCTTTCACTCACAACACTATTTACCGCAGTCCTGTTTGTTTCCTGATTATTGACTGCAAAATGTTTAATACTGGTTCCAATTCCATTAGATTGCAAACCATTGACCATTGCAGCTCCCATCCAACCGCTAACAACTGGGTCTTCGGAATAATATTCAAAATTTCTACCTCCAAGTGGGTTACGTTGTATATTCATACCCGGAGCCAGTAATATATCTACACCATAAGCTTTAACTTCACTACCCATGGCTCGGCCAACTTTCTCAACTAATGACACATCCCAAGACGAAGCAAGCAATGTACCAACAGGAAAGGCCGTACAATAATAGGTTTTTGTTTCCTCTTTCCGAAGTGGTTCTATTCGTAAACCAGCCGGCCCATCCGCTGTAATTACTGGAGGAAGTTCCAATCTTTCAATAGGAAAAGTAGTCCCTGCGGCACCATTAACTTTTCCCATCGTTGCCCCAACAGCTCCATTTACGAAAGCGCTATTCCCTTTCATACCCGTACCAACAACAAACTTAGCTTTCTCCTCAAGGGTCATTTTGCTTAGAATTTCTTTTATTTTTTTATCCTGTGATTGCCCTTTTACTGCGATTGTAAAAACTGTAAAGACCAACAAAAGCATCTTGCACTTATATTTCATTATTTAAATTGTTTTGTATTCGTAAATCCCAAGTTAACAGGCAGTATAAAAAACTCCTTGGGGATTAAAAAACAAGGCAGCAAAAATGCAGCCTTGTTACCTATTATTTTAAACGTACGCCAGTAGCATCAAACATATCCATCATACTTCCAGACAGGTTGTCCTGATCCTTTTTTTCTAAATACATATAAACATCATATCCTTGAGAAGTGAAGTAAACTGTAACCTTGTTTGCCTCTTCTTCTACTTTTGTAAAAGCAAAAAGTTCATTGTTTGAAGTAGGATCTATAGCAGAACCTGATAATTTTCCATCCTGATTGGCGATATTTATAATCATTTTACTATCTCCTCCAGGTGTCCCCTCCACTTTGACATCCCACTTTCCGATAAAAAAACTTTTCTCCTGCGCACTAGCGCTATTTGAAAAGATTAGAGCAAAAAACATTGCTGCAAAAAAAACATTTAACTTTTTCATGTTGTAATTAATTAATTATTTATAAAAATTTGAATTGATTAAAATTAAAATTTATGGCAAAGACAACAGCTTGCGACCATACTAAAAAAACTGTTTTTTCCCATCTTTCATAGCTCGTCAAAATTATTTATTCAGCAGCCAGATATTGGTATCTATAAAAAAATCGAACTAAATATTTTTTTAATTTTTATATAAAAACCTTTGATGGGTCTAACTTCATCATGCAACTTTTAGTTATTCATCATATTTCAAAATTACCCATAAAGTTTCTACCAACTGTCCTACGCAATCGTAATAAAAAAACAGGATTACCTTTCTTTTTTTTATTATATTAATAAAGATTATGTAAGGTATGTCGTGTCGAAAAAACGATCAAATAGACCAGCAGCTTCCAGTATAAATTGATCGGCAGTTTCGGAGTAAGCTTCCCTAGAAATACCTTAATATGGAATCCTGTTCTATTGCTTATTAGCTGGACTACCGAAAAACTAAAAGCCTGCATAGTTAATTCCTTTCAATCCGTTGTTGGCTGATCCCATGTATTTAGCAGGTTACATAGAACACTTGGAAATATGGGAGCAGGTACTGTCGTATCATCAGACTGAGTTAAGAAGCCGGACTCCAAGAACCCATATTTCTTCAAGAAGAAGATTTCAAAACCTTACAGAAAAACTACCAAGGAAACAGCCGAACAAGGTGATTCAAAGTTGGGAGATAAGTTGGGAGATAGTTTCATGAAAATAACGCTATCAAATTACTATTGCTCAATTGGCTTCACAAATAGCAATAAGCACTACTACAGTCGAAAATCGAAGCTTTAATAGTCAATGAGATTGCAATTATACATCATCCTGTACCAAAAAGAAATTATACTGTACGCTATAAATGACATTCAAAAAGGCGGCAGTATCAATGTAGAGTTGAAAGAATTCAACAATGACAAGTCCATTGATGAATAACTATTCTTGTACTTGAATAAACATAATATCGAACTATATGCAAATAAAAAGCAACAATAGTTTAAGGCTTTTATATATGAGGGTTAATGATTCGTTAAAACGATACTTTACAGTTACTACGGCAAAAGTAAATTGTATCTTTGAGTGTGGTTTTGATTAATCACTTGAGTAAAACTATCTGAAAAGAAAAGCTGATTCAAATAGTCATTTCATACTGAACATGTGAGTTGATAAATGGTAAATCAAATCTACAATCGGAGGCCCTTTAAAAAGGCCTCCTTTTTTTGTTAAGGATTACTATTTTCCATTTTCAGGTCTTTTCTTTTATTCTCTTTATTTCCATGCATTATTAAGCCAATTACTTTTTCTTTTCTTCGGCTATAATTAGTTTCAAAGAATTGATATAATCCGTATCAAATTCTATAACTCTTATTTTGTTTAGCTTAAAACTCATTTCACCCTCAAATTTCCCTTCAGGTCCCAAAAAATCTATTAACAGTTCATCCTCATTTATTTCAATAAGCCTACCGAGATAGACCGCTTTATCTGACTTTTTTGTAATCTGAAAAATCTCGTATTTATTTGCTAAAAAATTTATAATTGAAGACAAATCTTTAAGCGGAATAATTTCCTCTGCACTTGTTTTTAAACCTTTAAGTTTAATTACTCTTTCTGTGAATTCATGATCCTTGTCTTGAATAATCGCCTTTACATTTTTGTTTTTTAATATCGTATAGCCATCAATTATAAAATCAACCGGGTTATTTTTAAGTAAAATCCAGTCTTCAGTCCAATCAATAAGAAAACCGTTAAAGATTTCTTTTTTGTCGTCAAATTCTATTGAAATTAATTGTCGTAAGTATTTTTCCATTATGTTTTTAAGTTTTAAGAGCAGTCTGCAACTATCGTCAGTTCGCCCGAAGCGTCCAGATAAAAACCTCCAAACACATCTAAATTTAGCAAATTAAAAGGTAAATATATTGGATTTAAACTACAAATAAAATTCTTTTCAGAAAAAGTCACTTGATACTTCTTAAAAGAAAACAAACCGCAAAAAGCGTTAAAAATCGCTTTTAAAAACCCAAAAGACAAAGCCAATACTTTTACTGCTTTAGTCGATTGTGGTCTATTACATTAAAATTCGATGCAGAGACTCTAACTCGTTGAGAGGTTACACTAATTTATTTAATTTAGAAATCTATATTCATTTGGCGCAATGCCAACCTGCTGCTTGAATAGTCTTGTAAAATGTTGTGGATATTTGTATCCCAATTCATAGGCGATTTCACTCACCGATTTTCCGCTACCGAATAATAACTCCTTTGCAGTCTCAATTATTTTTAAGTGGATATATTCCAAAGCCGATTTACCAGTTTCTTTTTTAACGAGGTCTCCGAAATAGTTTGCGGATAAATTCAATTCGTTGGCAAAAAATGCAACCGTTGGTATACCAATTGCTTGTGGGTTTGCAGATTGAAAATAATTATTTAGCAATGTATCAAATTTTTCTACCACGCCAGTGTAAGCATTGTCACGGGTAATAAATTGACGGTCGTAAAAACGAGTACAATAGTCGAGAAACAATTCAATATTAGATACCAATATTTTTTTACTATGCTTGTCTATCGATTGCTTGAGTTCAAAAACTATTTTCTTGAAACATTCCTGTATCAATTTTTTTTCTTGTTTTGAAAGGTGTAGTGCTTCGTGTACATCATAGGAGAAAAACGAATATTCTTTTATATTTTTCCCCAATGAAGAGCCTCGTATCAAATCAGGGTGAAACAAAAGGGCATAACCAGTTGGCTGATAGTTTTCGCCATCTTCTATAATACTCACTAGCTGTTGTGGAGCAATAAATACTAATGTTCCCTGCTGGTAATCATAACTATTTCTTCCATATTTTATTTCACAATTTTTATCCTCTTTTAGAAAGATAGAATAGAAGCCGAAGCTTACTGCTTCAGCTGATTCTCTTTCTCTTTTCTGCGGTTTTACATTTGAAAAATCAATAAAACTAACCAAAGGATGCAATGTTTCAATATCGACTATATCATTATACTCACTTGTTGTTGCTATGTGGGCTATTTGCTTCATACTGTTTTAATTATCTTATACAAATTTATTAAAACTATTGCTTTACTGGCTATATACTGCAACTATTCCGTAATAATGGTATGTCATTCTGTAATACGGGTAATAAATTTTGGATAAAGCGCCAGTAGCTTTGTACTATAAGAAATTAGAATTAATTATTATAAGAATCAAAATAAAATAAACATGAAAAAAATCGTTTTAGCACTCGCTTTAGTAACCCTTTGTTTATCAGTAAACGCACAAAGAATGAATCGCAACAGCAAAAAAAATGCAGTGATTGAAGATAGAATTGCCCTCAAAAATTTAGTAGATACATTTTCAGTTTTAGCTGATATAAAAGATGTGAAAACTCAACTATTACTTTTCACCGAAAATGCCGAAGTTTCTTCTGTAACTAACGGTCAGCCTGGCGGAACATTAACAGGAAGAAAACAAATAGGCGAAGCATTTACACCTTTTCTTAATCTTTTTGATGTGGTATATCACATCAACGGACAACAAACTGTTACTTTAAATGGAGATAAGGCTTCGGGGATTTCATATTGTCAAGTAGTGTTGATTGGAAATGAAAATGGTAAAAAAATGAAAACCACAATGGGTGTAATCTACCATGATGACTATGTTAAAGTAAACGGTCATTGGCTAATCAATAAAAGACAATCTAATTTTACATGGACGGAAAAAACAGAATTGAAATCTTAAAAAAGAGGTCAATAAAGTGAATTTTCTTAAATCTAATAAATCCCATTGCTAGAAACTTCTTGAACAACAATCCATTTCCCTTTATCTTTTTTCATAAGTACAATAAAAAAATTAGAATGAGAAAATGTTTTTGTCCTAGTAGTGGATACACTAAATGTTAAATATTCTTTTTTACAGGATAGCTTAACGTAAATCTAAGTTTGAAATATATGGCTTGAAGAATAATAGATTTTGGATTGCAAAGGCCTTTGGAATTCATGGGTCGAAAGATTTAAAAGCCCAAAAGCTAAAAAGTTATTTTCAGCTGCGAAAGTGTAAAAAATCCCTTCCGAGCAAAAAACCTGGAAGGGACTATAAATTTATGTCGTTTTTTGAAATAACATAGGTCGATGTACAGCTAAATCATTTAGCCAAGCAAAAATAAAGCCTGCCGTTAAAGGAATTATAATAGATAATAAAGGAATTGGATCAATCTCAGGATGAATTCCAAAGAAGACAATCAATCCCAATTTACAAGTATGCCACAACAATCTTAATAAAAGCACCTAATTTACTATTTGTTCATTATTTAGCGCCGCAGTCAACAGTTATAAATTTATATTTTACCCGTTCAAAATCTATAGGTTCGCCTTTAACAAAATAAGAGGCACCCATAGTGGTTTCTATCTTCCCATTGCCTAAAATAAGTTCGTTTCCTCGCTTTAGAAATGCCATTGGATTTTTGTATGTTACTTTATCATATGTTCCCTGAATAAATGTGTAACTGGCAAATAATGTATCTCCACGGAATTCTCCTGCGATTTTCCCAACCTTTTTAGGCGCATTAAAAATTCTCATCTCCATATCTCCGGTTATTTTTCCATTTCTTAATGTGTTCATTTTTAATTCAATAACATCTTCCTCATATACTGCTTTATAGCACTGGACACTTATCGGTTTTTCAGCCTGGACTTTGGTAGCTTTATCGATTTTTGGGTTTTCATTTTTTTTGCAGCTTTGCAATCCAATACAAACCAGCAGCAAACAAAAAAGACCTAGATTTTTCATAATAGTAAATATTTAGTTAATAGTAGTGATAATTAGATATTTCGACGAAAATTGCCCTGGAATACCCATTAAGAGCAAGGCTTGTGTTCAACTAAGTAGTTCAAGACCTCAAGAGTCCGTACTGCTTAAAGTAAAGGTAATTTTTTAAATTTAGATCCGCAAGTTGCTACACTGATTATGAAGACTTAAAATAGTACCGTGATTTATCACGCATTTTGTTCATTAATACTACGTGTTCACGAAAACGTGAACATAAAAATAATGTGAACATCATAAATAGAAACTTTAGTTCAGAATAGTACAAGCGTGTTTTCTTCAACAGTTTGGCGCAAACCCGGTACTCATTCTTTTTAGTTTCACATTGTGGCCTGCGCTCTATGAGGTGCTTTAAGATTCCCCTGAAGTTTGCGCTCCACAGAAATTCGTGATTGATAAACCTTCTATCTCTGGTCAAGTGGCGTGCCAGACATTCCCATACACCCTAAACCTATTGCTGATACCATAGGTCCGTTTTTTCCTAATTTCCTGTTCATTGTATTTAATTTTAAATTTTTAATAGAACAAAGGTCCTCGAAAGCCTTTTATTCCATTTAGTCTAATTGAGGATTTGGTTAGCCAAAATGAGAAAGTCAGCTAATGTCAAAGTTTAGCTCGATGTTGACAGACGAACAACTCTTGACAACTATATGCTTTTGCATATAATTACCAGGAATTGTTTAAAATCGTTGCAAAAGCATATAATTAGGAGGACAACAGCAGACTTTGAGCTAAATTGGATGCAACGGCTAATCAAATTTTTATAGCACTATAAAACTATTGTGGTAAATTAGCATTCTGAATTATAAAAACGGCTAAGCTTTTTTGTAGCAACTCAAATGACAACGCAACAATGGAAAACAAACTCTTAAAATATTTTTCAGAAATAATGCCTCTTTCCAATGAAGAAGTTGCTGCTATAGTTGAAACTATGAATGTTAAGCAGTACAAAAAAGGTACTATTTTACTTAAAGAAGGGCAGGTTTCATCAGAAGTTTACTTTGTTTTGGAAGGGTGTATTCGGCAATATTATTTGGTGGACGGAGAAGAAAAAACCGGTAATTTTTTCACCGAAGAGCAATGGGTAGTCAATGTGAATAATTTTGGTAAAATCATTCCTTCCCCTTTCTATTTAGAATGCTGTGTTGACAGTTCAGTGGTAGTAGGCAGCAGGCAAAAAGAGGAATCCCTATACAAACGCTTTCCAAAACTTGAAACTGTTTCCAGAAAAGTAATGGAAAAAGTATTTGGAGAACAGCAGCAAATAATGGCTTCCTATACTACTGACACTCCCGAACAACGTTATTTAAAGTTATTAAAATCAAGGCCCGATTTAATCCAACAAATACCACAATACCAAATAGCAAGTTACATTGGTGTTAAACCGGAATCGCTAAGCCGCATAAAGAAAAGAGTTTTAGGAAAACCTTAATAAATTTATCTGAATGAATTATACTGTGGTGCAATCATACTGTTATAGCCACATTACCTTTTTTATGCCCTTTTTCAACATAACTATGTGCCGCTGCGGTCTGATCTAAGGAATACGTTCTATCAATAACGGGTTTCAACTGTCCTGATTCAATAAGTTCTTTAAGAAAATTGATGTCCTCTGCCGTGTGGCTTATTACACCGGTCAATACTTTTACTTTTCTGTTACTTGCCATTGATGCCCAGAAGCCTTGAAGCATTTCAGAAATTCCGGCAGCGCTTAAAATCAATTTCCCGTTTATAGTGCACGACTGTATGCTATCTCTAATTTCAATCGCATTAACAGTGTCAAAAATCACATCATAAGTTTCACCATTTTTAGTAAAATCTTCCTTAGTGTAATCTACTACCTGGTCTGCTCCTAAAGATTTTACCAGCTCAATGTTTGCGGTACTACATACTCCTGTTACAATCGCACCAAAATGCTTTGCAAGTTGAACAGCAGCAGTTCCAACAGCTCCGGAAGCTCCGTTGACAAGAACTTTCTGTCCTTTTTTTATATTTGCCTTTTTAATAAAATGCAATGCCGTAGTTCCTCCAAACGAGATAACAGCTGCTTCCGTATGTGTAATAGTAGCAGGCTTTAACGCTAAAGATCCATTTTCTGGAAAACATTTATATTCAGCATAAGTTCCAAAACTCATATCCGTATGACCAAAAACCTGGTCGCCAACTTTGAAAAGTGTAACCGCGCTTCCAACTTGTTCTATTTTTCCTGAAAAAACACAACCAAGGATACTTATTCTAGGCTTCATCAGTCCCATAAACAATCGTATCGCAAAAGGGTCGGCTTTTCGCAGTCGCACATCACCCGAATTGACTGCCGTGGCACTAACTCTTATCAGAACTTCATTCTGCTTTGGTATTGGCTTTTCCAGCTCTTTGAGTTGCAGAACCTCAGGAGAACCATATTGTCTGTAAATTATAGCTTTCATCTCGCTGTTATTTTAAGTAATTAATATTCACAGTGTAAAATTAATTGTCTCGTTTTTAGAATAAATTGACTTAGGTTAAGAAATGAAAATACTCCATCTTAAAGATTTAGTCTTAAATCCGCAGTTAATTTCACATAAGTCCTACTCAACTTCATTTTTGTCCTATCCCAAAGATTCTATCGGAAAGTACTTTTGCGGAAATATCTTAGAAAGATGATGGCGGAGTAATTTATAAATCAATCCGCCTTTTTTAAACATAGAAACAGGTAAAAGGAATATTTTGATTTCTTATCATCAAATTAAATGTTGTCGAGACTATTCCTGCCTCCTTGCATTCACACATCGGTCTTTAGGGTAACTAAAACAAAAAGGAACTTACTCTTAGACCTTACAAAAAATTAAAATTAACGATATGAACACGAAAGTTATTTGTTATTTGACCTTATTATTTTTATTCTTTTTTAGCAGTATGTTTTCGCAGGAAAAAATCACTTTAAGCGGAACTGTTTCTGATGCCAAAAGCAATGAAACCCTAATTGGTGTTAACGTCTATTTTCCGGAATTAAAAACAGGTACAACCACTAACGAATATGGCTTTTTTTCCATTACGATTCCCAAAGGCAACTATGAAATTCAGGTGAGTTACGTAAGTTTTCAAACAATAACAGAAAATTTTAATCTGGATAAAAACACTAAAAAAAGTTTCAAGCTTTCCTCTATTGAAGAACAGTTAGAAGAAGTCGTGGTTACCGAAAGCCGGAAAACAAATATCAGAAAACCGGAAATGAGTGTCAACAAACTTTCCATATCAACAATAAAAAAAATGCCGGTAGTACTTGGAGAAGTTGATGTTTTAAAATCTATATTGCTGCTTCCGGGAGTAACAAATGCAGGAGAAGGCGCTTCTGGTTTTAATGTTCGTGGCGGTGGTGCTGATCAAAACTTAATTCTTCTTGACGAAGCAACTATTTTTAGCTCCTCGCATGTTTTTGGCTTTTTCTCCGTTTTTAACCCCGATGCAATCAAGGATTTAAAGTTGTACAAAGGCGGCATTCCTGCAAGATATGGAGGAAGAGCTTCCTCGGTTTTGGATATATACCAGAAAGATGGCAGCAGTACTGGTTTTCACATAAATGGAGGAATTGGATTAATTTCCAGTAGATTACTTGCTGAAGGCCCAATTGTAAAAGACAAAGGTTCTTTCCTTATCGGTGGCCGTGCTTCATATGCCCATCTATTTTTAAAACTTTCAGAAGAGCAGAAAAATAATGCAGCCTATTTTTATGATTTGAACACGAAATTATCGTACAAACTAAACCCAAACAACAATTTATTTTTATCAGGTTATTTTGGTCGGGATGTGTTTAGCTTAAACAAAAGCTTTACAAACATATATGGCAACTCAACTTTAAACTTACGTTGGAATCATTTGTTTACCGACAAATTGTTTTCGAACCTATCGGTAATATATAGTGATTATTACTTTGGATTAGATCTGGATTTGGTTGGTTTCAAATGGGATTCAGGAATTAAAAATTACAATATAAAATATGATTTTAAGAATTACATTTCCGATAAATTCAAATTAAATTTTGGCGCAAATAGCATTTATTATGATTTCAATCCCGGAACAATAAATCCAACGAATCCAAATTCAGGAATAAATTTTACCCAATTAGATAAAAAATATGCTTTTGAACCTGCACTATATATAGATGCGGAACATGAAATTTCTAAAAAGGTTTCGCTTTCCTATGGTTTAAGATACAGCCTGTTTTACAGGTTAGGCAAATCAACTGCAAATATTTATGCCAACAATGAACCCGTGACTTTTAATCAGGATTTACAGATTTATGAAAAAGCAACTCCTACAGGGACCAGATTTTACGGTAAAAGCAAAACAATTAAAAGCTACAATTATGTAGAACCACGGTTTGCCATCGCTTATGAACTAGGTGAAAATCAATCTCTAAAAGCGAGTTATAACAGAATGGTTCAGTATTTACAATTAGTTTCAAATACTTCATCACCTACTCCACTTGATGTCTGGATGCCTAGTGATAACTTCATAAGGCCACAAATTGCAGACCAGGTAGCTCTGGGTTATTTCAGAAATTTCAGCGATGATCAATATTCCCTTGAAGCGGAAGCCTTCTATAAAAAAATTCAAAATAGGATTGACTACATAGACGGCGCCGATCTGATTGCAAACGACGCTATTGAACAGGTAATCCTCAACGGTCAAATGCGTTCTTACGGTTTAGAACTGATGTTACGCAAAAATGAAGGTAAATTCACTGGCTGGATTTCCTATACCTTATCAAAATCTGAGCAACAGACCCCAGGAAGAAACAGTTCTGAAATTGGAATCAACAATGGAAAATGGTACAGTTCCGCCTATGATAAATTACATAATCTTGCCGTTACCAGCTCTTATAATTTAAATAAAAAATGGAGTTTTGGTGCTAATTTTATTTTCCAGTCTGGTCAGCCCGCAACATATCCTAACGGGCAATATACCTATCAGGATATTGTAGTGCCCAGTTACGGCTTGAGAAACGAAAACAGATTGCCTATTTACCATCATTTGGACTTTTCGGCAACCCTGACGCCCCATAAAAATGACAAACGAAGCTGGAAATCAGAATGGGTCTTCAGTATCTACAATCTGTATAACCGCAAGAACGCTGCATCAATAGGTTTCAAGCAAAACACCGATACCGGAAATAATGAAGCATTGCGAACCTCAATTTTTGGCTTGGTTCCCGCCGCAAGCTATAACTTCAAATTTTAAGAACAAATCAAAGAACAAATGAAAAATAAAATAAGTCTACTAATCGCAATACTTACAGCCACCTTTCTAAACAGCTGTCAGGACGTCGTTGACATACCTTTATATACAGACAAACCAAGATTAGTAATTGAGGCTTCCATTAATTGGCAAAAAGGAACAACCGGAAATAACCAATCCATAAAACTGTCAACAACAACTGATTTTTACACAAACGCAATCCCGGTAGTTTCTGGAGCAACGGTTTTTATCAAAAACAGTTCTAATGTCATATTCAACTTTATTGAAACGCCTAATACAGGGATGTATTTTTGTAGCACTTTTGTTCCGGTTATCAACGAAATCTATACTTTGACGGTTATTAATAGCGGACAGACCTATACTTCCACAGAAAGCCTCAAACCGGTTGCTGCAATCACTTTGGTGACGCAAGAAATTCAGGAGGGATTAGGAAACGACCTCTTGGAAATAAAAACCTTTTTTAATGATCCCGCAGACGCCGATAATTACTATCTCTACAAATACAAATTTACTAAAAACCTAAAACCGGAATACTCCCTTGATGATGATCTTTTCTT
Organism: Flavobacterium rhamnosi; assembly: GCF_048286515.1. Taxonomy (NCBI): domain Bacteria; kingdom Pseudomonadati; phylum Bacteroidota; class Flavobacteriia; order Flavobacteriales; family Flavobacteriaceae; genus Flavobacterium; species Flavobacterium rhamnosi. The sequence continues at coordinate 329,176 of NZ_JBLVPS010000001.1, read as the reverse complement.
TCAGGGAAATACTTTCTTTAGTCTGGTGCTAGAGGAAGACACAAAACCCGGCGATCAGGTGGAAGTTACCCATTATGGAATATCAAAAGCGTATTCCAATTACATGAACATTCTTCTAAGCGTTGCAGGAACTTCAGAAGGAGGTCCCTTTCAGTCGCCTCCAGTAAAGGTAAAAGGAAATATAAAAAATGAAACGGATTTTGACAACTATCCACTTGGCTATTTCAGATTAAGCGAAGCAGATGTTACTAATTATACAATTCAATAAATTATGCCGGAAATGAAAAATAGACTTTAACTCCTTTATTAGGTACTGCGTCAAAAGTAGTTGTTCCCTGAATACTTGCAACACGGGTTTCTACATTCTTCAATCCACTTTTTGATATTTTTATATCTAAATCCATCCCTATTCCATTATCGGAATAGTTGACTTCTATGCTGTTTTTAGTTTTTTGAAAACGTATTAACACTAAACTGCATTGACTGTGTTTCTTCATATTAACCAATAACTCCTGTATTACACGATAAACTACAATCTTTTTATTCTCTTCTACCCTGTTCCAGTCAATGGCGTCACTATCCTTTAAAATCATATTTACCTGCTCACTTCGATATCCCTGAATCATTTCCTTTAAGGATTCAAAGAAATGTTCATTGGTCTCAATTGTGCTATTTTCTTTAGAAATATTTCGGGTGCGGATATAAAGATTATCCAAATTAGTAAGTAATATTTGCTTATTATTCCCTTCTGCCAAGTCTTTAGCTTCTGCAAAAGTCATAGTATTGAATACATCATTTGCTAATTCGTCGTGCACTTTTTTAGACAATCGTGTTTCTGCTTGATATGTTGCCTGAAGTTTTTCCTTTTTGTTTTTTTCTGTTAAATGATAATACGTAAAAAAAGCTGCAGTTATGAAAGCCAATAATATAAAACCTAATACTAATTTACTGTTTTTTTGTTTCTCCAATGATAAAGCACTTTCTGTCTCTTGGGTTCTAAGTTTTAAATTTTCTGCTCTATTTTGATCTACATCGTATTTAATTTTTGCGAATTGATTTTTAGCATTATTACGAACTTTAATAATGCTGTCATTGAGCCTTATGAACGAAATCGCATAATTATGTTTTCCATTTTTTAAATCGTTGTTAATCAAAAAAGATAAAGATTCCAGCCTCTCATCAATACTATGAATTGACATAGCGGTATGATACGCTGCCAGTGCATATCCATTAGCCTTTTTAGGGTCGCTTTTTAAAAAATATTCAGAAAGATGTAAATTGCTTCCTATAATACCAAAGGAATCATTTCTTCTTTCTCTGATAGCTAAGGCTTCTGTCATTAAATCTAAACCCTCCTGAATTCGATTTACTTTATAATACGAATAACCCAGATTATCCAATGCTCTCGATTTTGTCACAAAGACAGTATCCAAAACAGTTGATTTTAGAATAGATTCTAATATTTTTATGGAGGTACCAAACTCTTTTTTTTCAATATAAACGGATGCTTTATTATTTTCAATAGAAATTTGGGGTACAGTATCTTTCGTAGTTAGCTTAGCTTTCTCATAATAATATAAGGCATCATTATAATTATGAAGCGCTTTCGAAGAAATGCCTAATAAATTGTAAGCTGCGGCTTCATATATAGATTTTTTTGGGGCATAGGTTAGAGATTCTAAGGCGCTTTTCTCGCTTCCAAAATAATCTCCAGCAATTTGTTGTGTGCTTGCCATTTGAATTAAATTATAGACAACTCCTACGCTGTCTTTTTCTAACTCATATAGTATTCTGGAACGGTTATAATAATAAAAAGCACTATCAAATTTTTGACTAGTATAATACGAAATTCCTTTTTCTAAATATATTCTAGCCTGAAGCTTATTTTTATTCTCAATTGTATCCGTAGAAGTGCTAGTTTTTGTTTTTGAAGGATTATTACAAGAAAGGAGTGTGAATAAGAATAAAAAAATAAAAATCGGGGAACGTAACATATTTTGAACTTTCCCCGAAATTAGTGATTAATCTGTAATAAACCGAATTAATTCATGGATTACGGTTTTGGCGGTGGCGGTACTACGATAGGATCATCACCAGGCCCCTGAGGCAAATCAGGGATTGTCACGGTAATACTGTCATCTTCTCGTGAAAACAATTCATCCTTTTCTTGTGATAACACCAACTCTTTTTGGTTTTGAGTTGTGTTTTCCAGCCCTTCCGTATCTGCTGTACAGGATACGAACACTAAACCCGATACTGCAAATACCGCGATAAAAACATTTTTTTTCATTTTTTTAGAATTAAAAATTAGACATGACTATGGCTCTTCGAATTAGTAATTCGAATATCATTAAGGCCTTAGCATTGTATTTTGGTTCGGGAAGTGTAGTGAGCCGAAACAATACAGTATAAATTATACTTCCCGGATAATTATTCCGTACTGTCTCAACATCACTATAAGAACTAGTTTTGTACATTTACCTCTTATGCATGTCAAGGCAGTAACTAATTCTAAGGCAAAGAAATGGCTGTTTATATTGAATAGCACGACGGAATTCCGTCCCTTCCGAAGATTCTGAAAGATGCCGACGAATTCCGAAAAATTCTAATAAATTCCGATACAGATTATGGAAAAAAATTACAAAGAAGCTATAAAATCAAAATACGAAAAAGAAAAGACAGGTATCCATTCCAGTTTTTTAGTCAACCCTTCACCTGCACGATTAAGAATGTTATGTGAAATGATTTTTAAAGAAAATAAAAGCTCGGATGATCTTTATTCTTTTAATGCTTTTTTTGGGTTTGAATTTAATCCGGACAATATGGGCAAACTACGAAATCAAGTAGATCGGTTTAAACCTATCGGTTCTTTCTTAAAAGGGAAAACAGAATTAACCGATATTACCGCGGTCAATATGGCTGCAATTTTAGTCGATTTTAATCCCAGACCTATACAACGGTTTTTAAAAGAAACTAAGGCGACTATAGTTCTTACAGAAGAACAACCGGGATATTCTATTCTGGATACCGTTGGTTATACATCTCAAGAAGAAAGAAATGAGACCAGCCCCGCCAGAACAATTGCAATTTTTGACAATACAATCAAAGCAAAAGCTTCGCCATTAGCAATACTGGCACAAATACAAAACAAAACCATTTCAGTAAAACAAATCGGAAAAATACTAATGCTGCTACTGGTGTTTTTAGTGTCGGGATATGGAGTTAAGGAATTCATTTCTCCAAAAAAAGATTGTATACAGTGGCAAAATGATCATTATGAAGTAGTTGATTGTACAATTGCAGGAATTGGAGTACTGAATGAAATAAAACCCACCACAGCGGAAGAATTAAAATTAAAAAAAATAGAGGTAACCCTGCAAACTTCATTCTTTCAAAAAAACAAAGCGATAGTCTGGTATTGCAAGAACAACGGCAAACTGGAATATTTTAATACTGCAGGCTTTCATCCTGAAAATGGTAAACCATTAAAACCCATTTCTCAGTACATCATTGACAAGTATATTAAAAAGTAGTTTTATGGATAAGGTTTCTTCCTGATATACTATGCAATGAGGTCATTTTTCAAGACGAACAAATTCTCTGCACGCTATATCGAGAATTGAACTGGTCGCATCTGGGTATCAAGCATTATTTTAGGGGACTAGTATATTTATGCGAGGATCAAAATTAAGAGATACAAATCTAGAATTCAAACTTTAGTCCCAAGTATTATTCTTGATCCCATCTTTGTCTTATAATGTCTACGGAAGACCATTCAAAAAGAGCGTTGAATATACAGACATTACTAAAAGCAGAATAGCCCGAAAACATTGAGTTTACGGGCCATTATATTTTTTCTGATTATTATTTAGTTCGTTTCGCTTCTCTATAATAATCCTTGTTAAATCATAGAAATCCAATCATTTTTTTTTTGTACCGCGATTCAAGAGGACTTGTACTAGCGATCTTTCAGCGTTGCTTCATGTATAAATTCTTCAACTTTCTCCACCATATTAGCACTACCACAAAAGAAAGGAGTTCTCTCATGCAATGCTGTAGGCATAATTTCCATTATCCTGGAAACGCCGTCTGAGGCTTTGCCTCCCGCCTGCTCCGCTATAAATGCCATCGGATTGCATTCATACAACAGTCGTAATTTTCCTTTGGAGGCCTCAGAGCTCGTGGGATACATATAGATTCCGCCTTTAATCATATTTCTATGCATATCGGAAGCTAAACTCCCTATATACCTTGAGGTATAAGGTCTGTCCTCTTCTTCCAACTGGCAATATTTAATATAGTCTTTAACTCCTTGTGGAAAATGGACATAATTCCCCTCATTTACAGAATAAATGGAGCCATCAACCGGAAATTTCATCTTTGGATGTGACAGGTAAAAAGTCCCAATAGCAGGATTTAAAGTAAACCCATTTACACCGTGACCTGTAGTATAAATAATCATCGTTGATGTTCCATAAATCACATAACCCGCTGCAACCTGGTTGATTCCAGGCTGTAAAAAATCTTCTAATGTAACTGGCGTCCCTAAGGGAGAAATTCTTCTGTAAACAGAAAAAATAGTTCCAACTGAAACATTCACATCTATATTTGAAGAACCGTCTAAAGGATCCATCAAAACGACATATTTGTTATTATTGCTGTTGTCACTACCTTGTACGGTGATAAAATCATCATTTTCCTCTGATGCAATACCACATACAATTTCACGATTTATTAAGGTTTGAATAAAAGTTTCATTGGCGTAAACATCTAATTTTTGCTGGTCTTCACCTTGAATGTTTTTATCCCCTGCTGATCCAATAATATCAACTAGTCCCGCTTTGTTCACTTTATAACTGACTACTTTTGCAGCCAATCGGATAGAGTTGAAGATTCGGGATAATTCGCCTGACGAATATTGAAAATCTTTCTGGTTTTCAATAATAAATTCTCCTAAGGTTTTGTTGCTTTCTTCCATTATAAATTTTCACTAAAAGTTAATGTTTCTATTTTTTGAAATTCGTAATGCAAAAATTTATTCTACTTCCTTCCGACTCTAATTGGTACCTTGAAAAAAAAAACTTAATCCATAAGAAACACTGTTAACCCACGCGCTCCATGAGCACCTAAAACTAACGATTGTTCAATATCCGCAGTTTTTGAAGGTCCGGCTATAAAAGTCCCAAAACCATATTCTTGATTACCGATACGGTCATACGCCTGATGCATTGTAGCCACAATGTCTTTTTTATGGACTATAATTGCCAAATATTGAGGAATAAATGTAGAGACGCGTTGTCCCAATACATCATCTGTTACCCATAATGCTGAATTTTCAGCAACGCCAAAATGAGCTTTAACCAAAGTCAACTCTACATTTTCTAACGTATGCGGATCATCATTAAACCAGTCTGTCGTTGCTATTTCAGCAAGTTCCGGAAGGGTGGTAATCATCCTTTTTTCAGTAGCATAATTTTTTTTAACAAAGGCAATTACAGCTTCATAATCAGGAACTTCGACAAAGTCTCCGCCAATACCCTGTAAGACCTTTTTGTATTTATCCAATATCTCAAAAGCTTCCAGTCCTAATGTATTCAAATCAGGCAATTCACTGGTTCCTGTTGGTTGGTTTTGTTTTATTTTTTCTAAAATAGTGGCTCTGCTACTCATTTTGCTTGTCTTTAGATTCCTTTGCATTTTTCTTGTACCATTCTCTAAAGGATTCTTCAGGTGGTGCAGGCATTTCTCTTTGTTTGTACCAAGGATTAAGGCTGTTATTGACCAGAACTGGTATGTTTTTCATCACAAATCTTCCAGCTTTTCCAGCTAAATCAAAAACCATAGGATTTGCCAAAACGGTTGCCATTCCTTTCATTGCAACAGTTTTCCCTAGCGGAGAATGTCCTTCTTTTACCAATACCTGACGCCATTTATACAATTGATCGTGAATATCAATCTTTACAGGACAAACATTGGTACAGGAACCACAAAGGGTGCTGGCAAAAGGCAAATCAGCGTTTTTACTCATGTCGAGATTTGGCGCTAATATAGAACCAATAGGCCCCGCCACTGCATTATGATAACTGTGCCCTCCACTTCGTCTGTAAACAGGACAGGTATTCATACAGGCCCCACAACGGATGCACTTCAATGAATTTCTGAAATCTTCTCTGCCTAATTGGGTCGTTCTGCCATTATCGACAATAACAATATGCATTTCTTTCCCGTCTCTTGGTGTTTTAAAATGACTGGAAAAAGTGGTAATCGGTTGTCCCGTTGCACTTCTTGCCAATAATCGAAGGAAAACACTCAAGTGTTTGCGCTTGGGAATTATTTTTTCGAAACCCATACAGGCAATATGCACATCAGCAAGATGCACACCCATATCCGCATTACCTTCATTGGTACAAACTACAATTTCACCTGTTTCAGCAATGGCAAAATTGACTCCCGTCAAAGCCACTTTTCTGGTAAGGAAAGTATCTCTCAGATGCAATCTTGCTGCTTCCGTTAAATATTGTGGATCATTATTTCCTTTTTCTGTTCCAAGGTGTTCATGGAAAGTTTCACTTACATCTTCTTTTTTGAGGTGAATAGCAGGCAAAACAATATGACTTGGCGGTTCTTTTCTAAGCTGAACGATTCGTTCTCCTAAATCCGAATCAATTACATCAATTCCTTTCTCCGATAGATATTCATTCAAATGGCATTCCTCGGTAAGCATCGATTTAGACTTTACCATCTGCTTCACGCCATGCTTTTCCATTATAGAATGGACTATTTTATTGTGTTCATCGCCATCCGCTGCCCAATGAATAATAACTCCGTTCTTCTGGGCATTCGCTTCAAATTCAATTAAATAATCATGAATATTCGAAAGTACATTGTTTTTTATTTGTGAAGCTGTTTCTCTTAGCAATTCCCATCCCGGAATTTGAAAAGCTGCTTTATCTCGTTTTTCACGAACAAACCAAAGCGTTTCGTCATGCCAGTCCACTCGTTTAACATCTTTATTAAAAATCGCTGCGGCTTCGCTATGTTCTAAATTGTCTTTCATATCGAGTTTAATATTTCCGCTATGTGAATAATTTTAATAGGGCTTTTTTGTCTTTTCAAAATGCCTTCTAAATGCATTAAACAGGACATATCTCCTCCGGTAATGTATTCTACCTGATGGTCTGCATGGTCTTTTATGCGATCGACTCCCATTTTTACAGAAATCGCTTCTTCGGTTACACAAAAAGTACCTCCGAATCCACAACATTCATCTTTTCGATTGAGTGAAACCAGATCTATCCCTTTTATTTTACCTAATAACTGCTCCGGTTTAGAGAAAAATGGCGCATTCAACTCACTCATTTGTGAAAGCTTCAATCCACGTTGTCCATGGCAACTTTGATGCATCCCTACTTTGTGAGGGAAATTTCCGGGAATCATTTCGACTTTCAAAATATCAGTAATAAACTCGGTTAATTCGAAAACTCGTTTTCTCATCTGAGAAGCCAATGCTTCATTATTTTCATCATGCAAATGCTCTTTTACGTGCAATACACAACTTCCCGAAGGACAAACTATATAATCAAACTCCGCAAAATTGGCAATAAAATTAGTATCACAACCTTTCGTCAAATGGGCATATCCACTGTTAGCCATCGGTTGTCCACAACAGGTTTGCTTCATTGGAAAACGAACATCACAGCCTAATTTCTGCAATAATTCGTAGGTTGCAATTGCTACTTTGGGATAAAATTGGTCAACGTAACAGGGTATAAAAAGTCCAATTTTCATATTAATGTTTGTAAAATTTTAAATCAATCAAATCGTTTTGAATCGGTTTTGGATTCCAGTTTTTATGAATCGCCAAGGCAGCACCTAAAGCACTGGCTTGCGCCATAGAAGCGGCATAGACTTCCATTTTCGGAAAAGCTTCTGCCAGTAAATTCATAAAAATAGCGTTTTTACTAAAACCACCGTCAACAAATATTTTTTTAACCGGACTGTTATGAATCACTAATTGGGTCGAAAGTATTTGCTGTGCCATAATATCCAACATCAATTGATGATAAGCTATTTCGTAATTTTTGAAATCACTAAGATTTCTTTTTTCAAAAGGAGATTCTTTAAGAATTTCGTATTTATCACCCTTTGAAGAATAATATTTAAGGTTAATCTCTCTCAGCTTAGCAACGATATCTTTATTAAAAACTACCTCTTTATAAGTGTCCAACGGCACTCCAAAATGACTCGCTAACTTTTTGGTTTGTACCTCATGTTCATTACCTGCAAACAACCGAGCTGCCTTAACTGGCTTTTCTTTGTATTGCAAATAACACAAACAGTCGTATTTTAATTCTTCAAAAGTCAATGGTGTGTCATTGAACGGATTCATGGAAATGCTCCAGGTTCCGGTTGATAACAGAACGAAAGGTTCTGTAAAATTTATTGTATACGGAATAATCGCCGATGAGCTGTCATGTAATCCTACACCAACAGCAATACCGTTCGCTAATTTTATGACATCTTCCGCATAATGAATCGGCGGGATCTTCTCTGCTATATTTTCTTTTTTAATCCATTTGTGATACTTCATCTTCTTGAAATTCCAAAGATTGGTATGACAACCGATACTGGTGATATCTGCAAAATATTTCCCCGTTAAAAGAAAACTTAAATATTGCGGCAAGTGCAGACAATACTTCACTTTGGCAAATAATTCAGGCTTTTCTTCTTTCAGACGGTAAATCTGCATTCCGGAATTTAAACTTCCTAAAACAGGAGAAGCTGTTTTTAAAGCAAACTTTTCTTCTCCTTTGTATTTATCATAAAACTCCTTTTTCAGAGCTTCAGGATACGGTTTTAGATAATTATATAATGGTGTTAAAGTATTACCTTCTTCGTCGACATAAATAAAACTAGCTCCGTACGTACTAAAATTTATCGCTTTTAAAAAATACTCTTTTAATTCCTGCAGTTCCGACAACCTGTCTGCTATCCATTTTTTAAGTTCTGCAATATCTTCGCAAGGGAAACCATCCTCATCTGCTGTTTCAGCAAAATTTGCTGATCTTTCCCAGACAATTTGATAGTTTTCATTAAACAGAAAGACTTTTTTGTTTGTTTTTCCAATATCAAAAATCGCTACTACATTCATTTTTGATTGGTTTTTACAAGCCTGTCGCTACTGTTTTAAATCCTCTTTCAGTGATAAGCCCCTTTCTTACTGCAAGATCACGGTATAATCCAACCGGATTCAATGCAGCTCCAGAGCGCAAGCGTGCTTCGGCAACTAAGGCGCGAACATCCGTGCGGAATGCATTTTGCAAAATCTCTTGCGCGGTTACAACATCATTTTCATTTTGAGCAATTTCCAACGCTTTTCTGTCAACTGATAGTGCTTGTGCATAAGCAACCATAATAGCTTCTACCGATTGCAATAGATCTTCCATCGGATCTTTTACGTTATGAGAAGCATCAATCATCCAGCCCAGATCTTTGGCATGATTCATTCCTCTGGCATCCATTCCTTCTACCAATTCGTTGAAAATCAAGAATAATTGGTATGGTTTTAATGCACCAGCCGTTAAATCATCATCCCCATATTTCGAATCATTGAAGTGGAATCCACCTAATTTTTCTTCCATTAATAGTAAAGCTACAATTTGCTCAATATTAGCATTTGGAAGATGATGGCCTAAATCAACTAAAGTGAAGGCTTTGTCTCCTAATTTTTTTACATAAGAATACGATTGTCCCCAATCGGCTACTGTGGTAGAATAAAAGTTAGGTTCAGCACATTTGTATTCTAAATACATTTTCCAGTTGGATGGCAATGCAGCATAAATCTCTTCTAAACTTTCTAGTGTATTTTGATACGCTCTACGGAAATTCAATTGTCCCGGAAAGCAAGAACCGTCAGCAAGCCAAACCGTTAATGATTCAGAACCCAATGCAATACCCTGTTGAATTACTTCTATATTATGGGCAATAGCTTGTTTACGAACCGCTTTATTTACGTTTTGTAAAGAACCAAATTTATAAGAATGCGCCTGATCAGCCTGATCTTGAAATGTATTTGAATTTACTGCATCAAATTTTAAGTTGTGTTGTGCAGCTAGAACTTTAATGGCTTGATAGTCTGTCGGTATATCCCATGGAATATGTAGTGAAATGGCTCCAGAAGAATTGTTTAAAGCATGCAGCAAGCCTACATCTTCAATTTTTTCTTCCAAAGAACGTGGTTCTCCACCTCCTGGAAAACGACCAAAACGTGTTCCTCCTGTTCCTAAAGCCCATGATGGAATAGCAATCTGGAAATCAATTAATTTTTGGATAATAGTTTCGGTTTCAGCAATCTCTGATGCTGTGAAAACCAATTTATTTTTATGAGCCTTCAACAGGTCATCATTATGGGAAGCTATTTTGTATGATTCGATTAACATAATATTTTTTTATAAAGGTAAATAAAAACTTATTTTAAAGCAGCAGTTTTGGTGAATTCAGAATTTAGTTTTCTGCAATTTCACTCCGGTATTTTAACCATTTTGTATTGTATAAAATGCTCTGGCACAATAGACCCAGATGCATTTTTAATCAGTAAAGTAGTGAATCGTTTTCAAATTTAGGTAAATCTAACGTCCGTATTTCACGGACGTTAAAAAAACCAATCTAAAAACCAATTTAACCTAACATGTTAACCAGACATGTTATAAAACAAACATCTAAAATTATCTATAAAAGCCCATTGCTACTCCACCATCCACATTCAAGGCGTTTCCTGTCGACTTATTCAACAAGCCACCAACGAATGCAAAACAAGCATTAGCAATATCATCCGGCAATATAATTTCGTTCAATAACGTACGTTTCGCATAGTAAGCAGGCAATTCAGGCACTGTAATACCATATGCTTTGGCACGACCTTCAGCCCAACCACCTGACCAAATATTGGAATCAGAGATTACTGCATCCGGATTTACTGTATTTACGCGGATTTTATCACCACCTAATTCGGCAGCCATTAAACGCGTTAAGTGAGCCTGTGCTGCTTTTGCTGAACCGTAACCTGGGTTATTTGGTCCTGCAACTACTGCATTCTTAGACACTATGTTCACTAAATCTCCACCAAATCCTTGTTTGCGCATTACTTCTATTCCAGCTTTAGAAACAATAAATTGTCCTTTAACCAAGATATCATATAATTTATCCCAGTCTTCTAAACTGTGTTCTGCAATTGATTTTGAAATGCTGATCCCTGCATTATTTACTATAATATCTACTCCGCCAAAGGCCAGACAAGCAGCGTCTAATGCTTTCTCTGTACTCTTTTCATCCGTTACATTTAATAAGGCACTAGAAACTGCATCTTTACCAAAAGTTTTGATAAAATCACTTGTAGCTCCTTCCAAACGTTCCACATTGATATCATTGATAACAACACAAGCGCCTTCTTCTGCAAATCTTTTTGCAATAGCTTTACCTATTCCGCCTGCAGAACCGGTAATCAAAGCGATTCTACCTGACAACGCTTTTGGCTTTGCCATACGTTGTAATTTAGCCTCTTCCAATAACCAATATTCGATATCAAAAGCTTCCTGACGCGGCAATGAAGTATACTCTGAAACTGCCTCAGCACCTTTCATCACGTTTACCGCATTGATATAATATTCTGATGCTAAACGAGCCATTGTTTTGTCTTTTGCGAAAGTAAACATTCCCACTCCCGGATATAAAATCACCACAGGATTTGGATCACGCATCGCTGGCGAGTTTGATTTCTTACACGTATTGTAATACTCTGAATACATCGCACGATACGCTTCAAAAGCAGGAGCTAATTTTGCTTTAATCGCTTCTACATCTGATAAATCTTCATTTGGATCTAGTTCCAGCACCAAAGGACTGATTTTGGTACGTAAGAAATGGTCTGGACAAGAAGTTCCAAGCGGAGCCAATTTCTCTAAATCATTTGAATTGATAAATTCCAAAACTCTGGCGTCATCTGTATAATGACCAATCATTTTGCGCTCAGAAGAACAGAAACCACGTAATATTGGAGCTACCTTAGCTGCTTTTAACTGACGTGCTTCCACCTCAAGACTTTCTATTTTCTGACCTCCAAAAATGGGTCCTTTTTTACCGTAGTTGCTTTCCAGGTACTCAGCACATTTTTCAATTACTTCAAGTGTGTTTACATAACTTTCGTAAGAAGTGTCTCCCCAGGTAAACAAACCGTGAGAACCTAACATTACTCCTTTTAATTTTTTACCACGAGCTTCTGCTTCTTCAAGACAGGCACGCATTTGCAAGCCTAAGTCGAAACCTGGACGTTGCCATCCCACCCAACCGATTTCTCCGTTGAATAATTCTTCAGTGATTTTTGCTCCGTCTTTTGCTGCCGCGATAGCAATAGCTGCATCCGGATGCAAGTGATCGATATGTTTAAAGGGTAAGAAACCGTGTAAAGGCGTATCAATAGAAGGTGCTTTTGACGCTAAGTCAAAAATACAATGATTGAACAATTCCACCATCTCATCTTCAAATTCGATTCCTCTGTACACGTTCTCCAAATTGCGAAGTCTTTCTAAATAAAGTGCTGCACAACCTGATCTTGTTAAAGTTCCAATATCTCCTCCAGAACCTTTGATCCACATTACTTCAGAATCAGCTCCTGTTAATGGATCTTTATCCGTAATTTTCACAGAAGTGTTTCCACCGCCATAGTTCGTTAATCTTAAATCGGCTCCTAATAAATTAGAACGATATATAAAAAGTGCCACTTCATCTCCTGCTAATTCATTAGCTTTAGCATCATCCCAAAGGTAGCTTACGTGCTCAAAAGTCATGTTATTTGTATTTATATTTGACATAGTGTTTATATTAAAAGTTGTTATAAAAAAGTTTGAATGTGGATGTTATGAATGTTAAAGCGAATTTCCAATTCCTACCAAAAAGATGGAAGCCATGATCAGACCTATACCCCAAAGGAATGTTCTAAAAGTCCTTTTGGATACACCCGTCCATTCTTTTAAATAAAATCCCCAAAAATTTGCTGTTAAAATAATAGTTGCCATGTGTAAAATCCAAGAGCTGGCACCGTTACCGAGCTTACTTTCACCCATTCCATAAAAGAAGAATTGTAAAAACCACATCGTACCTGCAATGGCTGAGAAAAAAGTATTTTTAGCGATTGGAGTTGCACTGTTTGTATAATCTCCAAAAGTTTTATTTTTGAAATTCAGGTACATACACCAAATAAAATTGGTTGTAAGCCCTCCCCAAAGCAATACAATATAAGTCACGTTATTCTGGAATAAAGGATTAAATCCCTGTCTCACTGCTTCATCTGCCATAGGTTTCCCTGCTTCTATTCCAAAATTGAAAAATGAACTCAGAATCCCAGAAATGATAGCAATTATAAGTCCTTTGACTAAACTAAAATCTTTATCACTATTTTCCGGTTTGTCTTTAGCGAAATCAGCTTCTTTAAGCATCCCGGCTTTTCCGGAAATTGCAATACCAATAAGGCAAACCAAAACACCTAACAGAACGATTTGACCTCCAGTATTGGAAAGCATATCCGTAAAAGAAACTTTCCCTTCAACAGGATAAAAATTATAATAAATAGAAGGAACCAATGCGCCAAAGGCAGAACAAAAACCTAATGTAATTGAATTTCCTAATGACATTCCCAAATAGCGAACACCAAGACCGTAGGTAAGTCCTCCGATTCCCCAAATCAATCCCATAGAATACGTAACTGCTTTAACTGTTGGAATTGCCGCGCTAATAATTTCAGCAAAATTAGGTATGGTTAAATAAGCTGCAATTGGCGGAACTACCAACCAAGAGAAAAATCCACCTACTATCCAATAGCTTTCCCATGCCCATCCTTTTACCTTTTTGAAAGGCATATAAAAACTCCCTGAAGAGAAACCTCCAACTGAGTGAAAAAGAATTCCGAGTAATGATTCCATTTAATACTTAATTTATCGTTAATGATTCTGGTGTTGTAAAATAAGAGAATATCTAAATCAAAACTGTCCTACACAGTCCTTGTAAAAACAACTTTTTTTTACTTTTTTATGTTTTATTTGTTTTTTTGACAATTTAAAAAGAAGATTATTGCACTGCCTTATAGCTTTTTACAAGGCAATACAATAAGTACTGATTTTTTTTACGCTGGATTATAGATTATAAATCAATTACAATTCCATTTCAAAGTGGTACTTTCCGGAACCAACAGTTTTGCTTTTCACTTTTATTGCTGCTCCGTTTTCTTTCACTGTTTCTATTTTATCAGTAGGGAATTCAATAGTAGCATCGGTATTAGCCGGAATTTCTACATCAAGGATAAATTTGTTCTTTTCGATCTTCCAGGCAGAAGAAACCAAACCATAATTCGTTTCTAAACTTCCTTTAGCATACGTAAGATCTCCGCCAAGTTCAGGTTTGATGATTATCGATTTATAACCTGCTCCTTCCGCTTCTTTTGTGTCAATACCTGCAATAGTTCTATACATCCAATCTCCCACTGCGCCATACGCATAGTGATTAAAGGAAGTCATACTTGGGTCCTGAAAAGTACCGTCCGGTTTCATAGAGTCCCAACGTTCCCAGATTGTAGTGGCTCCATGTGCTTTGATTGGATACAACCAAGACGGATAGGTATCCTGTAGCAGCAATTTATAGGCCACGTCATTTCTGCCAAAACGAGTTAAAACCGGATTTAAAAAAGGTGTTCCTAAAAATCCTGTAGTCAAATGGTACTCATAACCTTCGATGTTTTTCACCAAACGCTCAACAGCTTGTGCTCTTAAATTTTCCGGTAACATATCAAATTGTAAAGCCAAAATATAGGCAGTTTGCGTTTCTGAAATTAACTTTCCTGATGCCGTCATATACTCTGTTTGAAAAGCTTTTCTAACGCGTTCCAAAAGGGATTGATATTCTTTTACTTCATCAGTTTTCCCTAATAAAGTTGCCGCTTTTATCATGATTTCTACATTGTAAGCGTAAAAACACTGGGCTACCAAATAGTTATCTGTTATCGCTGATTTCATACCGATCATTCCTTTGGAATCATCTACTCTATAACTCAACCAATCCGCAAACTGAAAACCAGTATTCCACAAATCGTTTTTGGCTGCACCACGCACATAATTTAAATAGGCTTTCATACTTGGATATTGTCTTTCCACAACTTCCTTGTCTCCATAGCTTACATACATATTATAAGGAATGATAATACTTGCATCGGACCATCCTGCAGCACCTACAGGCATATCAAAACCAGATCCTTTTAAAGCGTTAGGAATAACAAATGGCACCGCTCCATTTTCGTTCTGATCAGCTGCCACGTCAATCAGCCATTTGGCAAAAAACTGGTCTACATTAAAATTATAGGCTGCAGTTCGTGAAAACACCTCGGCATCACCCGTCCATCCCAAACGTTCATCACGCTGTGGACAATCTGTAGGTACATCCAGGAAATTACCTTTTTGACTCCATTGAATATTAGATTGCAATTTGTTTATATATGCATTTGAAGTTTCAAAAGAACCTGTTCTTTTAACATCTGAATACAAAGCAATAGCCGTAAAATTATCAGGATTTATTTTTCCTGTAATCCCTTCCACTTTTACATAGCGAAAACCAAAAGTCGTAAAATGAGGTTCAAACGTTTCAACTCCATTGCCCCTTAAAGTGTAAGTAGCTTGTGCTTTGGCCGAACGTAAGTTTTCAAAATAAGGAGTTCCTTTTTTGTCCAACATTTCCACATGCGATAGTTTGATTTGATCTCCGGCTTTTCCCTGAACGCTTACCTTTACCCAACCTGCCAAATTCTGACCAAAGTCCAGGATAGTTTCCCCTTTCGGAGAAGTCAGAACAGTTATTGGTTTTAAATTTTCATGTTTGCGAATCGGTTCATTGATGGCTGCCGTAATATAAGCTGTCGGAAAATCTTTCGCTACTGCAGCAGTCCATTTGCTATCGTCAAAATTAGCACTGCTGTAATTTTTTTGTTCTAAACGCGCATCCTGAATCTCTCCGTTATAAATTTCAGAATAGAGAATGTGACTATTACTGACTTTCCAAGAAGTGTCAGAAACAACTGTTTCGGTTGTTCCGTCAGCATATCTGATGACCATCTGGAAAAGCAATCCTGTTTCTTTTCCATAAATATTTTGCTTGTTTTCCCAGGCTAAACGCGTACGATACCAACCGCTCCCTACTAAAACTCCTATACCATTTTTTCCTTGTGAAAGTAAATCAGACACATCATACGTTTGGTATTGCAAGTGCTTATTGTAGCTGGTCCAACCCGGAGACAAGTAGGAATCTCCCATCCTTTTCCCGTTGATCTGTACATCATACAAGCCTCTTGAAGTCACATATACTTTGGCAGAAGCTATTTTTTTACTGGCCAAAAATGATTTTCTGAACATCGGTACAATACCATTCACCGTATCACTTTTTAAACCAGATCCAATCCAGGTTGCTTTCCATTCGTTCGAATTAAGCAAAGCAGTTCCAAACGATGCGGTTGCCCATTTAGAAGTCTTCCCCTGATTGTCCCAAACTCTTACCTGCCAGGTATATTTTGAATCCGATACTAATGGAGAACCTGCATAATTAGTAAAGATGGATGCTTCAGAAGCTACTTTTCCGGAAGCCCAAACGGTATTTTTGCCTTCTTTAACCTGAATTTCGTAAGCCGATTGCTTTACATTTCTTTTATTGGAAACTAATTTCCAACTAAAACGCGGTGTTTTAACTCCAATCCCAATTGGATTGGATAAATTTTCAACGGTAAGGTTGCGAAGTTCTGTTTGTCCAAAAGCAATCATAGTAAAGCAGGTGAACAGTAATAGCAAAATGGTTTTTTTCATTTTTTAATCGATTAGGTTAATCATTCTATTTATTATCTTTTATTATCTTTTATTAATCTTTAAAATCCAGGTCATACAACTGTCTATCCACGCTACAGCACTAGTTGGATTATCCATGCCGTACCCATGTCCTCCTTTTGCATAAAAGAAAGATTCAACCGGTACCTTATTTTTTTGTAAAGCAGCTATGAATACTAGTGAATTTTGCACCTTGACTGTATTGTCATCTACAGCGTGAGTAATAAATGTTGGTGGTGTATTGGTCGTTACTTGAAGTTCATTAGAATAGTCCTTTATTTTTTCCCCATTCACTGACAGACTTGCTAATTTTTGTTCTGATGTTTTCCAGTCACTCATAATTGCATTTAATGCTGCAGGAGACAATCCTTCTCCTATCAAATTATATCTCGAACCCAAATGTGTCAAACTATCCGCCATACTGATAACAGGATAATTTAAAACCATAAAATCAGGACGCAAACTGGTTTTTAGAGGATTGTCAATTAGCACTTTCTCATATTGTGTTCCCGCTGTAGCAGCCAAATGCCCTCCTGCCGAATTCCCTTCTATACCAATTTTATGAGGATTGATTCCCCATTGCTTAGCGTTCTCTCGTACGAGTTGTATCGCTCGTTGCGCATCCTGCAAAGGAACTATTTGTTTATTTTCAACATATAGCGCATTAGGCAATCGGTATTTTAAAACAAACCCTGCAATTCCTTTTTCATTTAATTTTTTGGCAATCTCATATCCTTCATGGTCAATTGCCAAACCAGTATAACCACCACCGGGACAAATAATAACCGCTATACCCGTAGCTTTACTTTTCTCCGGTAAATAAACAGTCAAATCCGGACTGGCTACCCTTAAAACAAAATGAATCGTTTTATTTCCCGATGAAAAAACTGCAGTGGTATCAGTCAGTCCTGGTATTTCTTTAGAATTAGGGGCTTTTCCATTGTAAAGCGGAATTACTTTTTGAGCATTAGCAATTGTAAAACTCAGTAACAAGACGAGAATTGCAGCTTGTTTTATCATTTTTTGTTTTATTATTTAATTACTGGGATATTTGATTTAAGCCTTCTTTTAGCGCTATCGTTTTAGCTTTCCACACCAGCGAACCTGTTATAGTTTTTGGTAATTCTATTTGAATTTTCCATTTTCCATTTTCTAATTTGTAATGTACCGAAATACTTCCTTTTGGATGGGGTATCGTTCCGCTGATGTCCGTCATCTGTCCTAAATGTGGCTCAATTTTAACCTTTGAAAAGCCTATGCCATCACTATCTACTCCTAAAATGGTGCGAAATATTTCGATATTTGGGCTGGAACCCCAAGCATGGCAATCAGAGCGGGTTTTGTCCACATCTGAAGTTTCGGCCCAAGTGGTAAGTCCCATTTGAATATTCTCTCGCCATTTATCCAACCATTTCATATAGTCGTCGCCATAGCCGGCTTTTATAAGCGCCTGATGCAAATAATATTTAAAATATATGGATGCGGGTGCTAAACTTTGATTTGTTAATAACTGTTTAGCAATTTCAATCTGTTCGCTCTGACTGGTTATTCCTGTCAATATTGCTAATGCGTTTGTATGCTGTGAAAACAAATCTTTTTCTTCTCGATCAGCAAACATTTTTTTCTCTTTGTCCCAATATTTTGCTCTGATAGTTTTCTTCAACATATCGATAGATTGCTGATATTGGATTGCCAAGGCAGGAATACCTAATTTATTCTCTAAATCAGCAGCTTCCTGAAATGCCCACAAAAGTTGCAAATCGAGCATGGCAGATGTTCCGTTAGCACTCATTGGGCCAATACCGTCCTTCCATTCTTTGGAACTGTCAACCCAATCGGTAAACATCCATTGTGGCACATTTTTCAATGAACCATCCGCTTGTTGGTATTTCTTAAAGTACTCTAATATCTGACGAACCCCACTCACTTTATCTTTTATAAAAGCTACATCGCTACCATACCTGCTATAGTCGTGCAAAATACCTATATACCATAATGAAAATGTAGGAATGTATTGGGGTGTATAGGACGGATGCCTACTTAATGTAACACCTTCAGGTTGTCTTGAAAAATCCATCAAATTGATCGCATTCTTTACCAAACGGTCATCACCACTATTGTAGAGCGATACTAAAGCTTGAATCCTGCCATCTCCAATGTACTGCAATTGTTCATAATAGGGACAATCCATATACGTTTCTGTAGCACATAGACGAGCAGTCCTCCAACCAATTTCCAAGATTTTATCCATCTCATTGTTTGTTGTAGCAATATTGGCGTTCATCTTAAACGGATACCCAGTGAAAGTACCATATATATCATTCAACGTGAGTGGTTCATTTTGTGTAACAATACTTAGTTCGATGAAGCGATAGGTACGGTAGGTAAGATTTGTGAATTTTTGAACGTTAGTACCGTCAGAAGTCAAACTGTCTTTACGACCTAAAAACTGTTTCCCCTGTGTTTCGTTTCTGTTTCCTTTAGATGGATATGTTGAGTACATTGACTCTGCATACGTTAATGTTATCGCTGCCTCTTTTCCACCACTAAATTCTAAATTCAGATACCCATTCGTCAAATACGTTTGATCTAATATTATTTTAACGGAAGATTTAGCAGGAATATTTATTTCATTTTTCTTTTCAGGAAAACCACTAGGTATTGAACAATTTCCTTCGACATTGACCACTTTCAATAATCGCTCCTCTTTCATCTCCATTTGCGGAATACTCGATGGTACAAGCATCCAACCACTTGTAGTACCAAAAGAACCTAATTGATTTTTAGGAGAACCTCTAAATAGTTGTTTGGCGTTTTGCCAGCTTGAATCATTATAGCCTTCACTTTCCCAAGATTTTGGGTGTAAAGCCATGTTACGAGCCTCTCCCGCACCAGCTACATAGTAAGTACGTACATCAAACTTAATCGGAGCATAGCTATTGTCTTTTTCACATTTCCAACTGTTGTTGGTATTCAGAATTGATTCTGCAGCAGTAGCACCTTGCAGTATAAAGCCCGTTCTAAATGAAATCTGTGCTTCGGGCTTCCACTCCCCTTCATTCCAAACTTGTGCTGCAACTGTATTTTTACCAGCCTTCAGATATCCGGCAATGTCAACCGTTTCAAAATTCCAATGACTCAGATCTCCACGCGCTGGTCCGATGGAAACCAATTTCCCATTTACAAAAAGTTTGTAACGGTTATCAGCCGAAATGTGAACAGTAAAGGAACTTGGTCTGGATGCTAATTCGACTGTTTTACGGAATAAATAAACACCATATCCATCCGCCGTAGCATTTGGTACGGTAACCCAAAATGCCTGCCATCTATTTTCTAAAATGGAAGGCGCTATCTTTTGGGCAAACGTGATTGTTGAAACCAACAATACGTGTAAACATAGTATGATTATGGCACTATTTTTTTTCATTTTTTTAAAGATTTAAGGAGAAGCAATTCTACATAAAGTATCATTTCTGAAAAATTTCAGGATATTTTCTGATAAAATAAACCGGAGTACAACTCCAGGCATGGCAATAACTGTTTACCAAAAAAGCATTGTATGGAGAAAGGAAATCGTTTTTTGGGTCGTATACTTCCCAGAACGTATCCGCTCCTTTATTGACCATGTCACCCCAATAGCTGGTAAGTATATCTTTGGCTTCTTTTTTCATTCCTACCTGTATCATCGCTTCGATAACATAATGGTATAGATACGGAGCACCCGGATAAACGACATTTTCAGTAGTTGCTATCTTCTTTAGTGCTTTTGCGCCTTCGGCTTTAGTAGCCACACCACTTAAAACCATCCAGGCTTGTGAACAATAGGAAATTTGCTTGTTTTTTCCGCTAACAAACAATCCACTTTTGGCATCGTATAAATTCTTGTGCGCCGCTTTAGACATTTTTTCAATAAGAGCCGGCAATTCAGAAACTTCATTTTCTTTGCCTAACATTTTAGCAAGTTCATAGGTGTTTTTATATGCCCAGATCACAACTCCCTGCAGTCCCGCTTGTTTATCCAAACCATCTCTCCAATCAAAAAACAGCCACCATTCTTTATTGGCACGTTCGTAATCCATCATGCCATCCGCTCCAATATATTTTTTAGGGATTTCAATTTGCTTTTTGGCTACTTGCCAAAGATCTAAAGCCGTCTTCTTATCTCCCGTGGCTACAAAATATTCTTTCAGCGCCACATTATAAATAAGCGCATAGTCAAAAAGAGGATTGATTTGTGGATGCGGAGTCGGTCGTTCAAAAACATTGGAAGGTGCTACACCATCCTCATAACTTAGTCCTGCTAATAAATACAGACAGTGTTTTGTAAGATCATGATTTTTGAAAGAGTAAATATTAGCCAATGATTCCAAATACAAATCACCAATCCAAAGGCGTCTGTCTCTTTTTGGTCCATCTTCGTAAACGGTTTGCATGCATTCTTTGAGCGTATTCAACCCAATTTGATCAATTTTTTTGATTAATTCCGGAGTTGTTGCCGCTAAAGGTGCCGCTGGTTCTTTAACAGAAGTCGTTGCATTAACCGAAATGTCCGAAACTTTAAAATCAGAATATACCGAACTTCCCAGTACTTCAATTTTCACATAACGAAACGCTACTCTTCTTGGTATAGTAATACTAGTAGGAACTTCAGATACCGTAACGATTTCGTCTTGCAACCAGGCACGGCTCAGTTGACCATTATACGGGTCAAAAGGCAAAGCCGCTTCAGCTGGAACTTCTGCAAAAGTGAATTTTAATCTAAGAGCAGCATCAGCAGCTCGCTGCATATCTTCAACTTTGAACGTAACAAATCCGGTAAGGTGTTCTCCAAAATCCAACACCACGCCTGATTGTTTTTTCATCGAACGAGTGTACAAACTGTCCATTGGTTGTTTTGGAACCACTTTCCAACCTTGGTAGGCTTTTTCATCTTTTACAAGTGAAACAATACCAACAGGTCTTTTTACCGTTTCAATTAATTTGGGCTTGGTTGCTTCTGCAATATCCAGCCATCCTGCTCTTTGTTTTTGATAAAAATCCTGTGCAAGAAGTGTTGTCCCACTTAACAACAAACAACTCAGTAGCGAAATCGAGAAATATATTTTTTTCATTATAAAAAGTAATTAAGAATTGAAAGTTACCTAAAAAACCAGATAAAGCATAATGCCGTATCTGGTTAGTAGTAACTTAAACAAATAATTTAAAAATTTGGTGATAATAGCGACTCACTTGCAGGTAAAGGAAACAATAAACTAATTGTTCCGAAAGCTGCGGGAGCAGGTGCTAAACCAGCAGGAAAATAATAATCTTGTGGATTCGCTTTCACTCTGGCACCATAAGCTGCCATTACTGTTGCTGCATTTCCTGTACGCACTAAATCTGGCCAACGTTTGTTTTCAAACGCTAATTCAACACGTCTTTCCGCTAAAATTGCAGCACGTAAATTAACCTGACCCACTGCAAGTGAATTAATAAGACCTGCACGATTACGTACATCATTCAAATAATGAGATACGCTTTTTCCTTGCTCGTTTAATGCTTCAGCATACAGTAAAAGTACTTCCGAATAACGATAAACTGGCCAGTTTGTACCGGTGATTCCTGCCTGAGCATGCGGTTGTAATAACTTTTTGATATAAGGATATGTTTTACCGTCAGCTAATGTTGCTGTTGCTATTGAAATAGATTTTCTTAAATCTCCAACTTCATAAGCTGCTACTAAATCCGGAGTTGGGATATTATAAGCCTCAACAGTAAGTGCCTGGGCTCCTGAAGCTCCTGTAATGCTGGTAACTTGTGCAGCAGACATAGGCATCGGCAACATCTCATAAATGAATCCACTGGCATAGCCTTCAGTACCTTCTTTGTATTGTACTTCAAAAACGGATTCTGAATTATTTTTATTACCTACAGAAAATGCCGAAGCATAATCGGTTAAAAGAGTATATTCTCCTGAGTCAATCACTTCTTTTAAAATGGTTTCCGCTGATGCCCAATCTTTCTTAACTGCATGTAGATTCCCAAGCAAGGTTTTAGCTGCTCCAGAAGTAGCTCTACCTGGTTCTTGTACTGATTTTGGAGGTAATAATGTAGCTGCTTCAGAAGCATCTGCGATTATTTGTGCATAAACTGCATCCACTTCAGATAATGGTAATGCCGCTTCTTCTCTATTGGTAACCGGAGTTAAATGCAAAGGCACTTTTCCGAAATACTGAACTAAATCAAAATAAGCCAAAGCGCGCAGGAAAAGAGCCTGTCCTTTGATGTTATTTTTAGAAGCTGCAGCAAAATCGACCCCCTCAACAGATGCCAGCAGTTGGTTTGCTCTTGCAATAATTTGATAATTGGTTGTGTATTTACCTGTTGACACAGAGTTTGATGGTTGATTCGTAAAATCTGCAATTGCCTCCGGATCGATTGTTCCTCGGTAACCTGGATTAAATATATAAGTAGTATTATCAGATCGTAATTCTCCCATTATATAAGCTCCCTGAAAAGAAGTATTGTATAAATTTCTAAGCGGTGCATATGCAGCATTAACAGCCTGCTGTAAATCCGCTTCTGTTTTATAAAAAGTAGCCGTACTCAAAGAGGTCTCGGAAGGAATTTCCAAGAAATCTGAAGAACATGAACCTAAAAACAAGCTCAATGATAAGGCGGTGAATAGTATCTTTTTCATGATGTTTTATTTTTTGTAATTATTGAACCTAAGGCTTTAAGTTTTTATTTAAAATTTATTTTTGATGCAAATCGAATAATTTACGTCTCAAAGCCTTACGTTTTTTAGTTTTTAATTTAGTTTTTTAGAATCCAACATTAACTCCGACTGTAACAGTTCTCGGTACAGGATAACTTCCCCAATCCATTCCTAGATTAAGTGTACTTCCTCCAGTTCCGTTAGCAGATACACTCGCTTCCGGGTTAACTCCTCTGTAATTTGTAAAAGTGTATAATTGTTGTACTGATCCATATACACGTGCTGTTTTGAAAAATTTACCATTCGTAGGAATGTTATATCCTAAAGTAACATTTTTAATAGCTAAATAAGAACCATCACTTACAAAACGAGTACTTGACCAGTCACGCTCCATATACGTTGCAGCAGTTGTTTTCCCATAACGCCCATCTCCAGGATTGGCTTCTGAACGCCAACGGTTTTGAACATCTGCCAACACATTAAACACACCATCTAAATTAGTAGCACCCTGATCAGACATTACCATTAAATCGTTCCCAACAGAACCAGAACATACAATTGCTAAATCAAAATTTTTGTAATTAAATGTATTTGTCATTCCAATTAATGCCGATGGAAATGGATTTCCAATAACGGTACGGTCATCATTGTCACCACCAAAAGTAATTACACCGTCACCATTCACATCTTTGAATTTTATTGTCCCTACTTGAGAATCTGTTGCTTTTGGAGAAGCAGCAAAGTCAGCAGCATCTTTATAAACCCCTTCCTGAATCATACCATAGAATTGACCTAATGGCTTACCTACTTCTGTAATAGTAGCATAGTTTCCAAAACCACCATAAATTCTACCTACACCATCAGCCAAAGCCAATACTTCATTTTGATTAAATGAAACATTTAAGTTGGTATTCCATTTAAATTCACCAGTCAAGTTTTTAGTACTTAAACTAAACTCATGTCCCCAAAACTTAATTTCACCTACGTTATCATTAAAGTTTGTAAATCCTGACTCTTGAGGAACAGCAACATTATACAATAAGTTTGTTGTATTCTTAGTGTAAAAATCATACCCAAAACGAATGCGTTCGTCAAATAATCCTAAATCCAGACCTAAATCCAATTGACTTGTTGTTTCCCAGCCTAATTGTGGGTTACCTAATGAGGTCACTGCTGCTCCACTGGCAACTGTGTTCCCGAATACTGCATTTGACGAATTGTTAATCAAAGCATATTGTGTGTAATTTCCAATATTATTATTTCCAATGATACCAAAACTAGCTTTTACTTTAGCAAAAGAGATTGCAGGTATTTTTTTAGAAAATTCTTCATCAGATATAATCCATCCTGCACCAACTGAAGGGAAATTACCCCAACGGTTATCAGAACCAAAACGAGAAGATCCATCACGACGAATCGCTGCCGTTAATAAATATTTCCCTTTGAAACTATAATTCACACGAGACAATAAAGAAGTCAATGCCCATTCTTGTACATCAGTATACGTATTAGTACGGTCAATGTTCAAAGCAGACTGAATACTTTGAATACGATCATCAGGAAAACCGGTAGCTCTTATTTGAGCTATATCTGCGCGGTATTTTTGATTCGTATAACCTGCCAATATTTCTACATTATGATCCCCAAAATCTTTTGTGTAAGTAGCTGTATTTTCATTCAACCATGACATGTATTTCGTGTCCAAATTAACGGCACTGGCTATAACTGGTGGTAATGATGCAAATACTGTTGAAGCTGTTGATGGATTAAAGTTCTTAAAAGCGCTGTTTCCTAAATCTACATTGAATGTTGTTTTCAATATTAAGTCAGCAATCGGCTCATATTCTACTTTTGCATTGGAAAGCAATCTTGAAGATTTTGTCTCATTGGTAATCTCTTGCGCTGAACGAAACCAGTTAGGAGTAGGAAATGCTCCGTCTACTGATAATGGCAATGAGCCATCTTCATTTCTATAAGCGCTTGTTGGCCATGTCAGCATAGCATTTGTAAACAAACCTCCAGGTACAGCCGAATTCAGATTTGAAGCATAGAAAATACCATCTGAACTAGGTGTATTGTTGATAGAGTAACTTGGCGCTATATTAAAACCCACTTTTACTTTATCAGATATCTCATATTCTGAATTGATACGTAAAGAGTAACGCTTGTAATTTGAGTTAATCATAACCCCGTCTTGGTTAAAAATCCCAAGAACAGCAGAAGTACTCAATTTATCTTTATTAGATGCAATTGTGAAGTTATAACTTTGTAAAGGCGCAGTTCTTAAAAGTGCTCCGTACCAATCATTTGATTTTCCTGCGTACTGAGAAGGATTTTGAAACTGAGCAGGTACTGGTTGCCCTAAATCTTCAAAAGATTCTTTTTTAAACTGAGCAAATTGTTCTGCATTCATTAAGTCAGGACGTCCTTGCTGAGGAACAGATTGACTTCCTGTATAGATATTAAAACTAGTAGTAGTTTGATTTTTCCTAGCTTGTTTAGTAGTAATCAAAACAACCCCATTAGCCGCTCTGGAACCATATAAAGAGGTAGATGCTGCATCTTTTAATACCGAAATATTATCAATCTCATCTGGATTTATGCTGCTGATGTCCCCAACGATTGGAAAACCATCAATAACATATAAAGGATCACTTCCTGCCAGGATTGAAGCCTGACCACGTATTCTGATAGCCATTCCAGCTCCTGGTTTCCCAGTGGTTTGGTTAATTTGTACACCAGCCATTTTTCCTTGCAGTTTTTGAGAAATCTGAGAAACAGGTAAGTCTTTTAGCTCTTTGGCATTAATCGTCTGAACCGATCCTAGCACTTTCTTTTTATTTTGACTACCGTAACCAACAACAACAACCTCATTCAAGACTTTGTTATCAGGTTCCATCGCCACATTAATAGTGCTTTGATTTCCTACAGTTACATTTTTCACTGTATAACCCAGAAATGTAAATTCTAATATTGATTTACTTTCAGCACTAATTTTATAAGAACCATCGATATCAGTATTCGTTCCTTTATTTGTTCCTTTAACTAAAACATTTGCACCTACAATAGGTTGATTATTTTCATCTGTTACTTTTCCCTGAATAATTTGTTGCGCCATCGCTTGGGTACAGAATCCCAAATACAACACCAATGCCTTAATCAGGAATAGGGCAACTCGATGTTGTTGTAAAAAGTTCTTCATTTTTTGGTTTTTTTAAGTTAGTATGTATTTATTCTCACATTTTTTTATACATAACATATTTTTATGTTTTATATATTCCAAAACTATCAAAATGAATTCTTAAGACTGTACTAGGGTTTTACCAGTGCAATCGATTACTTATATTTATTTAAATTATCACATTAATTAGTTTTGTTTATCAGGACAGGTAGGAGAGTTATAGATTGTCCACAAAAAAGGAGAGAAATAGAAATTTACACACAAAAAAAAATGCAGGAAGCACTTGATATTCTTTAATTTAAATTCTCGTAATCCTTAACAAAAACACATAAATGAGAGGGTTTATGTGTTTTTTAATACTTTAAAAAATAGAACTTGACTATTTAAGCGCTTAGTACTTGCAGACAATGGTATAGTTTACCTGCTTTCAGAACTTACCTTTTCTTTAATTCACCGGGTATTTAAATTCGTGAGCTAATGTACCTCATACTAGTAGAGATTATCCATCAACATTTTGATGGTTTTTTTATTTTAGCACCTCCTTTAGACAAATAAAATTCTATTGCTTTTGCAGAAGAAATCAAAGAGCGTCCAAACTTAAATAAACTGACCGAAGCCTAATTCTTTTATACTTCGGTTATTTTTTTACTTTTTCTTGATATTGTTTAATTGTATCTATACCATTAATCAACTTACTATCTTTCGCTTTTACTTCCTGAATAAAGAGATTACATTCATTTTCATTTAGTATACCTGAATAATAAGCTTCCAAAAGGATATCCATAGTTGTTAAATAGACAATACCAAAATAATCACAATAATCCTTAATATCTTTTAAATTACTACTCGCAATATAATCTTTAGTATGTTTCGCTACTGCCATACAGGCCGCTTCTCCATCACCCATATTGGTTTTTAATCGAGCATATTCCATAATAATGGCCTTGTCTTTTGGAAAAGGAATAACTTCTATTTTTGACCATTCAATAAAATTATCTAACGCGACAATACTTTTTTTACGTTTATCTAATTCGGCTTTTACTTTGTCTAAAACAACAAATCGACCAGGAAATATTTTAGGCAAAAGCAATTGTTGTCCTGCTTTAGTGAAATGAATGATGACATCGCAATCCAATAATATTCTTGGTTCTATACTAGTTTTCTTTACCATCATCATTAAATTTTGGATCATCAATATCTAAACCTATATCCAACATTAAAGAATGATAATGACTTTCAGAAATTTTATCAACATCAAACAATGCCTTAACCTTAATTCCATAATCTCCTACTACTTTCTCTTCATCATTTCTTTGATAAAGAGCAGCAGAGTACCCATGCTCCACGGCGCTTTTAATAACCCCTTTTAAATAAGGTTTGTAATCTTCATAATGAATGTACTTGCCTTTGCTTAATCTAACCAAAAGGGCAGCTCTTGATACTCCAAAATACTGCTCCATTTTTATTATGGTACTCAATGATAGCGTTTCGCCCCAACCCAATTCTTTTTCAGGAATTTGTTTTATTATAGCTGCCTCCGGCATTAAAAAATAGGAACTAAAAATATCAGCATTGTATTCTTCCTTATCTTTTTTATCAAATTTACCGGCATTACACATCTGAAAATTAAAATCACTTTGGATAAATAAGTGATACAATTCATGACCAATAGTAAAATTTTGTCTACCTACAGGTACTGCCGAATTAATTAGCATAAATAAATTATCATTGGTTTTAAGTGCCATACCAGAAAATTCACTTTCCAATGGTTTGTAAACGCTTAAAACGCTTAAAGTCAATAATAACTTTTCTAAATCTATCGAAGTCTCACTGCCTAATCCCAATTCTCTTCGGAATTTATTTGCTTTGGCTTCTAATATTTTCTCATTAAATGCCATGATACAATCGATTTATCTTAATATAATTTTTTACAATTTTCCCAAAATCAGAAAGCTTTTCCATATCACTTTCATTGACCGAATCTTTTCTAAATGCAAAAACAACTTCAGCCATTGCTTCTTCTATGGTTTCACTAAAAAAAACAGCTAATTCCACACCAAACAAATCCGATAGTTTTTCTAAAATTTCTAAAGGCGCCTCCCTTTCATTATTTTCATAGAAACTGACCATTTCTCTTTTTACATCAAGAAAACCAGCTAATTTCTCTTGTGTATATCCATATTTTTCACGCAATCCTTTTATTACCAATCCTGTAGTTGCTTCCATGATTTCTTGATTTTTGATTTAAATGTTCTTTTAAGGATTAATTTTATGAGTTACAAAAATAATCATTTTTTATGAATTATAAATAATTGTACAAAATTAAAACAAAGATTTTTTGTATTTAACTTTTCCGATAAACAAGTAAATTTGATTTACGGTTTAAACATAAATCATTAAAAACATGGATACTATTGAATTACCTAGAAAAGAATTCTATGATAAAGTACGATCAACGCCCCTTTCACAGTTAACTCATTATGCATTTACAAATGATGGAATTAAAAAAATTTGCAAACAATTTTGAGATCCCCATATCTGATATTGGGTACTGGATGAAACTAAAATTCAATAAAAACGTAAAAAAAAAGAAAAGTTCAATCCAATCTTTGGAGAAGTAGATAAAATCGTTTTTACAATAAGAGAAGAAGGCAACCCAATAAACGTTCACCAAACTCCATTAACCATAAGAACTAAAGAAATTGAAAATGCCCCTAATGCTTCTTGAATTGTTCCCGATGAAATACCAAAACCTGCATTAAATGGGAATCAAGTTCGTAAGAACCACAAAAATTGCTAATAAAATGATGGGCGATAAAATATCCGAACAATAATTATTTAAAAAATTACTTATTTTAAGATCATCATTAACACAAACAATTTTACAATAATCTTCTAGAAATTCAATAGATTTTTCAAGAGTTTTGCTACCTGCACATTGCTATGCAGTAGCAAGTAAAACCATTTAAAGAAATTGCTTTTGAATTTTAGTTTTGAACTGCTCGCTTTTTTCAAAACAATTCAAGCAGAAAACAGCTAAGACAGCTATTTATCGAATTAAAAAAAGAAGAATTAGCCTGTCTTAGTAATGCTGTAATTTCAAAATAGCAAACAAAAAAAAGAGGTGGAACCAAACTGTATGTTTTGGTTCCACCTCTTTAAAATTAAATTCTAATTATTTCAAATCATTCCAAAAGAATAATTTTTTATTTCACTGCTAAAACGGTCACAGTACTCAATAATCCTGACGGCAGCAATGGAGCATCCGCTTTATAAAATGGCATAGTAGTATAAGTGATTTTGGTAACAGCATCGGGCTGCGCATCACCTATAAGTCTGTTTACCCAAAGATTTGTCACTTTTATTTCTATAGTGTTTTTTCCCGGCTTCAGTATTCCTGTTGCATCAACTCTAAATGGTTTTTTCCATACTGTTCCTATTACTTTACCATTAACTATTACTTCTGCAATATTTTTCACATCACCCAAATCAATCCATAATTGTCCCGCGTTTTTAAACCAGCTTTTTGGCGCTTCAATTGTTTTGGAATACGTTCCGGTTCCTGAAAAATACTTCACTCCAGCATCTGAACTTTCTGTCCAAGAATTTAATTTATCAACTGAAACATTAGAAGGCGCTCCTCTTTCTTTTTGAAAACTTAAATTCCAGTTTCCTTCAAGAGCTGCTAATTTAGTTTCCGTTACTGCAGGTACAATTTGAGCTGTTTTTGCAGTGTTTTCTTTGAACACTACAAATACGGCATCATTTGGCTCAAGATGCAAAGATACTTTGGTACGACCATCTGCAAAAGAATACGAAGCCGGTTCTGTTTTCCCGGTTTCCGGATGCCAAATTTCTACCGTTTTTCCAGTAACTCTAAAAGTTGCTTCTAAATCTTCGGTTCTTGCATTACGATTATTTACCCAATACAATTCCTGTTCTGGCAGCTGGCGGTGAACATACAATAATTGCGTATCAGCTTGTGGTTTTGTATATTCAAAATCAGGTTTAACTTGCAAAGCAGTTAGTACTTTTTCGATACTTTCTCCTGTATATACTTTTCCGTTTCCAATAGATTTTACCGTATTATCAGCACCCCATAATTCACTTACAATGGAATTAAAAGCAGCCTGGTCATCATTTAAACTTGGCGTTCCTATTGGTTTCGGACCTACAACAGTAGCGCCAGCTTTTACCAATTCACTAATTTTAACAGCTACTTTTAACGTCATTTGCTGGCTATTGGCATCCAATGCCAGAACTTTATAATGCATTCCGCTTGGAGTAACAATTTGTCCGTCTTTCACAGAAAGCACATTTAAAAGTGCGTCTGCATTAACAAAATCATAATTATAACCTACTGGAATATTCGGCTGTTTTTTACCAAAAAGAGACGTAATATTATTGTCTTCTCCGTAATAATAGATGATGTCTGCTACAAATTTACCTTGTTGCAGCATATACGAACTTCTGGATAAATAATCTGTCCAAGACTTCGCTTGCTCAGCCCAGGTTTCATGGCGCGTAAACCATTGACCGAACGGTCCAAGTCCGAGACCGGGAAAATGCTCATCCGACGGTTGGTGTACAGAAGTATGAATTACAAATCGGTTCAATCCACTGGCTAATTCCATATCGGCAGTTGGTTTCAATCGTTCCGGTGAAAAGGCAAAAGAATTACCAATTGCTGTAAGGGATTCCGCAGCCACTAAATTTTGTCCGTAAATATGAGCCACAGAAGCGGATTCGCGAATATCAACATTATACGTCTTACCATCCCCCCCTATTGAACCCGGTGTCCACATGGCGCCCATAGGAATATCGGCAGTACGTTTTACTTCCATTCCATCAGCAATTAACGCACGACCACTTTCATGGGACTCAGAATAGCGTTTCATTCCGCGCTCGTGTAATAAAGTCGTCAATTGATCATAATGGTATTCTGAAACCATTTCACTTAGTGTTTTTCGATAATCCCACAAGAATTTTTCACTAGCTTCCGTATTTTTAATAATCTGACCTGTCAGCGCAGGCATCCATGGTACTAAACTGTAGCCTCTTCGTTTTAAAAACTCAGCAGGTAAATTTTTTGTCCAGTTTTGTGCTCCGGCTTCCCAGCTATCCGTAACTATATATTGTAAACCTCCTTTGTCTCCCATCAAACCTCCTGTCGCACTTTTGTATTGGTCTAAATAATTTTCAAAATAGGCCCTTATGGCTACAGGATCCAACTTGTCCACTTCTAAACCTGTTGCTTCCTTTGAAGCAGGATGGTTAGTGATTCCCAATAAAGAAAAACCAAAACGTACAAGTTTCCAATTTCCTGCAGGTGGCGTCCAGTTCAATGCTCCGTCTGCATTGATTTTGTCTGATAAATCAACTACATTTTCAAGAGCAATCCCATCTGTGCTTGGCGTACCTTTTAAATCGATATTTGTAACAGCAGCAAAAGCGGCTTTCTCTTCAAATCGATCAATTTTCGTGCTGCTATGCAAAACAATTTCTGCAACATCTGTTCCTGGTGAAGGTTTTGGAGCAGCACCAGAACCGAGCATCGCTTCAAAACTAAAAATAGGAGGAGGATTTTTAAAAGTAACCCTAAAATATTTTGCAGTTGTAACTGGAAAAGTAATAGTTTGCTGCACAAGTCCTCCAGCCGGAATAAAAGTCACTTTTTTGAAATGAATACCATCGTCGCTAACCTCAAGGGAACGCGTATCTGCTTTGTCTCCAAAAAGTCCAAAAGGACCTTTGTCTCCACCTCCAACAATTGTTATTCCTTTAAACGCCTGAGGTTTTTCAAAAGCAAACTGTATCCATGCGCTTTCATCATTTAGTGTAGAAGGCAGTAAAATAGTAGTTCCTAAATCCCCGTCTGTAAGTTGGTTGACGGAAAAATTCCCTCCACTCGAACTAACTTTTGCTTTTAAATCACTAAAATTGACCTCTCCTTCTGGCAATTTATAAGCCATAAGGCTAATATCTTCATAATAATCTACTGGTGTTTCACCTGGCTCTCCTATACTCATTGATTCAAAGAAAGGTATGTTCTGAAAATCTCCTGTTTTCGTTGGTGCTTTTGGCAAAACACCAGTGAATTTTTTGCCTCCCTTAATACGGATTTCACTCCATACCAATTTTTTCATCCCATCTTTCGGACTTACCCAGGGTCCGCCGCTTTCACTCCATCCCGGTGATCCTGCAATAGCCATTTCTAACTGTAATGAATCTGCTAATTTAGTCGTAAATTGAAAAGCATCTTTCCAATCCGGAGTCATGTAGGTTAGTCGCTTTTTTACAATTTGTGGTGTTGCCATCGCCGCATCAAAATTCATAAAGCCACCAATACCTATTCGATTCATCCATAAAAGGTCTTTGGCGATACCCTCTTTAGCGATATTTCCGTTCATCCAATGCCACCATACACGTGGTTTAGCAGAATTTGGTGGTATAGCAAAATCCTTCAATAAGGCGTCTTTATGGTCTTGTGCATAACTATTGCTACAAGCCAGTACCAAAGAAAATACTGCTATTAGTCCAGAATGTTTTTTCATATGTTTTATTTATATAGAGTGAAATTTATTTTAAATTTTAACGAAATACCCACTAAAAACAACCCTTTCTCTGTATTAAAAGTACATTTCTTTAAAGACGCACTAAAATGCTGTTGTTCTTTGTAAATTAAGGGAATATCAAAAACGTAACTGTCCTATTCAATCGTTATCGTAAGTCGTTTTTTAATTCTTTTTATTGATGTTTTCAATAAATTTTATTTATCGTTAAATAATAAGTCTAAAAATGACAAACAAAAACAATCTTTTCCGCAGCAGAAAAACCGGCTGTTAAACAATATCAAATGACTAAATATCAAACCATTGCCTCCCATTGTTTTCTATTAAAAACAATCGGAGGCAATAATAGCATTAAGTATATTTATAGGATAATGAGCGGTTTGCAAACTAGATTAAATCCCTTTAAATAATTTTCATTACAAGGTTTTCATTTGCAAAAAAAAGCGTTTACCACGCATTTTTTATTGTTTCCTGGTATTCTGCACCAAGTGTTTCTTTGAAGGCAAGTATTTTTGTAATATGCAGTCGATTATTGTCTGAAAACAATAGCTCCTTAGAAACTATGTCTTCTAAATGTATTGGATAGTGTGAAGGAAAAACAGCAATTCCAATGCCGGCATTGACTAATCCCACCAATAATTCTGTATTAGAAACTTCCTGGATAATATTTGCATCTCTCGAGAAACCTGCATTTCGGCAATAAACTTCTACCTCATCTAAAATTGGAGGGCATAAGTCTTTTGTCAGCTCAACCCATCTGTCATTTCTAAGTTGTTCTATTTTTATTTTTTGGTATTTCGCCAAAGGGTGTTTTTTGGGCATAATGACGTTAAGAAATTCATTTTTAAAAACCTGAAAATTCAAATCTTTATAAACAAGTGGAAAAGTCGTAATTCCTATATCAATATTTCCTTTGAACAATGCTTCTTGCACCGATATTACTGACGAACATTCCACTATTTTAAAAGTAGTATCCGGAAATTTCTGCTGCAGATTTTGTATTACTTCTGTCACCTCATTTACGAGACAGATTTTAGGAATTCCCAGCTTTAACTGTTTGCTTTTTTCACTGCTGATTTTGGCATTTTTTACTGTTCTGTCAAGAAGCTCTATTACACGACTGACTTCTTTCATTAAATAAGCGCCCGCTTCAGTCAGCTCAACTTTTCTATTATTGACCCGTTTTACCTTGTCAAAAAGCTCAAATCCCAGCTCACTTTCCAATTGTTGAATCTGATGCGTTAGCGCTGGTTGCGTAATGTGTAGTTTTTCAGCGGCCTTGCCAAAATGAAGTTCTTTAGCAACTACCAGAAATGATTTTAATTTACGTAATTCCATTAGTATTGTATTATAAAGATCCTCTAATAACCAGTTCAAATGGATTTTCGATATGTTCTTTTGAGGAGTTCAGCACTAGTTCTGCTGCCGATTTTCCCATGGTTGCAAAATCAGTTGAGATTGTGGTAAGTCCATTCATTATGAATTTTTTAAGAGGTGTTTCATTGTATGAAATCACCCCGACCTGTTCCCCCACCGTTAGATTTAAGGTTATAATTTTATCCAAAACTTTCACTAAATCTTCCTCCATTAAATTAATATAGACTTCGCCTTCATTTACTTCTTCAGTATCCAGATCATCTACAATTTTATAGTTAAAAGCATAACTGTAGCAAAAGTTCTTGAAACCTTTTACGATCTCCTTCGGAAAATAACTATTGTCAGGGAAAATCAATTTCAAGGTATGGTATTTACTTAAAAGGTCTAAGGCTTTACTGAGTGCATTGTAAATATCTTCTTCGAAATTCTCATACACGGCTCCATAATTCCCGGTTATTCCTTCAATTTTTTTACCTACAATAATTAATTTTTCTTTTGGAATTTCTTCAATTAGTAGCTGATACCCTTCCGCTTTTTCGATAAAATGGGGAATGATTACATAATGCGTATAAACCGTCTTTTGCTGGTTTAACAATTTTTTGAACAACCCATAATCATTATTATAAATATAAAAATCAATAGCCGCTTTTTCACCCAAAGTCTCTACGAAAGCATCGTAAATTATTTTCTTATGGGCGCTCAATTTATTGAACATCAGGAATATTTTCAAATCCTGAGAAACATCTGTGTTGGCAATAAAATAGCCTTTTCCGTGAAAAGCTTCTAAAATGCCCATCTTACGGAGTTTATTATATCCCTTTTCTATCGTAACCCTGGATATTTCGTAGTGAAAACTCAACTCATTGATAGACGGCATGGAATCTCCCTTTACAAGAATCCCTTGCTTTATTGCATTCAAAACTGCATTCACTAGCTGCTGGTATTTTGGAGTAGCGGAAAGTTCATCGATTTTGAGGCTGTCAATTTTTGACATTTTTTTCATACGACTTTATTTGTTTTTTTTTGAATCGTAACGGTTTCACAGAAACTTTAGATTATCGGAACTAAATTAAGAAAAATATTTTCCTTACAAATGGAATACTACTTATTATTAAGTAAATGTACTTAATTTGTCTTAAAAGCTAAACATTTTTCAAAGTCGAAATTTAACACATTTAAAATTGATTTCCATACATTCAATGTGTTTATTTAACACATTGTTAGGATTGCAGTACTAAATTTACAAAAAAGGGCAGTCTCTAAAACGAACTGTCTTCTGATTATTTTGAGATGCCCTCTGATTATTTTTTAATACCGTCATTTAACACTACTTTTTTTATGATATACGCTTATTTAAACCTAAATATTTAAAATAAATGTTATTCATAATACTCTTTTAATTTTAAAAATCTATATTTGAGTAATCGATTGCGCAAATAAGACAAATTATATGTTTTTCTTGTAGAAAAAGGCATTCGCATCGATAATGGGTACCGGGAGATTTAGTCCTAAATAATCCGGTTCAACTAAATTTCTGAAGGAATAATAACAAACAATAATTGTTTGTTTTTTTTCAAAAACCAGTATTTAGATACTCCCAATAATTTAGAAATTAAATACCTGTAATAGGGGTATATTTTATGCAATATGGATATGATTAAATTTATTAAAATAGATGAAAATTCGCGTATACCTAAATACAAGCAAATTGTAGATTCTATTATTTTTAATATTTCTATCGGAAATCTCAAAATAGATCAAAAGATTCCCTCCATTAATATGTTTAGTGAGGATTTTTATATTTCCAGAGATACCGTAGAAAAAGCATACAATGTTTTAAAGGAACGAAAAGTAATCTCCTCCATTCGAGGAAAAGGATATTATATTACCGGAACAAAACTAATTTCGAAAATAAACATTCTGTTTTTAATTAATAAGTTGAGTTCCTATAAAATGGCAACATACAACGCTTTTGTAAACAGCATCGGTGCAAATTCGCACACTGATTTGCTGATTTATCATTGTGATGAAACCTTGTTCCTGAATTTATTAGAAAAAAACATAGGAGATTATGATTACTATATCATAATGCCACATTTTAAAACTGAAGATTTGAAACATGTCAGTTATACTGACGAAGTGGTTAAAGCTATTAAAAGGATCCCAAGAGAAAAACTTATCATGATGGATAATATTAAGCTTGGAATGGATGGTGAAATTGTGGAGATTTATCAGGATTTTGAAAATGACATTTACAATGCTTTAAAGGAAGGGCTTCCGAAAATAGTTAAGTATGAAAAATTAATTTTAGTGTATCCTGAAAAAGCAGTCTATCCCTATCCCCGAAGAATTCTACATGGGTTTAGGAAATTTTGCATCGAACATTCTATTAATTTTGAAATCATTAATGAGGTATACGATGATATAATTCTTAAAAAAGGAGATTTGTTTATTACCATTGAAGAATCTGATCTGGTTAATTTGGTAAAGCAAATTAGAGATGACGAATTTGTTTTAGGAAAAAACATTGGCGTTATTTCCTATAATGATACCCCCTTAAAGGAATTACTCGGAATAACGGTCATGTCTACAGATTTTAAAGTAATGGGAGAAAGTGCCTCAAGAATGATTCTCAATAAAGAAAAAGGCAAAATAAAAGTGCCCTTCAATTTCATCGATAGGGACTCCATTTAGCTTTTTATCCCAGCAAAGCACTATTCCATTAAATATTTAAAGTATCAATAATCCCTAAACTACTTCAAGCTTTGAACTAGTTTCATAGCAAATAGCCAGTTGCGTATGGCTCAAATTGAATTTTATGAAAAACAAAATGAATACTGGCTGTAGCCTTAAATTAGTCTTGATCTTTTTATATTTTGGAAGTATTGCTCCCCTTCTATCGCAAAACAAAGAAATTCCCCTATGGGATAAAATACCCGGATCTATTTCGGCAGTTAATCATAAAGAAGAAAAAAATTACGATACAGAAGGCGTTGTAAAAGGAGTCAGCAAAGTTTCTCAACCAACATTAACCGTTTTTTTGGCGGATCAGGACAAATCGAACGGCACTGCTGTTATTATTTGCCCCGGTGGAGGTTATTCGCACCTGGCCATCAATAAGGAGGGATATACGGTTGCAAAATGGCTCAATAGCTTAGGAATAGCGGCATTTGTGCTAAAATACCGAATGCCAAATGACCTAACCATGAAAGACAAATCAGTGGGACCTTTGCAAGATGCCCAAGAAGCAGTGAGAACGATCAGACGTAATGTAGACAAATGGCATCTGAATCCTACTAAAATAGGAATTATGGGATTTTCAGCCGGAGGACATTTGGCAGCTACCCTCTCCACACATTATTCCGATACTACATATGATTCAAAAGATACCGTAAGTGCACGTCCGGACTTTTCGATTTTGATATACCCTGTCATTTCAATGGAAGACGGAATCACACACAATGGCTCCAAAACAAATCTGCTGGGAACAAACCCCAGCAAAGAAATGATTGAGAAATACTCTGCCGAAAAGCAGGTTGATTCCAATACACCTAAAGCATTTTTAGTACATGCAACAGACGACAAAGCGGTTCCTGTTTCCAATACCCTAAAGTATTATCTTGCCCTAAAGGAACACAATGTATCAGGAGAAATGCATGTCTATGAAAATGGAGGACATGGTTTTGGTATGGGCATAGAAGGAACGAGTAACGAATGGCCAAAAGCCTGTCAAAAATGGCTGGCTGCAAACGGATTTATTCAAAAACAAGAAGGGTACATTTTTTCTTATTTTAAAGGAAATGGGGAAGATGGACTGCATTTAGCGTATAGTGAAGATGGTTACAAATGGGAGGCTTTAAAAAATGACACTTCTTTCCTGACTCCTGAAGTAGGGAAAGATAAATTAATGAGAGATCCTTGTATTATAAAGGGAGGTGATGGAATGTACCATATGGTGTGGACGGTAAGCTGGACGGACAAAGGAATCGGATATGCCTGGTCGAAAGATTTAATTAATTGGTCTAAACAAGAATTCATTCCTGTTATGGCGCATGAGAATACGCGCAATACCTGGGCACCAGAAATCACTTTTGATGAAAAAACGAATACATATATGATTTATTGGGCGTCGACTATTGACGGAAAATTTCCTGAAACCAAATCAGAAGATGAAAAAGGATACAATCATCGAATTTACTATACGACCACAAAAGATTTTAAAAAATTCACTCGTACTAAACTTCTTTATGAGCCTGGTTTTAATGTCATTGATGCTACCATTTTAAAACAAGATAAAGGGTTTGTCATGTATTTAAAGGATGAAACCCGAACACCAATACAGAAAAATATAAAAATAGCCTATAGTGATCATTTGGCAGGACCTTACACTAAAGCTGGCAAATCCATTACCGGCGATTACTGGGCAGAAGGACCTACCGCTATCAAAATAGACGGGAATTGGATCGTTTACTTTGATAAATATACCCAGAAAAAATATGGTGCGGTAAAAGAAACGGAAAATGGCTGGAAAGACATTTCTGATGAGATTAGTTTTCCTTTGGGAACTCGCCATGGAACGATTCTTACCGTTCCACAAGCTGTGCTTACGCAATTAAAAAAATAGCCGCCTCTTGAACAAAAGCCGATCTATCAAATGCACCTACTTATAGATTAACATTATAATCTGACATTTTATTTCTTACCATTTGCTACTTTATCGAGGTATATTTATTCCATAATAGCATTGATAACTGACCTAACTTTACTTAGTCTATCTTGGGTTAACATCATTATTTAAAGCCCATTTTATCCACTTTTTTTTTCAGGTTAATCGACTTAAGAATATCAAAACTTTTTCATAATTTCTATTATTCTTTTTGCCGGTTCTCGTATTTCAACAGCTCGGCTATTTAAATAGCCTTCAACATCTTTCTCAGTTAATGCTTTTATTGCTACATAATAAGGTGCTAATACTGTGTCAAAACCTTTGGCTTCAAGGATACTTAGAAACCAAGTACCATATCCTAATTTAATAGCAACCGTTCCAAAACGCCACCAATCATCTTGAGTAGAAAGCGGAAGAGATTGCTCTACTTTATCAAATGCCTTTTCAAGATCTTCTTTTGCAATGCCTTCATTTCTCTTGTATAATTCAAATAGAGTTTTATTTAGCCAATAACGATCTGTAGCGACTTCATCGATTTCTAATTTACTAAAATATTCGTCCGCCTCAGCAATCTTATTCATTTTCTCCCTATATAGGAATACTAAATTGTATTTTGGTATATTTGAATCTAATTCTAATTCGATTGCTTTTTTATATGCTTTTTCAGCTTTTTCATAATCTTTCAAGTGGTCTTGGTATAAGTTTCCTATAACATTCCAACCCTCCGAAATATTTGGATTAAGCTCAATTGATTTTAAAAATGCTTTCTTTGCTTTATCATAATTTTGTAAATTTAGCATATATAATGTTCCTAAATTAACCCAAGCTTCTGAATCATTTGGATTCAGTTTAATAAAAGCCAAATAAAGTTTTTCAGCTTCTTTATCTTTATCTAATTCCGAATGATAGAACAATGCTAAATTAAAAAGCGAATCAGTATTAATCTCTATAGCTTTTAAATAAGCCTCCTCAGCTTTATCATTAAGTGAAAATCCATGCCAATAAAGGTTTCCTAAATTATTCCATGCTGCTCCCATTTTGTCATTTAATTCAATTGTTTTTAAATAAGCTTTCTTAGAATCTAGATTTTTATTTAAAATTTGATAGACGTTCCCTAAATTAAAATAAGCTTCGGCATTATTTTTATCTCTCCCAATCTCTTCTAATAACTGCTTTTCAATATTTAGATATTGTTGATTCATTGGGCTATCTTCAGCACCATCACTCTCTAAATCAAACCGCTCATATATACTAGGATTTTCTTTTACTTCATCCCTTAAGTCTTTATGATATTTATCTTTAGGTTGTTTTTTTAAGTTTTTGTCTTTTACGACTTCTGCCATCGCCAAATTTAAGGTAATATGATTAAGGCTTCGACTTTCTCTTGACAACTTATTCTTTGTAATGATATGCAAATCGTCTCCATAAAAAGTTTCCAAAAACTTTGCCAGACAATAAAGCTCTTTCTTTTGTCTACGACTACTTCGACGCATTAAAAACCAAATATTAAAAAAACGTTCACTAATTTGATAAGCACCCCCTTTAGCTTTGTATGCATCTAATTTTTCAATCCAGCCTAATTCTACTAATCTTTTTAATTGAGGCGAAAGCTGATTGTTTTCTAATCTTGTCTCTGTTCTTAATTGTTCTAGATTTATTGGATTCCAATTTAAAGCTATTGCATCAACAATTATTTGCATTTGAACAGACAATTCTTCAAATCTTGCTTTATATAATGGCGTTATTTCATCAAGTAAAGCTTCTAAATCATCATTAATTTCTTTTGAAAATCCTTTTACAATAATTTTAAAAAGCATTACAGCAGTTCTTGGGTTTCCACCAGTAAGTTGATGTATCGTTTTTAAGCGAGCTATTTCTTCATGAATATTTATTAAAACTTCTTGTGCATTGGTAACTTTTGCCAAATTATTCAAAACTTCCAAAAGTTCTTCAAAACTTAATTTATTTAAATAACTAATTTGAAATGCATCATAAAAAGGGGCTCCATAATCAAAAGTAT
Source organism: Flavobacterium rhamnosi (assembly GCF_048286515.1). Taxonomy (NCBI): domain Bacteria; kingdom Pseudomonadati; phylum Bacteroidota; class Flavobacteriia; order Flavobacteriales; family Flavobacteriaceae; genus Flavobacterium; species Flavobacterium rhamnosi. Next base: position 287,756 of record NZ_JBLVPS010000001.1, on the reverse strand, counting down.
CTTCAATTTCTACTGCACTTGCCCCAACGAGAATTGGCGCATCATTTTGCATTAACCAGGCACGCAGAATATGTTGTTCATTTTTATCAAGTCTGTCAAAAACAAAGCTCATATTATCAATTAATAATACGGGTCTTTTATTACTTTTTTTAGACATCTCAATCAAAAAATGAAAAGCTTGTTTAGCTAAATCTTCATCATCTTTAATATTCTCAAGTTGTTTGACTTTTGAGTCAATTAACTGCACCTCTTCTTTTCTCTTTAACAATTCCAAAACATCCGCCATCGCATCTAAACTGTTTAACCAAAATTGAGATAGTTTGTTTAAGTTATATTGTTCTTCTGGAAAAAGTAATGGAATAAATTTAGAGTTCTCTTTTCTTAATTCTACTTCTAATCTTTTCAGTAAAGTACTTTTCCCCATCCCCCTTTGACCAATAAACAAATAGTGCTGCGGAATACTATCTGATTTTTCTTTATTGATCTTATCCATCAATAATTGGAAGTATTTTTGCCTTACAACAAATAAACTTTCTACCGTCTCGTCATCCAATCTCTGTGGATTGTACAAACCTAATTGGCTTAATGATATATGTTTTAACTTGTCCATTATTTCGAAAATCTTTTATACCAAAAATCTCTTAAGAGAGGAGAGCGAAAACTATATTTTGATTCTTCTTCAATTAAATAGCCATCATTTTTCAACATGTATATCAACTGACTTAATATAGAGTCTGTCTTTTCCTGATCATTTACTATTGTGTTTAAAAAAGATAAAAGTATACTTCTACTCTCGCCTTCTTTATTACTAGAAAGTCGTTTTAATAATTTTCGGGCATAATCTTCCAACTCTTTATACTCGTTCAATCTTTCTTCCCAAGTATTAAGATGCTTCTCACTTAATAATAAATCGTACTCCATTGAATTCCACCCAGCATCTTTAGCTTGTTGTATTATTTTTTTTGCTAAGGACGATTTACCAACTCTTCTTGGAGCAGAAAGTATTACTGAATTTCCTTTCTGAATATGTTTCCATATATATTCTAGTTCTTTTTCTCTCCCAAAGAAATTACTTCCTTCTACTGGAGATCCTGTTATATTACTAATCATAACTAATATTTTAGATCACAAATATATATACAAATTTGTATATATACAAATTTGTATATATAGATTATTAAGAAATATATTATTGGATCGGTGTTTCACAGCGTGCTCTGGGAAAAGAAGTCAAGATTTCTAGAAAAAACAATCGCACTGTATTTGCAAAAATTTGCACAAACAGGAGTTGACTGTAAGGAATTGCTAAAGAATCTTATAAGGATCTTGAGTAAATACTTGGACTAATAAAGCCTGTTACGTGTGTATTTTTGAAAAAGACCTCTAGTATCACTACCGGTAATCAAAGCCATTTATTCATATCGCAATGCTTCTATAGGATCCATTCTTGAAGCTTTAAGTGCCGGATAATACCCGAAAAAAACACCTGTTACAAAACACACCAAAAAGGAAAGTACCACTGAGGATTGGGTGATTACTGTGGGCCAATTCATAAAATGAGTAACCAGTTTAGTTGTGGTGATTCCCAGCACTACTCCTATCAAACCACCAGTGACACTAATCATAATGGCTTCGATTAAGAACTGCATCATGATATCAATTCCTCTTGCTCCAAGAGACATTCGCAATCCAATTTCTTTAGTACGTTCTGTGACTGAAACATACATGATATTCATAATTCCAATACCTCCTACTATTAAGGATATCCCTGCAATAACAGTGAGCAATACAGTCAATGTTCTGCTTGTTGAAGAAAAGGTACTAATTAATTCCGCTTGTGTTCGCACTGTAAAATCATCCTCAGCTCCTTTAGTGAGTTTATGACTGACTCTTATAATTCTTTGGATCTCGGCAGCAGCTTTCTCTGTTACATTTTCATCAATTGCCGATGTAAAAATAGCCTGATAATGCGTGGTTGAAAGGATTCGTTTCTGTACAGTGCTGATTGGAGAAAGAATTACATCGTCCTGATCCTGACCAAAAGTATTCTCCCCTTTCTTACTTAATATTCCAATTATTTTGAATGGAATTTTTTTAAATCGAATGTTTTTTCCCAAAGCATCCTCGCCATCCGGGAAGAGATTTTTTAGCACTGTTTGCCCAATAAGACATACTTTAGCAGCCGATTTTACATCCTGATTTGTAAAATTGATACCATCCTCTAACGGCCATCCTCGTATGAATAAATAGTCCGGATTCACACCCTGCATTGAAGTTGACCAGTTATAAGGCCCATTAATGACCTGTCCTCTTGAGTTTACGGAAGGTGAAACAGCATTGATATAAACCGATTGCTTTTGCAGGGCGATAACATCCTGCTCATCAAGCAATTGAACACTTGCATAGTCTATTCTTGCTCCTCCCATCAGAGTACTGCTGGGTCTTATCGTAACCATATTGCTACCCATGCCCTTTATTTGGCTTTGAATACTGTGTTTTGACCCCTGGCCAATGGCAATCATAGCAATCACGGCAGCCACTCCTATGATAATGCCAAGCATTGTCAGAAAAGCACGCAGCTTATTGCGTTGAATTGCCCTCCAGGCTATCCGTATAAGATTCATTATTTTCATTTGGCTCCAGTTATCAAATCGGGAATTGGCGGAAGACTTTCTAAAACTTCTTTTGCATTGCGTACATTGGTATTGATGCTATCTTTTATTATTCTCCCGTCTCGAAGTATTATAGTACGCTTGCTGAAGGAAGCAATATCCTGTTCATGTGTTATAAATACGATTGTTTTGCCATGAACGGCATTCAATTCCTGCATCAATGCCATAATTCCATATGAAGTTCTGGAATCAAGATTACCTGTAGCCTCATCGGCCAGAATCATTACAGGATCATTTACCAATGCTCTGGCTATAGCCACCCGTTGTTGCTGTCCACCCGATAACTGACTTGGAAGATACGAAATCCTATCGGTGAGATTGACGGCTTCTAAGGCATTCATTGCTTTTTCCTTGCGTTCCTTTGCTGAAATTTCAGGATTATACAGTAAGGGTAATTCCACATTTTCGATTGCCGATGTTCTTGGTAATAAATTGTAGGACTGGAAAATAAATCCTAGTTTTTTATTGCGAAGCCTTGCCAGTTCATTTTTTGAAAGTGTGTTTATATTGATTCCATCAAGTATATAATCTCCCGATGTGGGCCTGTCCAAACACCCTAATATATTCAACAAGGTAGTTTTCCCGGAACCGCTACTGCCCATAATAGTAACAAATTCACCGGAATTGATTGTTAAACTAATATCGTTAAGTGCTTTGACGATTTCATCTCCCATCTTGAATTCCCGTTTTAGATTTTTTATGTCAACTATAAGTGAGTTCATTACATTGGTTTTTATGCATCAATTTCTCGGACCTCCGCCAGATCTTCTCGGCATTTGTGGCATAAAAGGACTCCGCTGTGCATTGCGGGAATCTTTACTATTTTCACCAGCCATAGTATTCGTTACCACAGCCTCATTTGGTAAAAGCCCCTCTATTACCTTTACATTCTCATCATCGTTCAGCCCAATTGTGATGCGTTTCTCTAACAAGGTATCTCCTGATTTTTTCCATACATACGCTTTTTGGCCTTTTTCATTTTCAGCATCTATTGTACCTAAACCCTCTTTTTGAAGACTTCTTTTTTGATGGGTCATTGCTCTTTCCGCATTTATAATTACGTAACGATTTCTCAAAATGGAATCTGGCTTAAAGGTCAAAGCCCGAGCAGGAATAAGTAAAGCATTGGCATCTTCTTCTGTATAAATATAAATACTGGCGGTCATACCTGGTTTTAGTTTCATTTCTGAATTGTCAACATTGATCAATGTCTTATACGTAACAACATTCGCAGCTACCGAAGGATGAAGTAAAATTTGTCGAACCTCCCCTTGAAAAACATCATTTGGAAAAGCATCAACAGTAAAAGTCACTTTTTGTTTCGACCGTATTCCGCCAATATCTGCCTCGTCCACAGCTGCACTAACCTGCATTTTGGTAAGGTCTTTTGCAATGACAAATAAAGTGGGCGCATTAAAACTTGAAGCAATAGTCTGACCTGCACTGACATTTCTGTTGAGCACCACACCATCAATCGGGGAATAAATATTTGTATAAGAAAGATTTTTATTTATAATTTTCAATTGTGCATGCGAAGTAGCAACCGCTGCTCTGGCCGTTTCAATTTGATTGAGCGCCAACTGATAATCGGCTTTACTGATGATTCCCAAATTAAACAATCTGGTTTGCCGCTCATAATTGGCTTGCTGAAAATTTAAATTGCTTCTGGCATTGTCCAGATTTGCTTTGGACTGTTCCGCTTGCGCCAAAAGAATAGAAGGATCTATTTTGGCCAGCAATTGCCCATTTTTAACCACATCATTAAAATCAACATAGATATTTTTTATAACTCCCGACACCTGTGCTCCTACAGAAACGGTATCAACAGGCTGAATGGTTCCTGTAGCTGTGACGCTTTTAGCAATAGGACCGTACGTTGCCTTAGCTGTGAGGAAAGTTATGTCTTCCGTTTTTTCACGAAATACAAAATACAAAACAGCACCGACTGTAGCAAGAATCAAAATGCAAACCAATACTATTGTCTTTTTTTTCATTGCAATCATTTTTATGGAATTCCGGAATTACCCCCGGTAAAACCCATCCCTGATTTAATGCAATATGGCGACTAACTTAGCTATGCTCCTTCTTTAATACATCTCTTTACCAAAACCACAAAATACTGATAATAAGCATTTTAAATCACTTAAAACCATATCAAATTTAAGATTTTATTTCCTAAAAAGCTTCAAATTACTCCTTAAGATTATTCCAAAAAAAAACATTGTTTCGGAATAAAGCTACTCCGTAAACAATGTTTCTATTTTTAAATGTATCTGATCCAAAAGGGAACGATGGTTTTCTTTATCTGCCAAAGTCATCCTGCAGACGGACGATATCATCTTCATCAGATGGATTTTCCGGGTCTGTATGTTGCCAGATTTCGGCTACTATTCCCCATGAATCTAATCCAATTAAGCGATGACGTTCGCCTTTGTCCATTTGGATAAAAGTCCCCGGTGTAAGTTCCTGAATTTCTCCTTCTTCATCTGTGGCACTAGTTTTCACACCTACTACACCAGCTAGTATTTTCCATATTTCCGCTCTGCGAAAGTGATATTGCCATGATAACCGTTTGTGAGGTGCCACCACCAATATCTTCGGACTTAACTTATTGGTGATCTTAATTGTTTCCATTTCAAGATGAGGAAAAAATTTAGCGGCAAAAGCAGGCGCCTGACTTTCATCAATTACGAAAAAACCTCCCCATGGTCGTGTTTCATCTTGTTTAACGACTGTGAAATTTTCTTTTTTTAATGCGGCAGCAATTTGCTCAAAAACAGCGCTCTTGTCTGAAGTATTAGCGATAGTAAGATTCATTTTTATTTGTTTTAAAAGTAAAAAATATTCGATTGATTGTATTTCTGTATATTCTAGTTGCTGTAAATGATAAAGTCATTTGATTTCAGTTTTGTTTTTCCCATGAGGATTTTTGCTCCTTTTGGAAGGCGCACTTTCTGTACCGAACCAAAGTTAATTACCACAGAAATTTTATGCCCTTCATAAGACCGGGTAAACAAAATTTGTCCGTCTTTATGCTCTAGCCTGTCGTATTTTCCATACTGCAGGACTTTTTCAGTATTGCGTAGGGCTATCAGCTTTTGATAGCGATGAAGAATAGAATTTTCTTTTTTCGCTAAATCCTGAACATTGATTTGTTTGTAATCGGAATTGGTTTTAATCCATGTTTTTTTTGTTGAAAAGCCGGCAAAAGCATTTCCATTCCATTGCATTGGACTTCTGGATTTGTCCCGGTTGTGCTCGTTTCCTTCCAAAAGGGCTTCCTCAGGGCTTTTACCTTTTTCTAAAGCCAATTCATAGTGGGTTTTCCCCTGAATATCGACCATTTCTTTCCGGTTATGAGCGACAATATTATGCATTCCGATTTCTTCTCCATAATAAACAAAAGGAACGCCTTTTGCCGTAAGAATCAAAGCTGCCAAGGCCACTGCTTTATCTGGATTCCCATCCGCTAATCGGTCAATCATTCTTGGCATATCATGGCTTCCAAAAAACAAAGTGGGGTAATTGCTCATGTTTTTTTCCATGCTTTGCAACTCCTCAAAAATGCGCTGTGAGGAAAATGTTTTGATACTTCCAAAGTTGAAATTAAAAACCACATCCAATAAATCCTGTGACTGGTATTGTTTCAACACCTCAATTTTATCACTTCCGATTTCGCCAACTATAAAACGGTTGTCATACTCGTTTACAGTCGATTTTATCATTCGCATGGCATTTTTCACCCCTTGCTGATCAATGTCGTTGCTGTGCTCTTGTTGTCCCTCCTTTATCGGATTGTCAGCTGTAATTCCATCGGTGGTTAAAAAATTAATCACATCCAGTCGAAATCCATCAACACCGCTATCAAGCCAAAACCGAAGTGCTTTTTGAACCTCAACAACCACCTTAGGGTTAGACCAGTTGAGATCCGCCATTTTTTTATCAAACTTATGGTAGTAATATTGATTCGTCACAGTATCTTTTTCCCAAGCCGAACCGCCAAAAAAAGATTCCCAATTGTTCGGTTTATCCTTCCAGATGTAATAATCGCGGTACGGATTATCTTTTGATTTCCGGGATTCCTCAAACCATTTGCATTGTGTAGAAGTATGATTCAGCACCATATCCATAATCACCTTGATTCCTCTTTTATGCGCTTCTTTCAGAAATGTATCAAAATCAGCTTTACTGCCATAAGTGGGGTCGACCTGGTAATAATCCGCAATGTCATAGCCGTTATCTACTTTTGGAGACCTAAGAAATGGCGTGAGCCAGATTCCTTTTATACCTAGTCCTTTCAAATAATCCAGCTTATCGGTCATTCCTTTAAAATCGCCATATCCATCGCCATTACTGTCTGCATAACTGGGCATGTAGATTTGATAAAACACCGATTCTTTCCACCATTTTTCATCTGTCTGCTGTGCTTTTACAGAACTTCCGCTAAACATAAAGAAAGAAAGTAGTGCTATAAGCACAATTTTAGAGTTCATAAGCAAATCATTTTATTTTTTCTGTTGAACGTTATAATCCACTACAATACCATCCACCAGCATTTTAGAACCTTCGTACGTTATTTTACCGCCTGACGGAACACAAACAATTACCGCTGCACTGGCTGCTGCAATCTTTATTTTAGCCGAAGAAGAAACGTTACGGGCAACAAAACGGCCCAAAACGGTATTGTATAAATCTACTTTTTTTTCCTGCTCTGTTTCTACTGAAACTTTTTTCTTAGTGGTATACGGATTATAATATAAAAAAGAAGGATAGGCTTTATCACTGAAAAAATCGGTAGCCAGTAAATTCAGTTGTAGAATTCCAGCCACATTAGTTGCACGGATAATACTTCCGAAGATACCAACATGTCCACTTCCATAAACACTGAATTGCGATTCTTGGGGATTTTGGCCCGGTACCCAAAGTGGCCCGTCACCTTGTGCGACAGGTCCTTTTAAATTTTCATACGCTTTATAACTCGATTGACGAATGATGCCCTCATATCCGATTACTCCTTTGCTAACCTCAGCAAGATGCGGAATCGTTTCATGCTCATCGGGCATGTACTGCGGATAAAAAAAACGCGATGCATTAGCTGCATTCAACATCCATTTTCCAATTGCCGTCGCATAGGATTGATTGTAGCGAACCATTGGAACCAATGGCCAGGCCATATCATAGGTATTCATTAAAAAACCATATCCACCGTGATCTACCGTACTCCCTACGGTTCCTGAAATATCAATTCCATTCCAGTTACCAACCAATACTCCCCAGCCTTCACGACAAATTGCCGTTCCGTCGAAGGTCCAACCCAACATTTTGTCGGTGTCGTATTGCTTTCCTTCTTCTGCATTTATCCTAGCCGCCAAATAAGCACCAAACGGCATTAATAATTCATATGTGGGATTTATAGGCTGTGACTGCAATGCGGATAAAGCACTTTTGGCTCCTTTTAAATACCTTGGATCTCCAAACTTTTTATAGGCTGCATATAATACCCAAGCATGTCCTGCTGCCGCATCGGGCTGCGCACAGATGTTGTTTTTCATGGGTTTCATTTTGCCGTAATCAAAATAGGAATAATCATAATTCCCATTTAAAATAGAATCGGCCTTGAAGAACTTTTCTGCAATACTTTTAGCGATACCATCGAAACCCGGTTCGTTAGGATATTTGTCATAAACAGCATAAAACAAAAGATTCGGATACACATCATACCACCAGTCACGACCATAACCACCACCCAATAAAGCGACTTCCGGGCACGTATTGTTCATCATAATGTCCCAGCCTGTTTCTGAATTGAAATAATTTTTCAGCATACCAACATAATTTAAATTTTGTTGCTTGCTTTTGTCTATTCCTACTAGACTCGCTCCTAATGTCGCTCCCATAGTAGCCAAAGCTTCATGGAACATCCCTTTATTATTTTTCCCCTGCCTTACATCGGCCACTGCAGTGTAGATCCCTACAACGTCTTGCGGAAAATTCTTTTTGCTGCTGTCGATCCATACCATAGGCCAATATTTACCTTTGGCATTGAAATCATAAACAGTACTATCAAAACTGACAGCCATTTTTTTATAATCGATGATTTGAAATGGTTTCGGCAGGTTTGGCATCTGATCCACACGAGCTATCTTTTGTTGTTTTACCTGTGCTGCTGCGTTACTTCCGAAAAAGATAAAAAACAGACCGGCAAAAGTGATTTTGAAAATAGTATTCATTTCTTATTTTGATTTAATTGTAACTCTATTTTTTTTAATCTGTATTACACCATTTTTTCAGCAACTTCGCTAAGCACTTTGCTATCAATTACGGGTTCATTAGGAGAAAGTAATTTCCCTTCTGCTATAATTTTTTTGGCTACAAAAATTGAACTCAACTGCAAGATAGCTACAATTACAATAGCATAACGCAACGCAATTTCAGTAGAAATAGCATAAGCCAAAACTAAGAATGTACCTGCTCCTAAAAATCGACCTGCAAACAATCCTGCTTCATGGTTAAGTATATAAGCAAACTCGCCTCTTTTTTCAATTTTAGAAACAATATCGATTACTTTAAACTGAATTGGAAAATAAGCCAAATCCATTAGCGGTTTCGCAATCAGTAACAACAGAATGAATACAATTACACCTGTCTGACTGAATAACAATCCATTAACTATTGCTCCTAAAGCAAACAAAACAAGTCCTGCTGTAAATATTTTTATTCGGTCTGAAGGTTTCGAAATCCTTCCTAAAACATACATAATTACCGCTGCAATTATAGCTCCTATGGATTGAGCAGTCCCCAGTGCTCCTTCCTTCCCTATCAATAACATAATCAGCATAGCAGGTGCCGTTACCAGAAACCCCTGAACCAGCCCTTTCAATAATGACAATGACAGTAATTTATACCATAATTGATGGAATTTAAAAAACACATATTTTTTTTGCTCCGGATTCTGGAATGTCCCTCTGAAACAAACTATAGAGGCTGCAACAGTCACTAAAAACACTAGTCCGGTAATGATTAGATAAGCGGTATGTATTTGTGCTTCATCTCCACTTGATTCGATAAACCAGCCGATAGTAATCGGAATGACAACGGCTATGATGGTGTAGAAAAAAGTTTCCAAACCATAATAATAATTTCGATTCGTATCATTAGTAATGGCTAATGCCAAATAATCTCGGTTAGACCAATAAAACCCAAAAGACAATCCCATTGTAATTCCGGCAAATCCTATTCCTACCAAGTCAAGTGTTTTCAATGACATCATGATCATCATAGAAACGCCGCTCAGCATCATTCCTGCTGAATACAATTTTCTGATATTAAAGTGTTTCAATAAAAATCCATTTAATAAAAAAGTAAGTGGAATTCCCGCATAAATTGTCAGTTGATAGATAACCACCTTAACAGGGTCATTTGAACTACGCATCACATAAGCAGCCACAAAAATATCGATCACAGGCAAAACAATTGCATAGACCAGATTCGTAAGCACTAATATTTGAAAATTGTGGGTCTGGCTTTTAAAGTGACCAATTTCGGTTTTTAGTTTCTTGAACATTAGTTAAATTTTAAAAGTGAATAAATGTCTTTGATAGAAAACTCAGCACCACAAACAAACTCATCAGAAGCGCCGTAATAAATGGTAACGGTATCGCCATCAGGATGTACAACATGCCCGTTGGTAAAAACTACGTTCCCAAAAAAGCCAGTCAATTCATAGGTTGCGGTAGGAACCATGATTGGTTCTTCTGTTCGTGCAATTACTTTTGTGGGATCGTCTAAATCCATTAAAAAGGCTCCTAAGCAGTACTGATGTGCAGCATTTGCTCCGTGATAAATAGACAACCAGCCTTGTTTTGTTTTTATAGGAGCAGCTCCGGCACCCACTCTTTTGCTATCCCATAAACCAGCTCTGGTTTTTATAATACAATGGTGATTTCCCCAGTGTAGTCCATCAGGAGAAGAAGTGATCCATATATAATTTCCACCAATATCAACACTACTCGGACGATGCAAAGCGTAATACATACCATTGATTTTTTCATCAAAAATGGCACAATCCTTATTGTGTGGAGGCAACATCATTCCATGCGATTCAAAATTTCTCCAATCCGTTGTGGTGCGTAAACCCACTCCCACTCCATTGTCTGAAACAGCTGTATAGGTAAGGTAATATTTATTTTCAAGTAAAGTTACCCTGCAATCTTCCACTCCAAAGGTTTCCAGCATTCCTTCACCAACTAAAAGCGGATAATTCTCCGGCTCATAAAATTTATGTCCATCCTCACTGCATAACAATCGCAGGTGCGATAGCGTAGTTAGATAGTCAACTCCTTTATAATTAATAACCCTTGCGTCACTGGCATCTAAATCAGGGTCATCGGTAGGAATTTCGATGATTTTAATGGCCCCTGTTTCCGTTAAAATAGGAAATGAAATAATATTTTCTTTTTGTTCCGGCCTTTCAGCTACACGTACAATCAACCATGTTTTTCCTTCAAATTGAAATACACCCGGATTGAGAAGACATGTAATTTGTAAACCTTCTCTACTGGCAGGTAAATCTGCCGGGGATAATAAAGGATTTTGTGTAAAACGTTTTGCGATATCTTTCATGCTATTCTATTTTTAGTTTTTTGTTTTTTAGTTTTTGTTTTTTTGCTTTATTTTTTAAAGTCCGGATCCATTTCTGGTGTTCTGATGCCTGCAACTTCGCCTGCCATGAGAATAAATACATTCCAGCACAGACCTCGTGTTGAAGGCCACCAAGAATCCGTTGTGGTCCATTTTGTTGGGATAAATTCTTTGCTGTAAGGCCATTTTGGATTAAGATTAATTTCGGCCCAAGCCCTGTTTTCCATTAATTTTTTTGCTTTATCCCATCCATGCCTTTGCCCTACTACATAAGCACAATATTCAGGGCGCATCCAACTTCCTCCATTATAATAAACACCATCTGTTGCGCCTCCTTTGTAATTTGATTCACCAAATTCACCAAAAGGCTGATATTCCGGACTCAGATACGTATACCCTTGTGTGTCATTAGTCAGCCGTATACATACCGGCGCCGTTGTACCATATTCCGGATGCGGTGCATTTGGCACTTTATTAAGGATTGGCATTTTCTCTAAATGATTGACAACCATTTCGTCTGTCAAAATAGGCTTATTGAACAGCCACAGGGAAAAGAATTCCGGTTCCAAATCAGTTAGCGTAATAATATCCGGATAATTTTTGTCGAACAAAAGATGTTTCCTTTCCACATCATAGAAATTACGATACTCCTGTTCCGCTTTTTCAACATATGCTTCGGATATATCAAAACCCAATTCCTTTATAGTCCGTAGTGCTATAGCAAACATCCCCTGGTTAACCGCCAGCCGATCGGTTTTAGGCTGATAATCGATAATGTCTATTTGACTCAGCGTAAAACGTGACTTGCATATCCCGTCTTTATCTTCATCAAATTCGTGCAGCACATATTCCACAGCCTTTTTTATTTTCGCTTCCGGCAGTACAGCTCCAAAACGTCTTTTATTCAGCATTGCCCAGATAAGCCATTGAATGGTCGCTTCATTATCTTTGACTTCAACTGATCCCATTTCCGGCGTTATAATGGTGGCTATTCCCCCTTTTGAAGTTTGGGTGTCACCCCATTTTTTCCAAATTTCCAGATTCAATTCTTTGTTATAACTTGAAACCGTAGCGAAAAAAGAATCCCGATTGTACATATCCGGTGCATAATTCATATTAGGAACATTCAAAGGGGTAAAATCATTTACCGAAGTAATCCAGGTCAGCATATTGAAGTTAGCATATAACATTTTCTCGATTAACGTCCCTTTAAATCCTTTTCCTTCAGCAAGGCGCGACTGTGAGGAAATCACAAAATCATGATGATTTTTCCAAGGCTCAATAAAAACATACGTTGTTTTGGTAACTTTTTCACCCATATTAATCCTATTATACGATTCCACTCGCGGATGGTGTTCCATTATTTGAAAATCTTTAATCTGAATACTGCAGTTTTTCGCGTCTTGTGCTCCAATAAACAGCGACACAGTATCATTTTCTATATAGGGAACTAAAACACTCCCTTTAAAAACGGTCCATTCATTTTCCTTTACAGGAAACTTATCAATGTATTTGATTCCGTGTTCTAATTCAACTGTCTTTTTTCCATTTTTAATCCTAAAAAGCTTAAGTGCTACGGGAGCCGTTCCCTTGGAAAGAAAGGAAACAGTATACACCTTTTGGTCTTTTAACGGGACAGTCATTTCAATTCCGGATTGATTGGAATCGTTATAATTAAGTGCAATAAGATTGGACTTTTTTTCAACCGCAACAGCTCCAACTTTTTGAAAATTGTCATCAATTTCTAATTTCGATTCGCTTCCGGCATCCAAATTGTACATTTCACCAAAGGTTTGTTTGATATAATGCTCTTTATTTCCTCTTTCGGCTACAGTTGCAAGCGATACCAAAGCAGGATCAGGAAGTTTTCGCATCCCTACAAAACCACCGCCGTGACCGTTAAAGCGTCTGCGTGTAGTTCTGGTATAATGATTTTTATAACCTGCATCCATTAAAAATCCAACAACATGATTATCTGCTGTAACAAATCCAGCCGAAGGAAAGATTTCGTGTGCAAAACCTCCAGGGAAATTATCGTATTCAAAAGTCACATATTTTGAAGGCGTTTGCGCTGGTTTTGAAGTTTCGCTTATCGTGTAATATAAAGAAGGCATCCCCGATTGAAATAAATCGATGCTCTTTTTTATCACGTTCTTATTTACGATTTCATAGGTAACGGTAATAGAAATATTCAAATCAAACTCAGCAATATAAGTGTCTCTTGTTAACTGCACACTCTTCGTATCGCCTATCCATTTAGCGCCTTTCCAGGCAGAAATTTTTGCTTTTTCGCTTAAATCAAAACTGGACATTTCTAATGAGAACTCCTCCGTATTTTTAACTATTAATTGATTCCCATTGTAAATATCAACATTAAAACCATCCTCATTATCGCCCACAACTTTTAAATTAATATTCTGACTTGTAGAAATCGTTCCGATAAGACAGAATAGTAAGATATAAAGAGTATTGAAAAATCGATTCATTTTAAATATTTTCTTATTTATACTAGGATTCTCATTGATTTTCTAATCAATTATTAGAAGTAAAAAATAGAGAAGTAGCAATTTTTTTTATGCAACTGCTACTTCTCAAGGGATACTAATTAAAACCAAATCACTTAATTAACACTAATACCCTGAATTTTGTGTCAAAGTCCCTGCTGATGCATCAATTTCTGATTGAGGGATTGGATATAAGAGGTGTTTATCCTGGAAATTTTTTCCATGAGCTGTCAATACCGCTTTTGCAATTCCCCATCTTTTTAAATCCAGCATTCTTTGGTTTTCAAAACCAAGTTCTGCTCTTCTTTCTGAAATTAACCACCCTTTTACAGTCGCTTTATCGGTAGATGCTATTCTGTCTAACAAAGTTCCAACTGGTGCAGTTCCGCCTGTAGCAGTTACTGTAGTTCTTGCTCTGGCTCTTATGATGTTGATAATAGCAATTGCTCCAGGAGAATCTCCCGTTTCATTTAATGCTTCTGCTTTCCAAAGTAAGGCATCTGCGTAACGCATGTATACTTTATTGGTAACCGCATCATCATTTCCTTTATTGCCGCCATCCAGAGTTCCCAGCATTTTATTTACGTTCTGATTGGCCGCATCTACAGTATAGAATTTTCTTGGATCGTTTGGTTCAAATGAATTCAAGAAATCGGTGCTTGGAGCAAAAAATCCCCATCCTAAAGGAGCACAGATTCCATTACCTCTTCTTGGAGTTGTATTGGACTGATGGTCGTAAGAAAATATAACTTCAGTATCGGTATACTCTTTGGAAGTACTGAAATTATCGAAATAATTAGCATTTAAGCTATAGCCAAGTGGCGCTAACTCATCTACTAAAGTGATTACTTCTGACCATTTTTCAGTGTACAAAGCAGCTTTTGCCTGAAGTGCTATCACAGCACCTTTAGAAACTCTCCATTTTTCACTGGTAGAAGAAAATTTGCTGTTTGGCATTAATCCTTTTGCTAAAACTAAATCTGCTTTAAGTCTGTCCCAAACCACTGTTTTATCAGCTCTCACTGCAACATCAAAAGCTTCCTGATATGTTTTTACAGGCGCTAAAATTAAGGGCACATCGCCAAAATTAGTAACCAAAGAGAAATAGTAGTACGATCTTAAGAAATAAGCCTCACCCAACAATTGGTTTTTTCTGGCAGTAGTAATTCCGGTAATAGCTTCTATATCCGATTTTGTTAATAATTCAATCGCGATATTTAGTCTTTTTATCCCTTCATAATTATATTTCCATAATCCGTTTGGACCACCATTGGTCGAAGTGTAGCTGAAATTGTTTATTTCATCGATCCATGGCTGATCACCATCTGAAGCCCATTTTTTCTCCATATCATCCGATGCGATATCCTGCATGATATAATCATTTTGAAAAACAAGACCTCCGCCCCAATCCCATTGTGCCAATATGTTCAATCGGTTTGACAGCAATTCATAAGAAGAGTTTACAGAACTTTCCACTGTATTTAAAGTGGGAGTGCTGTTTGCCTGGTCCAAAGTCGTTAATCCGATAGGCTCTTGTGTAAGCTCATCTTCACAACTTACCAATACCATCAAGCACATTAGAATACCGGTTTTAAATAAATTTTTCATAATTTATATTTTTTAATTTTTTATTTAAAGTTTAACTCTTACTCCAAAAATAAACGACTTCGATTGAGGATATGTTCCTTTATCAATCAATGAAGTAGATTCCGGATCCAAGCCTGTATAATCAGTTATCGTAAATAAATTTTGACCTGACGCATACATACGCATGTCTTTTATACCCAAAACAGTTTTACTAAAAGTATACCCAATTTCTAAGTTTTTCAATCTCAAATAAGAAGCATCTTCCACAAAAACACTAGATACATTACCACCACCATTATTGTTAAAAGTAACGCGAGGAGTTGTATTACTTGTTCCTTCACCATTCCAGCTATCTAATACTGCTGTTGTAGAATTGAAAGGACGGCTATCATAATTTAAGATTTGCTTCAAATCATTGTAACGGTCTACCCCTTCTACTCCTTGCAATAAGAAAGAGATATCAAAGTTTTTGTAACTCGCATTAAAATTGACTCCGTAAGTAACTTTTGGAATTGGATTTCCAATAAAAGTTCTGTCATCAGCATTTATTTGTCCATCACTGTTTAAATCTTTAAACTTAATGTCCCCAGGTTGAGTAGCATTAGCATTTGAAAATAAATGAGTACTAACTTCCGCTGAATTTTGATAAATACCATCAAACTGATAGCCATAATAAGAGCTTATCGGTTGCCCTGTTTCTGTTTTTGTATGTGAAAAATCGTCAGTGATGTTTTTTACAAATTCATGAAGTTTATTCACTCTGTTTGTAAGGGTAGCAATGTTTGCATTTATACCGTATTTAAACTCATTATCATTATTTTGAAAATTCACACCAAATTCAAGTCCTTTATTGTTGACTTCTCCAGCATTTACAAAAGTTCTTTCTATAACTCCTACTGATACTGCAGGTAAGCCCACGGTTAATAAGATATCATCAGTTGTTTTTGTGAAATAATCCGCTGTAAAACTCAATTTGTTATTCAGGATTCCTAAATCAACTCCAAAGTTAGTTTGTGTAGTGGTTTCCCATTTCAAATCCGGATTACCGTAACGAACTACATTTACAACTCCTCCGGTAGAAGACACCAATGTTTCGTAAGCATTATTTGGTAATTCCTGATTTCCGGCTTCACCCCAACTTGCTCTTAATTTTAAATTAGAAATCCAGTCTGATTTTTTCATGAAATCTTCCTGAGATACTACCCAGCCCGCAGAAACAGATGGAAAATATCCCCATTTATTATTCGGTCCAAATCGCGAAGAAGCATCTGCTCTCATTGTTGCTGATGCAAAATATTTGTTATCATATCCATAGGTTCCAGAAGCAAAATAAGATAACAAACTCCAGTTGCTGGCTGATCCTGAACTGTACGCATTAGTTGTACTTCCATAATCCAGGTATCTGAAAGGATCTGTAGTATTGTCAAAATTTTGTCTGCTGCCGCCCATTGCTGCCGCTTTGCTATTGATGTTTTCCATTCCCAGCAATGCGTTTATGCTATGCACTTCTTTGAACGTTTTAATATAATTCAATGTATTGGTAAAAGTAAATGTCATTTCCTGACCTCTATTTTCATCTAAACCATTAGGTCTGTTGTTTCTTCCCAAACCATAATATTGATTAGAAGGATCATTGATATTAGCATCTCCAAAGTTTGAAGCAAAATTCTTATTGTGAGAAAATTTGATATCTACACCTAAATTACTTTTGAATTTTAGCGATTTATCTCTCAACAAAGCATACTCACCGTATAAATTTCCAAAAGTCTGAAATGTATTTCTTTTGTCATCAGTAAAGTGAACAATAGCTATTGGATTGGAAGTGAATTCGTAAATCTTACTCCATCCGTCATTAGGTCCTGTGTAAAAAGGTAAATCCGTATATGGATTTCTTTGCGAATAAGTTGGATCGGAAACATCTTTATAAACACCTAAAACCGGTGGACGAATCAATGCATGACGAATAACTCCCGGTGCATCTCCACTAGAAGATAATTTGTCCTGTTTTGCGTAGCTGATTTGAAGATTAGTCCCCACCTTAAAACGATCTGAAATGTCTGCATTAACATTTGATCTGAAATTAAAACGTTCAAATTGATCATTATCCTCCACCACAATACCGTCATGTCCAAAATAACCTCCGGAAATTAAATACTGTACGTTTTCAGAACCACCACTTGCCGAAACCTGGAAGTTTTTAGATATACCTGTAGTGAATAACTCATCCTGCCAATCCGTGTTCGCCAAATCAGTTCTGCTTCTGTCAGCTGCATATGGGCTAATTGCCGATGCTGCATTTCCGGCAGTGTTATGCCAGGCCTGATCTTTTACCGTTAAGTATTGATCCGTGTTCAACATTTTTGGAAGGTTTGTGGCATAGTGAATTCCGGAGTACATATCAACATCAAAACTTGATCTGCCTTTGAGTCCACTCTTAGTTGTAATTAAAACAACTCCACTAGCTGCTCTGGAACCATAAATAGCTCCTGCCGCTGCATCCTTTAATACCGACATCGATTTGATATCCGATTGATTAAGGAAAGAAATATCACGGGTAGGTACACCATCGATAACATAGAGAACGTCATTCTTACCAAGAGTTCCTTCCCCTCTGATGCGTAATTTTATACCATCACCAGGAGCACCTGTATTAGCAGCTACAAAAACACCGGCAACTTGTCCTTGCAAGGCCTGAGCAACATCTACCACTCTTGTTTTTGAAAGATCTCCCAAATTAACCGTGCTGACTGCTCCCGTAATGGAAGCTTTCTTTTGAGTGGTATATCCTACGACAACTACTTCCTCTAATTTTTGTGAATCTTCAACTAGTACGACATTCACTGTACTGTTGCCTTTAACAGCAATTTCTTTGGTTACAAACCCAATATAACTAAAAACTAAAATTGCGTTTGAATCTACAGTAATGGTATAATTTCCATCAAAATCAGTAGCTGTATTTATAGCCGTTCCCTTGACAGCCACATTTACTTGTGGCAATGGGCCACTGCTATCCGAAACTACCCCTTTCACGGTTTGAGCATACATTACACTCCCTGATACTATTGTCCATAATAAGACAATATTATAAATTACATTTTTTCTCATCATGAGGAAGTGTTAAATTGGTTAATAAATAGATTGATTTTTTTCATGTTAATAAAAATTAGGTTAATTAAATGCATTAATGGTTTTTTTTGACTTAAAAATCAGTTTATAAAAGTAATTCCAGAGCATAAAAAAAGGTGTACACTATTTCATCAAAAGTGTACACCTGGGTTAAAGATGCTGGTTTTCAGAATTTTAAAAGCTATCTGCTATTTGGTTTTGTATTTAAGCTGATAATTTTTAGGAGTGGTATTGTATATTTTTTTAAACTCACGGTAAAAATAGGAACGGTTGTTAAAACCGGATTGGTAACACACCTCAGAAACCGTCAATACATTCTTACGCAAAAGTTCAGCCGCATATTTTAATCGTATTGTTCGAATTAAATCACTCGGTGTAAAACCGAAAATCTGTTTGATTTTCCGGTACAACTGCGAGTTGCTAATGCCCAATTCTTTCTCAATAAATAAACTTTGAAGATTTTCATTATCAATATTTTTACGGATCAACTCAATTATTCTTTTTACAAAATCTTTTTCTTCACTATTGATGGGAAGAGTAGATAGGTTTTCGCTCAGCGTATCCTGAGTAAAGTGCTTTAGTATTAATTCTTTTTCTTCCAGCAATTTTTGGATCCTTACCAATAAGTGATCGGGATAAAATGGTTTCGGAATATAGGAATTCGCGCCGCTTTCCAAACCTTCAATTCGATGAATAACCGAATCTTTTGCGGTAAGCATAATAAAAGGAATATGACAGGTTTTAATATCTGTTTTGATTTTTTTACAAAGGTCTACCCCATCCATCAAAGGCATCATGACATCGCTAATGATAATATCCGGAATTTCCTTTTCAAGAATCGCTACAGCTTCTACACCATTAAAAGCTACAATGATTTTATATTTTTCATTTAATAAATCATTCAGAAACAAATGAATTTCTTTCTCATCTTCAACTATTAAAACTGTTTTTCTACGGTCTTCCAGTCCTTCAAGGGATGAAATTTTATTTGGAATAGCATCGTCCTTGCCAGGGATTTCTTCAAGGATATTCTTAAGATGATGCGAAATCAACACCGGGCTTACTTCTACGTCCAATTCTTTTTCAGAAAACGCCTGTTTGCTACAAGGAACCAGAATAGTAAAGGTTGTCTCTTGATCCGGAACGCTCGAAACCAATATTTTACCTCGCAATACGGTGACCAGTTTTTTAATATAGGCCAGCCCGATACCCGTCCTAAACATATCATTTTCAGTTCCTACATTGGGGTCGGAAAGGAAAAATCGATCAAATAACGAATCTAATTTTTGTTTTGGAATTCCTTTCCCTGTGTTTATGATTGTTATGTTTAATCTTTTGGGATCCTCATCCTGAATGCGAAACTTGAGATCAATTTTTCCATTTTCAGGCGTGTATTTAAAAGCATTTGACATCAGGTTAAATACTATTTTTTCAATTTTATCCTTGTCAAACCATCCCGGCAATGTTGAAGGGATGTCCAGATTATAGTCAATATTTTTATCTAGTGCCCATTCGTCAAATAATTCAGCTATTTGTTCGACCAGGTTTACAAGATCAAATTCTCTTGCCGTTACCTCTAAATAATCATATTCGGCTTTTCTGAATTCCAATAGCTGCTGCGTCAGAAACAACAATCTTGACGAGTTGCGCTGAATCATCTGTATGAACTTCTGATTTCTTTCGCTGAGATTTGCGGTCTCAGATAGTTTTTGAGCAGGTCCGACAATCAGGGTTAAAGGAGTTTGAAATTCATGGGCAACATTCGTAAAAAATGTAAGCCGGTTTTCATGAAGTTCTTCTTCTCTTTTTCGGAAAAGTATATTTTGGCTCAAAGATTGTCGTTTCCTGTAATAACTGAGCACAAATAGTATAAAAAGGGCTGCCAATACAGTATAAATTGCAATGGCAAGATTCGACTGCCAAAACACTGGCTTGATTCGGATATCAATAGCATGAACCGGTTTACTCCAAACGCCATCGCTGTTAGACCACTTTATCCACAAAGAATAGTTTCCCTTGGGAACGTTGGTGAAGGAAATCGTTCTTCGATTGTTAATATAATTCCAATTCTTATCAAAGTTCATCAATTGGTAGGCATATTGGCATTTTTCATTATTGATATAGGTCAAAGCTGCCAATTCAATATCAAAAAAGTTTTGATTGTGTTTTAAAACAATCGACGGATTCGTATTGGAAGTAGGCGCAATCACCAATCCCTGATAATACGGAATCGCTTGATTTTGCCCGCTGATCTTATCAATAAGAATGTCAGGAATAATGGATGATTCTTTTATTTTCTGCGGTAAAAAATAATTAAATCCTTTTATTCCTCCCATAAAAATATAGTCTGATTTTGCATCCTGGTAAAAAGCGCCATCGGCAAATTCATTATTTTGAAGACCTTCGTTTTTTGTATAATTAATGAATTTTGATCCGTTAAGGATGAAATTGGATAACCCAAAATTGGTACTTATCCAGAGATTGGATTTTTTATCCGAAACAATTCCGTGAATAGTATTATTGGGAAGTCCCTGTTTAACGGTAAAGCTTTTAAACACCGCTTTGCCGTCACTTTTTAAAACTTCCAACAAATTCAACCCAAAACTGGTACCTATCCAAAGTCTGTTTTTGCTATCGGTCTGCAAGCATAATATATCATTATTAGACAGGCTCGTAGGATCGTTTAGTATGTTTTTATAGGTTTGAAACTGACCTGATTCTTTGTCAAAAAGATTCAAACCTCCCAATCGGGTCCCAATCCAGAGCTGGCCTTGATTCTTCGGAATTATTGAAAAAATAATATTACTGCTCAATGCTTTTTCGCTGTTATTGGCTGCAACGTATTTTTTGAATTCAGTTACTTTTAATTTTTCGCCGGAACGCTCAATTTTACAACGAATCATTCCGTAGCCATTGGTTCCTAGCCAAACAAATCCATTTTCATCCTGATAAATAGTGTATGTTGACTTAAAATAATCACATTTCTCATTCCCTAAAATTTCCGACCAATTAATAAGTCTTGCTTTTTTCAGATCAAAAACAGTAATCCCATTACCATCGGTACCTATAAAAATTAAATCTCCCTTCCCTTTACATAGCGCATATACGGCATTATTAATAGTACTGTTACTTTCATTGAAAGTTGAATATTGTAACGGTTTTTCAGCATTCAGATAAAAATCAGAAGCAAAGCGAAACAATCCTTTGCCTTTAGTTCCAACCCAGAAAGAATTGTTTTCTACTTCCAGAAATGCTCTGACTATCCCACCATCAAGTTCAGGGATTTGTGCCTTAGAAACTAAATTAAATGCCTTTTTAAGCGGATACATTTTAAAGATTCCATCACCATCAGTGCCGGTCCAAAGCACATTTTCGCTTCCTTGAATTAAGGTTGTGATCTTCTGATTCTTCAAGTATTTTAACCCTGATTTTTTCGTGTTTTTCCCTTTGCTGTCGATAACAAAATAGCCTGACTTGCTGGAAAGCACAAGGCCTTCAGGAACATGCCCAATACAATTTTCAATATTTTTTTCAGAAAGAATTTGATTTTTTTTATCCGTTAAGGAATGTACGACAGCATTTCCTGTTGTGGTTACAATACAAACTTTCTCTTTGGAAACCATTCCAAAGGTTTTGACGTTTTTTGAAATCAATCTTACTTTTGAAACTGTTTTCTTGTTGTTTTTTGTTTCAAGTGACACGGTATAAAGGTCATTATTCTCAAACAAAACGAGTATTTCACCCGTTTTCGAGAATTCCATTTTTAGCACCGCTTTTGTAGAAAGACTTTTCGTTTTTAACAATTGAAACTCCGTCCCGTCAAAGTACCCTATACCCCAATCTTTTACAGCACAAAAAACTTTCTTTGAAGGGTCAAGTGCCATGTTAAATTCGGATTCTGATAATGGCGGCTTGTTCTTTCTGGTAAAATAATAACGCTGAAAAGTATCCGTTTTTTTATCATACCGATTAATTCCGTGCATGGTTAATATCCAGATTCGCCCCGTATTATCCTCGTCTATCTTCAGGATTACCTGGTTGCTCAGGCTATTTTCATTGTCTAGCTCCGGTCTGAAAATTTTGAAATTATTTCCGTCATACCGATTTAGTCCATCCCAGGTACCGATCCAAAGCAAATTTTCGGAATCCTGAAAAATAGCATTAACGGAACTGTTTGATAGTCCTTTAGTATTGTCTAATTGTTCTGAAGAATATTTTAAATCCAGTGTCTTAGAGGAGTCTAAAAGTGATTTAACACTACCATTCTGAATTTTCGGCATCGCAGCCCCTGAAGCACTGTACAGCACTGCATTATCTATAGATGTCGATTTTTCTTTATTGTTACAAGCAACAAGTCCTATAAAAATAAAGCTGATGAATAACGTTTTAAATTTCAATGTAAAAAAGTGTTTTTTATTTTTTTGGCTTTTCTGGAAGGAATACTATCACTAATACTACTATTGCACCCCTTATTTTCATTTTGTTATTAAACAGGCATAAAGTTAACATTCCAGTAATTTTAAGGGCCTATATCTTATGCCAGAAAATAAGATTTAACGAAATCGATATAATTTTTAAGTCCTCAAATGTACAAAAAATAGTTGTCGGTAGAAAAAGAGTTAGAAGCCAGCTGTTTTTTATAGTACAATGAGACGTATTTATTCTCTTTTAACTTCATTTTTAAGATCACAACATTGAATACCAACTCAATAACAGAGCGCAAATCGCAACGTAAAGTGAAAAATTTCTTAAATTTGTATAAAATAGTTTGTTATGGAAATTCGAATCGAAGCTGTTCAGATTGCCGAGTCTTTCAATATCAAAAAATTTCGTGCTGATTTTCGTGCCGAAGCCCATTCGGGTTCCACTTCTGAAGTTTTTTATGCACTGGAAGAAAGCGAACGTTATTTATATGTTTTTGATTATGGCGTGGTGGTCTTTGCCAATTATGATGCTGTAGCCAAAAGTGAATTTGTGAGTTTTATAAAAAATTATGCCACAACTCTGGTGGACCTGGATTTGTCGGAACAGTATCGCATTGAAACCGATGAAAAACAACAAAAGATCATCGTAAAAAACAATTATGTCACCGTTCCCCAAATTGACTCTTCTTTCCTGCGAATCGTAATGCTTAACATAGGACAATCTGTTGCGCTGGAATTTTATGAAGTACTAACCGATGAGCTCATTACATCTTCAAAACACTATATTCTGGAATTGGAACAACGTGGAAAACTCAGTATTTCCAAAACGAATTTGCTCAAATACATCGGTAAAGTTTTGAACGTCAAAAACAGCATTGTAGATAATTTATATATTCTTGATGATCCGAATTTGGTTTGGGATAATGAGGAACTCAACTTGCTCAACCGCCATCTAAAAGCTAATTTTGATATCAATACCCGTTTTAAGGATCTTGATTACCGCCTGCAAATTGTAGAAAACAATCTTACGCTCTTTACCGATGTACTGAACGTGCGTGAAAGCTCCCGCTTAGAATGGGTTGTCATCATATTAATTGCCCTCGAGATTGTAATTGCCTTATTTTTTCATTGAAATGCGACCAATACCCAGTCCTTCCTAACAGTGCATAAACCTTTCTTTGGCTCTTTATTATAGACAAACTATTTTTTGTTATTTTTGCTTTCACAAAAAACTATTTAGTGAAAAATAAAGTGCTTTGTAATTTTACAGTGTAAATCTTTATAAGACCATTAAAAAATTACCCCAAATAAGCCCTATTAAAACATTATAAATGAAAACCTATTACATTCATAACGGCACTGAAAACAGCGGCCCATTTGTCCTGGAAGAATTAAAAGCCAAAAAAATTACAAAAACAACTTTGGTATGGTTCGAAGGTATGGATGAATGGAAATATGCCGGGGATATAGAGGAATTAAAAAGTATTTTGTTAGTAATACCGCCGCCGCTTAAAAACATCCCCCCTTTACCAAAAGAGGAAAAAAAAGAAGCCCCTACCACTATTTTGGGCTTAGATAAAAACATCTTTTTTTTAGCTTGCGGAATTTTAGCTTTAGTTATCGGGACCCTTATTTTCGATACCTATCAGCAAAACAGAAGTAGTGAATTAGAACAAAAAAACAACCAGACTGAATTTCGAAATGAGCAACTTGAACTTCAGCAAAAAGAAATTGACGAGCAAAAAATACAGCTCGCCATCCAGGAAAAAATAGAATCCGAAAGGCTGTCAAATGAAAAAAAAGACTCTATCAATAGTAGGCTTTTAGAAATCAAGAAACTACTCGTTTACAACAAAACTAATTTAGAGGAGAGTAAACTTAAATTAGCGGATGCTAAAGAATTTCAACTATTAAGATCACCAGATGACAGGGATGAGGATATTAGCCTGATTGAAAATGACATCAGCCATTGGCAAAGTGAAAATAAAAAACTAGAAAACGAAATGTATCGATTGTACTTAAAACTACAAACCGTTCACTAAAAATTATTTTTCTAAACCCTCTAAAGTCACATTGGAAATTACAGATTTATCTTGTTTCAAAACATCATCGGCGCTCGCATATTGATCTTTTTTCTTTATTAAAAGCCAGGTGTTTTCCTGTTTCGTTTTTAGCCTCACCAATGCAAATTCACCTTTGAGTTTTTTTCCATTTAAACTAAAACCAAGAGCACCTTCTTCTAAATCGGATTTTATCTTATTTTCAACCTCTTTAGCCTCTGTTGGATCTGCTAATGTGTAGGTTCCGTTATCCCAGACAATAACACTTCCTGCACCGTGACTTCCTTCAGGAATAACGCCCTCAAAGTCTTTGTAATCAAAAGGATGATCTTCCACCATAATAGCCAGTCTTTTATCCGCAGGATTCATCGATGGACCTTTGGGTATGGCCCAACTTTTTAATATACCGTCGAGTTCGAGTCGAAAATCATAATGTAAATGGGAAGCGGCATGTTTCTGCACACGAAAATCAATTCATTTGATGCTTTTTTAATTTCACCCTTGGGTTCCACAGTGTCTGTATTCAAAGACATGGTCAATACGATTAACGTTCAAACGTTTTTAAAAACTACAGATTCAGCCATTGCACCTGAAATCAGCTAGAGACAAACTGAAAATCATTTCGCTTTTTTTCAACTTTTATCTCCTGTATTCTCGTCTAGATTGCTATGATTATCACCGCCAATACTGTAATGATTGTTTTCTTCATCTTCATTCCCTGAATTTTCCCCTTCGTCATCTAATTCTGATCCGGGAACATCTAAATCTCCACCAGAGACATCTTCGTTAAAATCTTTTTGATTCAATTCAGTCACATTATTTATTTCAACTGCTGCCTTATTTTTAGAAATATCTTCCGGGTCAATTTCCATTTCTTTATGGAATTGGCTGTACATATCCTCACTTGGAGGATAGGTAAGTGAATCGGGTAATTTATTTTTATCCTTCTTATCCGATTTCTTTTTATCGGTATTCGATTTATCGTCAGTATTTTTCATTTCAACGGATTATTTAATTGATTTTCAGAACACTAATATAATCATTTTTAAACAAAAATGCATTTTATACGTAGTAAAAAACAGCGTCTTAATCCCGATTGGAGGTGAGAACACTTTGTACATTCTTTCCCCATTTCGAGCTTACAAACCGGGAAATACCAATTCAAATCAATTGCTGCTTCTTAAGAATCCGCTATCTTTCAAACAAGAGTATTGTGCTCCAAAATTTCTTAAATTAAAGTTAAGTACCATTCTTCGGTTTCCTAATCAAGCTGAAATCTTCTAAATTTACAGAGACTATTTATCTATTTTACAAACAACTACAAAATGGTACCAATGGAAGCCCCCGAAAAAGAACAAAATGAAGCAATAAATCCATTTTTTCAGCCCTACAATACGCCTTATAATGTTCCGCCTTTTGACAAAATTAGAAACGAGCATTTTAAACCCGCAATTTTGGAAGGCATTAAACTGCATCAGGTACAAGTTGATCAAATCGCAGCTAATGCTGCTGTGCCCACTTTTGATAATACAATTCTTGCCATGGAAAATGCAGGAGAATTTCTTTTGAATGTCAATATGTTATTTTCTAATCTAAACGGTGCAAACACCAACGATGAACTTCAAAACATAGCCAAAGAACTCGCTCCAAGCTTAGCATCACATAACGACAATATCTATTTGAATAAAAACGTATTCTCAAAAGTTAAAGCGCTTTGGAATGAAAAAGAAAAGCTAAATCTGAACGTAGAACAAGCAAAAGTTTTAGATAATTTATACAAAGCATTTGTACGAAGCGGCGCTAATTTAGCGGATTCAGACAAAGATAAACTGAGAAAAATAAATGAGGAACTTTCACTGACCTGTCTGAAATACGGACAAAATATTTTGGCTGAAACCAATTCATACAAGTTAATTATTGAAGATGTAAATAAGCTGTCGGGATTATCCCAAGAATTAATTACTGCTGCCCTCGAAGAAGGGAAATCAAAAGGAAACGACGGCAAATGGATTTTTACCTTATCCAATTCCAGTGTAATTCCCTTTTTGCAATACAGTGCCAATAGAAATTTAAGACAGCAAATATGGGAAGCCTATCAAAGCCGTGGAAATCATGATGACGATCTTGACAATAAAGACAATGCCCTGAAACTGGCGAATCTTCGCAGCGAAAAAGCCAGACTTCTTGGTTATGAAACGCACGCCAGCTATATTTTGGAGGAAGCCATGGCCAAAACTCCTGAAAAGGTGTATACACTTTTGAATGATTTATGGAAACCAGCTTTAGAAATTGCCAAAACGGAAGCTGCAGATATTCAGGAAATGATGAAAAAAGACGGAATCAACGATTCAGTACAGCCCTACGATTGGCGCTATTATACTGAAAAAATTCGAAAAGAACGTTTTGATTTAGACGAACAGGAATTAAAACCCTATTTTAGTTTAGAACATGTGAGAAAAGGAGTTTTTCGAGTTACCGAAAACTTATATGGCTTAAAATTCAAGCCCTTACATGACGTGCCAAAATACCATGAAGAGGTGGATGTTTGGGAAGTTTCAGAATCCGACGGAACACATGTAGGCATTTTATACATGGATTTTTATCCCCGAAATTCAAAACGTGGCGGTGCGTGGATGACCTCCTACAGAACCCAAAAAACAGTTGACGGACTGCGGCAGGCTCCTGTAATTTCTATTGTTTGCAATTTTTCCAAACCTACGGAAAACAGTCCTGCGCTATTGACTTTTGACGAAGTAACCACTTTTTTCCACGAATTTGGTCACGCTTTACACGGATTATTATCTAGTGTAACCTATAGAAGTTTAGCCGGTACCAATGTTCCAAGAGATTTTGTTGAACTGCCTTCGCAAATTATGGAAAATTGGGCTGTAGAACCGGAAGTTTTAAAAATGTATGCCAAGCATTACCAGACCGGAAAAGTCATTCCTGATGCTTTAATTAAAAAAATACAAGAATCAAGTACTTTTGATCAGGGTTTTATGACTACGGAATATTTGGCAGCTTCCTTTTTAGATTTAAAGTACCATACTCAAAAGTCCGCAATTACAACAGATGCCAATACTTTTGAGAAAAACGCAATGGACGAAATCGGTTTAATACCTGCAATCATTCCAAGATACAGAAGCACCTATTACAATCATATATTCTCCGGCGGTTACTCGGCGGGATATTACAGTTACATCTGGTCAGGTGTTTTGGATACTGATGCTTTTGAAGTTTTCAAAACAACCAGTTTATTCAATCCTGAAAAAGCAAAATCATTTCGAAAAAACATTTTAGAAAAAGGCGGCACTGAAGATCCAATGGTACTGTACAAACGTTTCCGTGGAGCGGAACCCAGTGTTGCGCCTTTATTGAGAAAACGAGGCTTAGACAAAAAAGAAACAACAGCACCTTAAAAAACCTCCGAAGGTTAATTGTTCTGAAAATAAAACAGCCTATTCTTAACGCAATTGGAATAGGCTATTTTGTTTTTTAATGGTTTTAATAAACTATAGTACTCTTTTCAACTACCCCAAATTCTATTTTTGAATAGGTCAAATGTTTGTCTTAAATGCTGATTAAGCGATAGAAAAATAACGACAATAAGCATTAGGTAACCAATAGCGGTAAAGATTTCCATATTTGACAATAAAACCGATTGTTTTGAAACAGAACTGATAATTTGTTTCATCGCCAATGTATTGGAATCGTCCAAAGTATATCCCTTAGCCATAAAGCTTCGGGTGATTTGCGCTTGACGCATTTGCGTTTCCGGACTTTCCGGAAGAACAAATTGCCTGAATTTTGTAAAATGAGTACTTTGTAAAAACAATCCTGCATTTTGAATCATGGCAAAACCCAGTATACTTCCCCAGAATCGACCTGCAACGCCGACTACTCCCGCGAAGGGTGCATAATGAGTCGGAACAGCGGCTACTGTGAACAAAACTAACGGGACAAATACGAGTCCGACAGCCACACCCTGCAACATATATGGAATTGCAATATCCAATAAAGATGCATCTGGCACAAATAGGAAAGTAAACCAAAAATGAAATAAAGCAAAAAGTGAAAAACCCATTATAAAAATATAGCGAGAAGCAACCGATTTGGCCAAAAATACCCCTGTCAAAATCATTCCGATTACATTTCCCGTTAAATTCAGATATTGCACATGCGCCACTCTTGAAGGTTCCCAATTCCAAACAACAGCCATCGTACTATGACAAATATTCAACGTCGATCTGGCGATGTAAAAAACCACAGACAACAATAATCCAGTTCTTAGATTCGCATACCGAAATACCCCCATATCAAAAGTAGGCCTCTTGACCAGCATTTGTCGGGCGATAAAAAAACTACCGGTTATTAAGGCAGCAATGAGTGCTGCAACAATTTGTGAGGATTCAAACCAATATTTCTTTTCACCGTAAACAACAAAATAACTGCCACACAAAATAGCGGTAAGCACAAGAATAAAACTTGCCCAGTCGATCTGATACAATGGGATCTTTTTATAAACCCGATTAGTATTAAAGGTAAGCATAACTAAAGCTACGCACACAATCTGGAAGAAAGCAGAACCATATGCCATATATTTCCAATCGTAATTTTCAAGCAGCCAGACCGCAATATTCATTATAAAAGGAGACGCCAGCATCAAAGCGCCATAATTAAGTGTAAAAGCAATAATCACGGCATTTTTAGACTTAAAACGTGTAATTAAAAATTGTCGTAAAGGTAAGACGGGCAATGCCATCAGAATTCCTTCGGCCATTCTCAGCATAATAAACAAAGAAAAAGACGTTGTGTAGGCCGACACTATAAACGTTAAAGCTGCCAAACTATAAATAACAATAAAATACTTCTTGGTTGGAAAAAACTTAAACAACCTGCTTTCAATGAGAATTGTGGATAAAAAAGTCCCATACGTAACACACATGGAAAACTGCAAATCCTCGACCTCCACATCAAGAAAACTCGCTGCATAGGTCACATTGGAAGTATATACTCCCAATAAAACCATCGAGTGAAGCAGACAGAAAAAGATAATAGCTATACTAGCCCAATTGGGGACCCAGGATTTAAAAACACTTACTGCTGACATCTTAATTATTGGTGTTCGGCTATAACAGTCACATTCATACCTGCCCTTAGAAAGTCCGTTGCTGCAGTATTCTCTTTTAGTTTTATTCGAACCGGAATTCTTTGTTCTATTTTTATAAAGTTACCTGTTGCATTATCCGGAGGTAATAGTGAAAAACGCGCACCACTGGCTGGCGACAAAGATTCAATAATTCCCGCAAATTCTCTTCCGCTGATTGCATCTGCTTTTAACGCAACTTCTTGACCAATGGATAAATATTGCAGCTGCGTTTCCTTAAAATTAGCCGTAACCCACTTTTTCTTACTGACGATAGAAACTAAGGTCTGCCCTTCTTTTATCATTTGCCCCGGTTGTATCATTTTTTTACCAACCCAGCCATCATATGGAGCTGTAATTATCGTGTAGGAAAGAAACAAAGCGGCGTTATCTGCTGTGGCTTGTCTGGACTGAATTACTGTCTGCGCTGCTGGGATTTTAGCCAAAGCTTCTGATGTGCTTAATGTCGCAGAGTGGATCGTATTTGCTATTTCCTGATAATGTGCCTGTGCCAATTCATAGTCCGCTTTTACTTTCTCAAGCTGTTGTTCAGTAGCCGCTTCCTGGCTTACTAATCCTTTGTAGCGATTGAATTCCAATCTGGTTTTCCACACTTCTGTTTTTGCAGCTGCTAACTGAGCTTGCCTGACCGAAGTTGTATTGGAGGTCGTTGCAACATTTTTCCGGATCACAATACTGTTGCTTTTTGCATTTTCAACATCTGCCAATGCCATGTCTAAATGCGCTTTGTATTCCCTATTGTCGATGACAATCAAAGTATCCCCTTTGTGAACAAACTGATTTTCACTATAACGCACTTGCTTAATATAACCCGTAATTCGGGTCATAACTGGTGTTACATACTGATCTACCTGAGCATCATTGGTTTCTTCGTGATTTTTATTAAAAACATAAAACCAAATCCCTAAAACAATTCCACTGAGAACCAGAATACTTGCAATCACGGTGATTAATCTATGAAATGATCGATGAGCCCTTGACGAGTGATGTACTTTTACCATATAAACTTGAAAATAAATTATATTAAACTGAAATTATTATTTGTTGAGTAGTCCTGCTGTATGAAGCAATTCATACTGCTTCATCACCACATCTATTCTGGTGGAAACTTTGTTGAATTTTGCCTGAAGTAAGGCATTATCTGCGTCGACCATTTCAGTAATCAACACCAATTGGTTCAGGTATTTTACTTTTACAATGCGGTAATTTTCATTAGCTAATACCAGTGCTTTATCCGTAACAGGTAACTTGTCCCTTATTTCCTGATACTGGGTATGCTTTCTAAACACTTTATCCAGCATTTCATTTTTCACAATCTCAGCTTCATTTTTTTGCAATTCCACTTTTAAATTGGCAATCTGCACTCTGGCTTTATTTTTATACAAACCAGACAAATTATAAGTTGCCTCCACCCCTATTTGTCCTATAGTGTACAGATAGGGACGATTCAACGTAAATAACATATAGTCGGGATATTTTAGATCATAATTCCCAACAAAGCTTACCTTAGGATAATAGTTCCCTTTCACCATTTTCAACGCTATTTTTTTTACGTCTACTTCCCTATTTGTGATGCGCATTTCTTCGTTTTGAAGGGTTTCTTTACGATAGAAATCATAGTCTTTCAAAGGTGCGATATCGAGCAGGCCGGTTGTATCTATAGCAATTTCTGATTCTTCGGGTAACTGTAATGCTGTTTTTAACTCCTGAAGACCAATCCTGATATTTTTTTTATTGGTCAGCGAATTGAGTTCTCTGTCCGACAATTGCAGTTCAGAACGCAGCACTTCGTTTTTAGTAACCGTTCCAAAGGCTTTAAAAGCTTTAACCTCCTTAACTCTTTCCTGTTCTTCTTTAATGCTTTCATCAATGATTTTCTGGAGTTCCATCATTTTATAAATGCCTAAAAAAGTAGCAGTAACCTGTAATTGAATATCGTGCTGTATCTTCTCTACTTTGATTTTAGCAATTTCGTTTTCCGCTTTAGACTTTTTAATCGCATTATTGATTTTATTACCTGCATAAAGTGGCATTTCAAATTGTGCAACTGCATCATATAGTACCGTTCCTGGTTCTGGAGTATACGTATGTTTGTCCGAGAAAAAACCGCCTTCATACTCCGTCAAATCTGACAATCTGGAATACATGGCATTAAAATTAACTTCCGGGAAACGGAGATTTTTTGTCTCGGAAATCTCTTTTTCTGAGATACGCTGTTCGATATGCGCTTTCTGAATCGTCTTATTATTTTCTGCAGCGATTTTTAAAGCAGCCTTTAAAGAAATACCTGTACTTTGTTGTGCCTGTAGCGCCGTTATCCCCGCAAAGAAAAGAAGCAGTAACACTGTATGTGAAAAATTGATTTTCGATCGGTCCAAAAGAGCCCATTTTGTAGAAAACATACTATAGATAAAGGAATAGGGTGCAAAGTTCCTCAATTTAATTTATGTCGTAAAATCAACAAAAGTCAAATAGCGATTCATTTCGGACAAATGGCAGGCACTCAAAAGAAGCATCGCGCAGGTCTCTTTTTAGACAGATGGTTTTAGCTGTACTTTTTTTAATATTTCAACCCCTTTTAAGTAATCAGAAGGACGTTGCCCCAAAATCTTGAAAAAGGTATTACTAAACGTAGGGACACTATTATAGCCAACTGCATGAGCCACTTCATTTACAGCTAGTTTTTTTTCAAGGAGCAATTCTATTGCTTTTAAAATTCTTCGAATGGTAAAATATTGAATAAATGACATGCCTAAATCTTTTTGGAACAAACGATACAAAGAGCGCTCACTAAAACCAAATCGATTCGCCAAATCAGAGAATAAGATAGTTTCCCCCAAGTTTTCATCTAAAAAATTACTGATCTTATGGAGCCTGATATCCTTTGGCAAAGGCAACGCTAATGGTAAATTGGTCGGACAGACTTCTGGTAAAATGGCTTTTATCGCACTTGCAATACTAAAATTTCTACTTCCTTTTTTCAGGTGTCCATTCCATCGGTTGGTAAAAAGCATCATTTGCAGCAATAAATCATTAATTGGATAAATTCCTTCTTTTTCGTAAAAAGAATCATCTCCCGGATCTGTTGGGAAATACAAGTTCCGCATCATAACATGCTCTGAATTGGGATGGATACTATGTTTTATCCCACCAGGAATCCAAATAAAATGACGGGCAGGAAGAAAATAAGTTCTGGTTTCAGTGGTAACATAAACAATGCCGCCTTCGGAATACAGCATTTGGGCTTTTTCATGCTCATGGGTCGGAATAAACAATTCGCCCATTAAATCATGATAGCAATAAATACTTTTTGTATCCGTATCTACCTCTTTTATATAATATTTCTCTTCTAAAGCTTCAGATAAACCCATTGCGACTGAAATGAATATTTTTATACTTTATTACGCTATTTATCCAATTCTAATTTCAAGTATGCCATTGGTCAGAATTGATTTCAAAGTTACAAAGACAAAGCCGTTTCTGCTCACCATGTCTCTTTTATTTTCAAGATTAAGACTGTTAGAACAGGTGGATTTAGCACTTTTTATTTGCGGATGGTTTCTATTTAAGCAATTGATTTTTACAGCTATAAATCTGTCGTTTTTTTTTATTTAGTACAACATAAATGCTTAACTTTAAGCAACTTAATTTTTTATTTAAATACATCCAAACTACATCGTTAATCTTAAAAAACAAAAACATGAGCGCATTAAAAGACAGTGTAATACCAGGAAATCATGGTCAGATTTTTGGAACAAATGCTATGGAAGAAGCCGATTTGATGGAAATTAAAGCCAGCATATTGAAATTGGACGGAATAAAAGATGTGTTGTTGAATGCAGCAATCTTTCCACGAGAATTCACGGTTCACACGTCCAAAATGGTATCCATCAGTGACATTGAAAACAAAGTAAAATCAGTGGGATTTCACGCTATTCCAAAAGATATATTCGAGCTTTAGCATTTTGGGGACTTTTCCCAATTCTTTGCTTTTTGCAATTTCTATTAAAAAACAAGCCAGATTCAATTACTCTCAAATTATTTAAAAAAGACGAAAAATGGAAACTAAAAAAACAATTTATCAATTACACGAAGAACACAAAACGTGGCTCAATAAACTTTCGTTTTATAAAGATGAACTTAAAATTATGGACAGTCGCATTTTGGAGGTAGCAGAAAAGAATACTTCTAAAGAAGTACGCGCCTTAGCGGACCATTTTAATAATCAGCTAATTATTCAACGAGAACAGATTGATATCTTAAATCATGATATTAAAAGTCACGAATCGTATCTTCAGGCAGCAGCACTTGAGAATCCCTATGGCATTGATACGGAGAAATTTTCAGACCATAAAAAACACAGAGAAAGCATAGCAACTTTTGAAAAACTATTTAAGGATTTAAGGGAAGAATTGATTGAATTCCTATCAAAATGGATGTAAATCCCTGATTTACAAAAATTTATAGGCGTCTTTTTTTAAAAAAAATATTAGAAATTATTTCTTCGGCGTTTCTTATTGCCGAAGAAATTTTAAATTTTACTAAGAAAGCATTTCTTTTTAAAAAACCTCAAACACGGCTGCTGTGCTTTGGCAATACATAACCTGCCATTTAAAATTTAAGAAAAAAAAACGATTCAATATTTGGTTTTTATTCATCTATATCGTAATATTGCAATATAAATATATAACGATGGGAATTACTAAATCAGAACATTTCACAGACGAGCAAAACGAACTGGCAACTTTGGCAAAAGCCATAGGCCATCCCGCCAGAATTGCGATAATAGAGCACCTTATAAAAGTAAACAGTTGCGTATGTGGTGACATCGTCAACGAATTACCTTTGGCCCAACCAACCGTTTCGCAACACTTGAAGGAACTAAAAAATGCCGGACTTATAAAAGGCAATTTTGAAGGAAATGCAATTTGTTATTGCCTTAATGAAGAAGGTTTTAATAAAATAAAAGTTTTTTTTCAACACATCAATACCTATTTAGAAAACAAGAAGAATCAATGTTGTTAATTTTAAAAATTTTAAAAAATGAAACTATCTGAAATTAAAAAACAGTTGAGCACCTTAGAAAACGTTGCTTTTGTACTGCCAAACGGAACTTATGTTCCAGAACATTTTCACGTAACCGAAGTGGGTTTAATCATCAAAAACTTTATTGATTGTGGCGGAAAACAGCGAAAAGAAACCGTTGTTAACTTTCAATTATGGGATGCCAATGACTTTGAACACCGTTTAAAACCACAAAAACTTTTGAACATTATCGCGCTTTCAGAAAAAACGCTGGGCATTGAAGATTCTGAAGTAGAAGTTGAATTCCAGGGGGAAACCATTGGCAAATACGACATTGGTTTCAACGGAAAAGAGTTTACGCTATTAAACAAACGAACTGCTTGTTTGGCACAAGATCAATGTGGCATTCCGGCAGAAAAACAAAGAGTAAAATTATCCGAAATTCCAATCCAATCGAACAGTTGCACTCCTGGAGGAAGCTGTTGCTAATAATTTAAAACAAAATGACTTTAACCAATACCGTATTTCCAAAAATCGAAGAAACCATCCGTGCTTTTGATTTTAAAAGCATAACAGCGGAGCGCAAAATCATTTTGCAGCCACTTATTGATTTTATTCAAAATAAAGTTGCAGACCAACAAGAAATCAGGCTGAATATGATTTGCACTCACAATTCCAGAAGAAGCCATTTATCGCAGGTTTGGGCACAAACAGCGGCAGCACATTACAACATCAAAAATGTATTTTGCTATTCTGGCGGAACCGAAGCAACCGCTTTATTCCCCATGGTAGCAAAAACACTGGAACAAACAGGTTTTAAAATCAAAACTATAGCAGAAGGGAATAATCCAATATATGCCATAAAATACTCGGAAAACGAACACCCTATTATTGGTTTTTCTAAAACTTATGACGCTGATTTTAATCCACAAAGTGAATTCGCAGCGATTCTGACCTGTTCACAAGCAGATGCAGGCTGCCCGTTTATTGCTGGTGCCGAAAAGCGTATTCCAATCCCGTTTGAAGACCCGAAAGCATTTGACAATACACCACAACAGGCAGAAAAATATCAGGAACGCAGTGTACAGATAGCAACCGAAATATTCTATGTATTCTCACAAATAAAATCATAATATGGCATCACATAAAAAAAGATTAAACTTTCTGGACCGCTACCTGACACTTTGGATATTTTTAGCAATGGCAATAGGTGTTTCCATTGGTTACTTCATTCCATCAAGCAGTGGCTACATCAATTCCTTTTCCGACGGAACCACCAATGTCCCATTGGCAATTGGATTGATTTTAATGATGTATCCGCCACTGACTAAAATTGATTTTTCAAAAATTCCTTTAATGTTTGATAAACCAAAATTACTGACCGCCTCTTTTTTAATAACCTGGGTTTTGGGTCCGTTTTTAATGTTTTCATTAGCAACATTCTTTTTGAAAGACTATCCGGAATACATGACCGGCTTAATCATAATTGGAATTGCGCCTTGTATTGCAATGGTAATTGTCTGGAATGAACTGGCCGAAGGAAATCGCGAATTAACTGCTGGCTTAATCGGAATTAATAGCGTCCTTCAGGTCCTCTTTTTTGGTTTATATGCGTACTTCTATTTGGAAATTATGCTGCCCTTATTTGGAATAAAAGGCTTGGAGTTAAACATTACAATTACCGAAGTGGCAGCAACGGTCGGAATTTATTTAGGAATTCCGTTTGCACTAGCACTAGCCAGTCGTTATGCCATTAAGAAATACATTGGCGACAAATGGTTCAATCAGAAGTTTATTCCTTTTGTTTCCCCAATTACACTAATCGCCTTGCTTTTTACAATCGTAATCATGTTCAGCCTAAAAGGAGAAATGATTGTTGATTTACCTTTAGACGTAGTTAGAATTGCTATTCCGCTTGTCATTTTCTTTACAATTATGTTTTTCCTGATGTTTTTTGTTTCCAAAAAGATTGGAGCCAATTACAGAGACGCTGTTGCACTATCATTCACAGCATCCGGTAATAATTTCGAATTAGCTATTGCCGTTTCTATTGGCGTTTTCGGCATCAATAGCGGACAGGCCTTTGCAGGGGTGATTGGACCACTCGTGGAAGTTCCTGCTTTAATAATTTTAGTAAATGTCGCTTTTTGGTTAAGAAAAAAATATTATCAATCTAAGTAATTTCTAAAGAAATATTTTTAAAACATAAGTACATAGTTTCCGATTAATACAAAGCTCCCAGACACTATTTGGGAGTTTTTTTGTTTAAATTCCATTTGACTCCCCCAAATACAAAATATTTATTTCATAAAAACAGTAATTTTATTGTAAATACCCTATTTAAAACACCCTTTTTTAAATAATTATCAATTATTTTCAAAAACATGAAATTAAGCATACAAATTAAGTATTTATACTTATATTTGCGTAATAATACTTAATTAATGAGATTATGATTAAAGTAATAGTAGTCGGAAACGGCATGGTAGGTTACAAATTTTGTGAAAAATTCGTTGCAAAATCAGGACAAGAAGAATATCAAATCACCGTATTTGGAGAGGAGCCAAGACGCGCATACGATAGAGTTCACTTGAGTGAATACTTTGCGGGTAAAAGCGCTGACGACTTATCATTATCAACATCAAATTGGTATGAAGAAAACAACATTACGCTAAATACCTCTGAATTAATTACTGACATTAATAGAGAGCAAAAAACGGTACATACACATTTAGAAAAAATACACACCTACGACTACTTAGTTTTAGCAACAGGCTCGTCTGCGTTTGTCCCACCAATAGAAGGGGTTGAAAAAGAAGGTGTTTTTGTTTACAGAACCATAGAAGATCTGGATGCAATAATGGCTTATGCCAAGAAAATAAAGCAAAATGGCGCTACAGAAGCTGCTGTACTTGGTGGCGGATTACTGGGACTTGAAGCTGCTAAGGCGGTATATGATCTAGGTTTAAATCCTCATGTAGTGGAATTTGCCCCTAGACTGATGCCTAGACAATTGGACAAAGGAGCAAGTGATATGCTGCAATCAAAAATCGAAGAACTCAACATTGGCATCCACCTGAACAAATCAACTCAGTATATTGCTGGAGAAGAGCACATAACAGGAATGATGTTTGAAGGAGACGAACTCTTAAAAGTAGACATGCTGGTAATATCTGCGGGAATAAAACCACGTGACGAACTAGGAAGAGTTTCAGGATTGGAAGTAGGCGTGCGAGGAGGAATTATAGTAAATAATAAAATGCAATCTTCAGATCCATATATCTATGCGATAGGAGAAGTAGCACTTTACAATCATATGATTTATGGTCTTGTAGCTCCTGGATATGAAATGGCTGACGTTGCGGCTGAACAAATCCTGAAAGGCGCAAAAACGATGAGGGAAACCATCGATATGTCTACACAATTAAAATTAATTGGTGTCGAAGTTGCGAGTTTTGGTGATCCTTTTATAGAAAACGAGAATGTGACCGCCATTGTTTACGAAAACAAATTGAGCGGCATTTATAAAAGAATCAACGTTACGAAAGACTCCAAAACCTTATTAGGCGGAATATTAGTAGGAGACTCAAGCGATTATAATGGATTGTTCCAAATTTACAGTAACGCTATGCCGTTACCTAAAAACCCGGAAGATTTAATTCTTGGTTCCAGAGGCGGAGAAGCTTCTACTTTAGGAAACGCAATGGATTTGCCAGATACTGCTATTATCTGTTCTTGCGAAAATGTTACAAAAGGTGCGATTTGCTGCTCTATTATCGACGAAACTTGTTCCAGTTTATCAGATGTAGTAAAACTAACCAAAGCAACTACCGGCTGTGGCGGTTGTAAACCGATGGTAGTAGATATCGTAAAAGCTACTCAAAAATCAATAGGAAAAGAAGTTAAAGACACGATATGTGAGCATTTTCATTACAACAGACAAGAATTGTTTGATATCGTTAAAATAAATAAATATACCAACTTCTACGAAGTAATTGATCATCATGGTAATGGAGATGGTTGCGAAGTTTGTAAACCAGTAGTTGCCTCTATTTTCTCCAGTATCTATAATGACACAGCGAACAAACACGTCACAACTCAAGATACAAACGACAGATTCCTTGCGAACATTCAAAGAAACGGAACCTATTCTGTTGTACCAAGAGTTGCCGGTGGAGAGATTACTGCCGAAAAATTAATTGTCATTGGACAAGTGGCCCAACAATTCGACTTATATACCAAAATAACGGGAGCACAACGTGTTGATTTATTTGGGGCACACTTAAACGATTTACCTCAAATTTGGAAAATATTAATCGAAAATGGTTTTGAAAGCGGACATGCTTATGGAAAATCATTAAGAGCCGTAAAAAGTTGCGTAGGAAATGCATGGTGTCGCTACGGTATGGATGACAGCGCTGGTTTTGCTATTGAATTGGAAAACAGATACAAAGGAATCCGTGCACCCCATAAAATAAAAGGAGGCGTTTCTGCCTGCATCAGGGAATGTGCTGAGGCAAGAGGAAAAGATTTTGGACTAATCGCTGTTGAAGGCGGCTGGAACCTGTACATCTGCGGAAACGGTGGAGCGAATCCAAAACACGCTGTTTTACTGGCCGAACAAATAGACAAAGCAACAGTTATCAAATATTTAGATCGTTTCTTAATGTATTACATCCGAACTGCCGGACCATTAGTTAGAACAGCTACATGGCTGGACAAATTAGACGGTGGTCTGGATTACCTAAAAGAAGTAATCATTTTTGATCGTTTGGGGATTTGCGAAACATTAGAAGCAGAAATGGAGTCACTGGTTGGCACTTTTGAATGCGAATGGAAACAAGTACTTGAAAAACCAAGATTGATGAAGCGTTTTAGCCACTTCGTTAATTCTGATGAAAAAGACGACAATATTGAATATGTGCCGTTAAGAGATCAGAAAATGCCAAGACCCTGGTAATAAAAAGCAAATAGTTATAATCTTTTTTCCATCTCAACTTCAACAGCTTATTTAAATATTCGCAATAGTTACAAAAGCTGTTGAAGTGATGAAAAATAAAAACATATAAAAAATGGAAGATATCTTAAGTCAATATGGAACAGTACATCCAAGCGATGTGAAAATATGGTTTAAAGCTGGAAAAATAAAAGACTTCCCTAGTAATAGAGGCGGTTGCATCAAATACAAAAATAAACAAATTGCCGTTTTTAACTTTGAAAGAAGAAACGAATGGTATGCCTGTCAAAATGTTTGCCCACACAGAATGGAAATGGTATTGTCCAGAGGTATGACAGGATCTGCAGATGGTATTCCAAAGATTGCGTGTCCAATGCACAAGAAAACTTTTTCTCTTGTAGATGGTTCGAATCTGAATGGAGAGGAATATTCAATTGCAACCTACCCTGTAAAAGTTGTAGAAGATGAAGTATTCGTTGGCTTTTTGGAATAATTATGTATCTTTGATTTTAAACATTTCAAATGACAGCAACACCATTCCAGAACGCAAGTAAATGGATTGACGCAGAGAATGCTCAAGATCCAAACCACGAAACATACCAAGGCACAACCTATCCAAAAGAATTACTATATTCTAATAGAATGTACGAGAGACTGATGGATTTTCATCCAAATGCTTCAGAAGAAGTTCAGATTGCCTCTAAAGCACAACACATTTGCCGATGGAAAATAGCCCGAGAATCCTACCCTATGGATCGTGTGGGTTATTTAAAATGGCGCGAAGATTTGAAAAAATTTCACGCCAAAACAACGGCAGTTATTTTAGAAAAAGCAGGTTACAGCGAGGAATTTATCGCCAGAGTTTCTTTTCTAATCGAAAAAAAATTACTTAAAAAAGACGAGGAAACACAGCTTTTAGAAGATGTGATTTGCTTAGTATTTCTAGAGCATTACTTAGATCCTTTTGTGCACAAACACGACAGGGAGAAAATGAAAAATATCATTCTGAAAACATGGAATAAAATGTCTGAAAAAGGACATCAGGAGGCACTAAAAATAAACTTTAGCCCTGAAAATTTTGAATTGATAAAAGAGGCTCTTGGATTGTAATTTGATCTCGTTATGAAAAAAGGCGGCAAAGGATCCATCGACACTATTTCATTTAAAAACTTAAGACGATTGTATCTTTTCGCCTTATTGACTATTGCCATTACGGTATTGCTAAGCCAGCTGCTGATACAGTACAACCTCCACAGTCAACTGAGTGATTCCCGAATCATCAACATTTCCGGAAAACAAAGAATGTTGAGCCAGAAACTGACGAAAGAAGTTTTGATCTTGAATTTTGTAACGGATACTGCCAAAAAAAATGAAGAGGTTATCCGCATAAACGAAACGCTTTCTCTTTGGAAAGCTACGCATTATAATTTAGAAAAAGGGAATGACAGCCTCGGTTTTCCAAAAGAAAAAAGCGAGGCTCTCGCTGCACTATTTCAGTCAATAAAACCCAATTTTGACTCTATCGTAAGCGCCACGACTCTTTTTCTGGAAAATAAAAAAGCACATAAAAACGAACCTGAAAATCAAAAATTAGTTCAGACTATTCTTGAAAATCAAGGTCTCTTTCTCTCCAAAATGAATCAAATTGTAGGTGAGTACGACAAAGGAGCACTCGAAAAAGTAACCTTGCAAAGCAAGACAGAATATGCGATTCTAGCGTTTACATTATTTGTCTTATTATTGGAATTCCAGTTCATTTTCAAACCTACAAACGAAAAAGTAGAAAAACTTATTTCCAAACTTTTATCCTCCGAAAAAAAGGCATTAAAACTAGCCTACAACACTGAAATTATCAGTGAAATAAAAGAAAATTCAGTCAAAGAATTGAAATCGCTCAATTACGCAATGGAAAATACATTACTCTATTGCCGGGTTGCCCCTGATGGTACCGTAATTCATATTGGTGAAAAATTCTCAAAACTGTTGCAGTACAACCCATTCGTTTCTGATAAAACTTTCTCACAGGTTTTGACTCCAATAGAAAAAGAACAATTAATAATTGACAGGATTATTACCGAAAAGCAGCGTAGTGGCTGGCAAGGTGAACTTAATATCACCAACAGAAATGGAGAATCCCTTTGGCTGGATCTGTCGATGATCCCGGTAACCATAAAAAAAGAGGAATCGGAATTATTGGTGATCTGTTTTGACATTACCGAACGTAAAAAAGCGGAAGAGGAAGTCGAACGATTAAACACCGAAAACGTAACTGATAAAATTAACCAGCAGAAAATTATTTCGAGCAAAATTGTCGAAAATCAGGAAAACGAACAAAACAGAATTGCCAGAGAAATTCATGACGGAATCGGACAAATGCTTACTGGCCTGAAATTTAGTCTGGAAAGTATCAATCTGGACGACAAAGAAAAATCGGCCCAAAAAATAGAGTATTTAAAAAAATTATCTCTTGATATTATAAAAGGAGTCCGTACCGCGACATTCAATTTGATGCCACCGGAACTGAGCGATCACGGTATTGTTTCGTCTATTGCAAAACTAACTCAGGAACTCTCCAAACTCACCGGGAAAAATATTCTTTTTTATAATAAAACCAATTTTGATAAACGACTGGATTCCTTAATTGAAATCAACATCTATCGACTGACACAGGAAGCCATTAACAACGCTTTAAAATATGCCGATTCCACACATATTATTGTACAATTATCGCATAGCAATTCTATTTTGAGCATTACAATTGACGATAATGGAAAAGGATTTGATATTAATGGAGCTGAAAAGAAGCGAAACAGTGAGTCCGGAATGGGATTGGTTTTTATGAAAGAAAGAATCCAATATATTAATGGTCGGGTTTTTATTAACTCTATTCCAGAAGAGGGGACTCGAATTACGTTCAATATTCCTATATAATCGGTAGAATTTTATAAAATTCACTCTTTTTTCAATCCTAATAAAATATTTTCAGTAGAATACGTATCTTAGCCTTTATTTTTAGGTTAATATACGTAATAATTAGATTTCAAAAATTAAGTAAGTTATGAGTAATACTATTCGAGTTGTTCTGGCAGATGATCATGTATTTGTAAGAGATGGTATCAAATCATTATTAGAAAACGAAGTCAATATAGAAGTTGTAGGCGAAGCTACGGATGGATTAGAAGCTCTAAACATGGTAGATACGACTAAACCTGACTTACTGATTTTAGATATTCGTATGCCCAATCTAACCGGTATAGAAGTAGTTGAAAAATTGAGAAGCCAAAACAATATGGTTAAAATTGTCATGCTTTCTATGCACGAATCAGAAGAGTACGTATTAAAATCCATAAAAGCAGGAGCCGATGGTTATTTACTGAAAGGCTCCAGTAAAGAAGAATTTCTTAAAGCAGTTCATACTGTTGCTAATGGTGGAAAATACTTTAGTGGTGACATTTCTTCTATATTAATCGGCCAGCTTAGCAATCCTTCCGGAACAATAGAAACAAAACCAACATTAGACGAAGAACAGCTGATAACCAAAAGAGAAAAAGAAATTCTTAAACTTTTATTGTCCGGAAAAGGCAATAAAGAAATCGCAGAAGCTTTAGACATCAGCAAACGAACTGCCGAAGTGCACCGCTTTAATCTGATGAAAAAATTGAAAGTAAAAAACCTGATGGAACTTTCCAATAAAGCTACTGAATTTTCGCTATTGTAATCTTTTTTTTATTTCTGAATTTTTTCAACCCCTTTAAAACTACGTATTTTTATAATAATTAAGTATAAATACTTAATTATTTTACGTAAACTGCGAAAACGCAGGTTTTAACTAGGGCTAAGTACTTACATTTGTCAAAAATATAAGTATCATGAAAAATTCAAACTCTTTATCCCAATCTCATAAAATTTTGTTTTTAAACACACTTGCATTTACTGTATGTTTTGCTTGTTGGACTTTAAACGGTGTTTTGGTTACTTTCTTAGTAGATAACGGCATTTTCAAATGGAGCGTTGTTCAGGTAGGCTGGCTTCTTGGAATTCCAATTCTAACGGGTTCCATTATGCGTTTACCAATCGGAATTCTGACTGATAAATTTGGCGGAAAATATGTATTTTCCATATTACTCCTGCTCTGCTCTATTCCTTTGTTTCTACTTCCTTTCGCAGATAGTTTTTTCATGTTTGCCCTTCTAAGCTTTTTGTTTGGTATGGTAGGAACAAGCTTTGCTGTTGGTATTGGCTATACTTCTATTTGGTATCCAAAAGAATGGCAGGGAAGAGCATTAGGTATTTTTGGAATGGGAAATGCAGGTGCAGCAATAACCACCTTTCTTGCTCCTTC
Source organism: Flavobacterium rhamnosi (assembly GCF_048286515.1). Taxonomy (NCBI): domain Bacteria; kingdom Pseudomonadati; phylum Bacteroidota; class Flavobacteriia; order Flavobacteriales; family Flavobacteriaceae; genus Flavobacterium; species Flavobacterium rhamnosi. The sequence continues at coordinate 243,252 of NZ_JBLVPS010000001.1, read as the reverse complement.
ACTATTGAATCATTTTTCAATTGAAGACCCTCAAAATGGATGGAAATTACTACCCGTAATTTATGGCGCAGCTTTAGTAGCTATTGGTATTGTTTTCTTAGTCTTTGCAAAAAACAAAAAAATTGAAAATCAGTCAAAAACTGTATCTCAAATGCTTCAATCATTAAAAAGTGTACGTGTTTGGAGATTTGGAGCCTATTACTTCTTAGTGTTCGGATGTTTCGTAGCCTATTCACAATGGTTGTTACCAAACTTTATGAACGTATATCAAACGAGTTTAGTAATGGGCGGATTATTTGCCACCATGTTCAGCTTACCTTCTGGTGTGATTCGTGCATTTGGCGGGTATTTATCCGATAAATTCGGCGCACGAAAAGTGATGTATTGGGTATTAGGATCTTCTGTAATATTAAGTGCTTTGCTTATGATTCCAAAAATGGATATCACTACCACAGGTCCTGGTGTAATGGCTACAAAAAAAGGAACTATTACATCCGTTTCTGACGCTAACGTAAAAATTGGTGATAAGGACTTTGCAATCATTCAAAAGGTAGAGAAACCTATGGAAAGTTCTATTTTTCCTGTTCGAACTTCATGGCAACAAGTAGTTGTAAGCGAAAATCAAGACGTTAAGAAAAAAGAATTGGTTGCTAAAGGAATTACGCACATCCATTTTGACGCAAACATGTGGGTATACCTAATTTTAGTAATACTTATTGGTATTTCTTGGGGAATTGGAAAAGCAGCCGTTTACAAACACATTCCTGAATATTTTCCAACTGAAGTTGGAGTTGTAGGTGGAATGGTAGGGATGATCGGTGGATTAGGAGGCTTCTTTGGACCAATTATCTTTAGTTACCTACTAACTTCTACAGGAATCTGGTCAAGCTCTTGGATATTTATTCTACTATTTTCTGCAGTTTGTTTGATTTGGATGCACCTTACCGTGACTAAAATCATGAATGACAAACAACCAACATTATCCCGAGAAATGGAACGTAAAAAATAAAATAATCCTTTTTTGAATGTGTTAATTGGGTTAAAAAAATTGTTATTAAACACCAGAAAACTTCATTCAAAAAAGAACCCCAAAACTTTCAATTCCTCTAGAAAGTTTTTACTTCATGCACAGGCGTAACACTTCCTATTACGGTTTTACGTCTTGTGTAGAAGCTAAAAAATCAAACCGCAAATTAACAGATTATGTAACTGTGAAAAACTAGAAGCAAACCCAAAAGAATTATGCTTTTAATATGTTTAAATCATAATACATTAAACGAGTTTCTAATTTAGTATCTGGATCAAGACCAGTGTATTCTTTTTCTTGTTTTTCAGTGCTAAACAAAGGAATAAATTCATTATCTGAATAATATTTTAAAGGACCAACTTCATTATATGAATCGACTACTATAAAACGGCAACCTGTCTTATTTGCACCATCAATAAACCAAGATTTTATAAAGTCCATTAGTTGCTTATCTGTCCTTTCAGCTTCGTCTTTTATAAATCTATAATTTTTATTTACCCCAAGCCTTCCTATTAAAACAGCTGGATAGGATTTCATCTGTTTTTGTCTACGAATGTCTTTGATTACTTTTTTCTTACGCGAATTAGGTAGAAGAAAGGTTTTTATGCTATCATTGGAAATAGTAAATGCACAGACAATAATTTCAGGGTCTTTATCTAAAGTAAAACAATAAGTTTTACCTAATAACTCCGAATAATAATTTAAAGCATCACCGTAAAAAAATCGTTTAAATCTTTATTGTCGCAATCAAAGGGCTTACAAGAATTAATTACTTCGTTGTCATAAATTTTAAGCGTACAATCGTCAAGAAGAAATCCCAATAGTGTTAAATTTTTGCTTTAGCTAAAATTTTGGACGCTGTTGACACCTGCTTAGAAAAATCTACAGAAAATTTTTTTTCAGTATTTGCAGTAATTGTCAAGGTGAAAACTTTTGCAGCTTTATCTCTTAAAACAGGTATAGATTTGATCGCAATTACCATGATTAATTTAGTTTATTGATACAAAAGTATATAAATACATCTCAATAACAATACTTTGAACTATAATTTAACTAGTACTGATACTATATAAATAGCTGATCCCCTTTGTTTTCTTGTATAAAATTGCACTGTATCAGGGAGCCCAGTAAATTAATTAATCATTATTGACGATTTGTACTCTACTCCAAAGAATTAGGAGCAGAGTTTAGAGGTTTAAGAGCTGTGAAATTATTCTTATTCAGACTAACAAAATTATATGCATAAATATACTAGTTCTCTAAAAAAATGCCAGATACATAGATTCACTGTGATAATGTATGTGCATAATTTTACTTTTATTTTAAAATTAATAATGAATTTGACATTGCTTTTTTTTATTTAATACCCCCAATACTTATGCCTATAAATATATTATATGCATTATAATGCACAAAAAAATCCCTGCAATGCCAAACCATTACAGGGATTCCTAACTAAACAAATTAAACTAAATTAACTTTTATACACCATACCCATATCTTCAATAGAGAACTTATCAGTTAACAGGTGTAATAATTTATCTCGTAACTCTATATATTCAGGCATTTTTACGATTTCGATTTTGTTTCTTGGCCTTGGTAAATGAACTTCCACAATTTCTCTGATTGTAGAAGCAGGGCCGTTATTCAACACCACAATTCTATCAGATAAAAACAATGCTTCTTCGATATCGTGTGTAATCATCACAATAGTTTTGTCCCTGTTATTCAGGTTCCATAATTTCAACACTTCTAATTGCATCGTGCCTTTTGTAAGGGCATCAAGTGCTCCAAAAGGCTCATCCAACAATAAAACTCCAGGATTAATCGCAAAGGCTCTTGCAATTGCCACTCTTTGTTTCATCCCTCCTGACAATTGCCCTGGTAATTTACTTTTATGTTCAAACAGATTTACCATTTTCAGGTTTTTCTCTACAATTTCATGCTTCTCTGCTTTGGAACAATCCATTACGGCATCAACTGCTTGAAAAATATTTTGATACACTGTTAACCAAGGTAATAAAGAATAATTTTGAAAAACAATTCCTCGATCTGGTCCAGGACCTTTTATTTTTTTATTGTCTAATTCTACTGTTCCGCCTGTAGGAGTTAACATCCCTCCTATGGCATTCATAATGGTTGATTTTCCACAGCCCGAATGACCAATGATCGAGATAATTTCTCCTTTTTTAATGGACAGATTAATATCTCTTACCGCAATATATTTTCCTTTTGGAGTTGGAAATGAAATTTCCAAATCTTTGATTTCTAAATAACTCATAGTCGTAAATTTTTATGTTATTAAGCTTTGTAAGCTACTTTATTTTCAATAAAAGTGAAGATTCTGTCAAAAAGCAATCCTACTATACCAATAATGATAATGGCTGATATTACTTTTTCAAGACTTAATGCATTCCAGCTGTCCCATACAAAAAAACCAATCCCTGCACCACCGGATAACATTTCACCAGCAACAATAACCAACCATGCAACACTAATACTCAAACGCAATCCTGTAATGATGTGGGGCAAACTATACGGAACTAAAATTTTAGTGAGGTATCGCATTTTCGAAAAGCCAAATGCCTTAGCCACATTTTTATGATCTTGCGGAATCGAGGCTACCCCAAATGACGTATTGATAAGTGTTGACCATAAAGACGTTATGAAAACAATAAATATAGTTGCCATTCCTGTATCTTTAAAAACAACCAAACCTATTGGAAACCAAGCTAATGGAGAAACCGGTTTAAGCAATTGAACGATTGGATAAAAAACTTGTTTGCAAATCGTACTGGCACCAATTAGAATTCCGATTGGAATAGCAATTAAAGAACCTAATAAAAATCCGGAAAGTACTGTTTTGATAGAGCTGAATAATTGCAATCCAATTCCTTTATCATTCGGTCCGTAATCATAAAACGGATCGCTTAACATTTCTTTCAAAACCGTTAGCGTCGCTATTGGTCCAGGAAGGGCATCTTCGGTATAAAAGCTTAATAAACTCCAAAATCCGCCAAAAACAAACAAACCTACACCTGCTAAAAGCAATGATTTTGATTTTACAAGTAAAGTATTTAATGCTAATTTGAGTTTATAATTTTCTTCTGCGACACTTTTTTTAATTTCTGTCGAAACATTGATTTCTGAATCTAGTGTATCAATGGTTAGTGTGTTTTTATCAGACATGGTAATAAAATTTAGTTTAATTAAGGTATTTCTTCTGCATCATCCCAACCCTCTCGGTACAGAGAGGGTGTAAAGACAATGGCATTCTATTTTGGATTTATCTTTTTACAACTTTTAAGTACGCTGCAGGATTTGCCGGGTCAAAAACAGTTTTGTCCATAGTAAGAGCAAACGGTTTCATATCATCATTTGGTACTTTCACTTTCATACTGGCTGCTACCTCTTTATACAAATCATCTAAGATCAATTTATCAGCAATTGCAGCATAATTTGGTGCTTCTTTCAAATATCCAAATCGTACAAACTGTGCCATTGCCCATATTGCATGTGACTTACGAGGGAAATTTACCATTCCTCCTTTGTGAAACAACATATAATCTTTGGTATAAACTTGTGTTCCCTGATTACAACCTAAATCATAATTCCCCATCAATCTGTTTTCGATTACATCAGCCGGAGCATTCACATAAGGCGCTCTACCAATAATAGAAGCTGCTTTTTTACGATTAGATGGATTGTCTAACCAGATACAAGCTTCCATTACCGCTTTCATTACTTTTACTAAATCTGCTTTACGCTTTGCGCTGAAATCTTTGTTCACCACCAAAGCTTTTTCAGGATGATCTTTCCAAATATCTTGAGAAGCAACTTGTGTAAATCCAATTCCTTGTTTTACGGCAACTCCACCCCAAGGCTCTCCTACACAAAACCCATCCATATTTCCAACTTTCATATTAGCTACCATTTGTGGTGGCGGAATGGTGATGATTTTTACTGCTTTTTGATTCAAACCGGCAACTGACATCCAGTTACGCAACCATAAATCATGCGTACCTCCAGGGAAAGTCATTGCAAATGTCACTTCTTTTTCAGCTTTCAATTTAGCGGCCACAACTGGAGTTACCTTATTCATTTGTTTAAAACCAACCTTTCCACAAAAATCTTTTGAAAGTGTAATAGCCTGTCCGTTTACATTCAGCATCATTGCAATTTTCATTTCAGATCCTGCTTTTCCTCCAACTCCGGTGTATACTGAGAATGGCATAGAATACAAACAATGTGCTCCGTCTAATTCTCCTGTTAAGATCTTATCACGAACATTAGCCCAGGACGATTCTTTAGTTACCACTACCTCAACACCGTATTTTTTGAATAGACCCAGCTCCTTAGCCATAATAATTGGTGAGCAATCTGTTAACGGTATGAAACCCAATTTTACGGGATCACCTTGAGCGCTTATTGTTGTAAGAGATGCTATCATTACGGCAAACAAGGTCAATAGTATTGTTTTGGAATTCCTTGTTAATTGTTTATTTAGTTTTTTCATTTTGTTTTCATTTAAGGATTAAATACTTCTATTTGTCTATTTTTTAGCTAAAAAATTAGGTTTGATATTTACCATCACATAGGCGAATTGAGGGCTAAGATCTGGTGTAGTAACATTTTTAACAGCAGCTGAAGCCATTGAATTGGTTGCTTTCATAAAAGAATACCCTGCTTCTAAATTGATCATTTTAGTTAAATTGTATCGTACTAATAAGTCAACTTCAGTACCTAAATAAGAATCCAGTTCTCCTCCTGCACCATTAGATAATTTGTTTGCTGCTGCAAAACCATGAACATCCACAAAAAAAGTAAGGTTGTCTTTTGCATTGTATTTTGCTTTGAAGAAATAGTTTAGTAATCCTTGTTTTCCAAAACCATTCGCTGCATAGAAATAATCCATACTTCCCCAGAATTTGTGTGGTGTTCCGTATAATGGATCAAAAAGATTGCTTTCTGAAGTTGCTGTTACTGCTTTAGTACCGTCTGTTCCTGATAGATAATCAATTCCAGGACCTACAAATAATTTTCTTCCTACTTGCAAAGTCGATGTTATGGAAGCCAAATTCGCACTTATAGATCTGCCGTCTTTGTCCTTTCCACCCTGATGGTACAAACTTCCCGTAAGATTGAATTTTCTCGTAACATTAGTGTTGAAATAAAATCCGGTAGTATTGCGACTCCAAACTCCTTCTCCATAGACTTTAGTTGTTACCGCTGGAACTCCCGCAGTTACATTAGTGTACTTATTAAAATCATCTTTGAAGAATAAAAACGATACATCTCCGAAAGAAAATTTCTTTCCTAGATAAGCGTATTGAAACGACTTGTACATCGTACCAATCCCGTTTGTACCAGCTCCATACGCTGTAGGAACACCATTATAAATTGTACTAGCATTAAGTTCTTTATTTTGATTGAATGCCGCTCCAACATCAGCAATCCATCCTTTGTTTGCAAATTTGAAAACAATTGCATCATGTCTTCTGGCTTGTTGCAACCAATCTAAACCTCCTAATACTTTTTGATCATCATAGGAGATTTCCTGACGTCCTGCTTTTATAGATAAATTCTGAATAGTACTAGTAGTATCGTTTAACATAATCTCTCCCCAAGCTTCATGTAGCATGACACCGTTATTTGCCTCTGTAGTTGTTCTGTTGATAGAAGAAGCATCTTGTCCCCAAACACGTACATCCTGTAACGCCATAAATACTTTGAATCTGTATCCTGTGAATCCTACATTTAATCGTGCTCTTTGAGAGACGAACAATCCTGCTTTGTCTGCTTCTTTTTGTAACGTTCCCTGACCTGCTCTAAGTTCGGTTCTTTGTCTAATTTGTCCTGTTGCACTTAATTGCGCTTTTGCTTCATTGTGGCTTATAAATGTTAAGGCTATTCCCAAGAAGATAGATTTTGAAAAATTTGCAGCTGAAATTTTTGTAATTTTCAAACCTTGAGTGCCTAATAATGTGGTTTTAAACTTTTGCATAATAATGTGTTTTAATTAGTATGAAGCAAATTTACGTAAGTACTAATACTTAGATACTATATAAAAAACATACTAAAACCACTTTTTAATACTAAAAACAACGTGATTAAGGCGGTTTAGTTTCTGCTTTTTGACAGATAATTGATACAAAAGCAGCAAGAGTAAGGCTTAAGCAATATCGAACACGTAGTAAAGAATACGTATGATAAAAATTTACTTGGGAGAAATCGTGCTAATCCGATTTCAAAAACACAAAATAAATGACTATTAATTCGACTAAAAAGGCACGAGATTCTACGTTCTCTAGTTGGAGATCCTGTATTGAAGAAAAAAGAAGGAAGAAGAGAAAATGGAAATTATTGCAGCAACTATTTATGCTCTTTAATTTCTGATCTTAATTTATCGGCATTAACTAACCCTATTTTTTTACCGACAGTTTTAATAAGTGATTCTTTTTTTAAACTTGAAATCACCCGTATCACTTGCTCATCAGTGGTTCCAGCAAAATCGGCAATTTCTTTTCTGGACAAATCAAGCTCTATCACACCATTCACTTGTCCAAATTTTCGATGTATATATAATAAGGTATCAATTACTCTTTCTCGGACATTCATTTGCGCAATTTTGCGAATATTATTCTCACTCTTATTGAGTTCTTCCGCATAAAACAACATTAAATCAAAGGTAAATTCGGGAACATTATGAAGTATTTCCAGCATATCTTCATTACTAAAATTACACAACGTAGTGTCTTCCAGCGCATAAGCCCCAATAAGATAGCGTTTACTGGTACCAAAACCTCTAAAACCAACCGTATCACCATCTTTGGTTAATCGTACGATCTGTTCTCTTCCATTAATTCCTGTTTTTACCGTCTTTACTTTTCCTTTGTAAATAAAGTACAAACCCTGAATTGGTGCACCCTCAATGACAAACTGTTGCGCTTTTTTACAAGTAAAACTGCGCTTTCTATCAATGTAATTTTTCATTTGTTCTAAATGAATGTGTTTTTTTATAAAACAATTTTCATTTATACAGGTACTGCAAGTGGCAAATTCTTCTTTCATGGGTAAAATTTAAAATCGTTCACAAAATGATTTGGTACTAAATATTTATTTTAACCAAAATTATAAAATAAAATTCATTTAATACGTATTAATACGTAAAAATACTTATTTTTACACTTTCGTAAGATACAAACAGATCAATATACTAAGCTTTCATTATTAATAAAGAAATTCAATAATGCAAAATTCAGAAATCAAAACCACGTGTTCCTATTGTGGAGTAGGATGCGGAATTATAGTAACCACTGACTCTAAAAATGGAGTATCCGTTACCGGAGATAAAGATCACCCGGTAAATAAAGGGATGCTTTGTTCTAAAGGAATGAACCTTCATTATGTAGTTAATGATACTTCTGACAGAATTCTCTATCCGGAAATGCGCTGGAGTAAATCACATCCTATGGAAAGAGTGAGCTGGGATACCGCTTTGGATCGCGCAGCAGCAGTTTTTTCCTCTATAATAAAGAAACACGGTCCTGACAGTGTTGGATTTTATATTTCTGGACAATGTCTTACCGAAGAATATTACTTAGTTAACAAACTGGTAAAAGGATTCCTTAAAACCAATAATATCGACACTAACTCCCGCTTGTGCATGAGTTCAGCGGTGGCAGGTTACAAAAAAACATTTGGTGAAGATTCTGTGCCTATTGCTTACGACGATATTGAACTGGCAGATACTTTTTTAATAACAGGAGCTAACCCTGCCTGGTGCCATCCTATTCTTTTTAGAAGAATTGAACAACACAAAGAAAAAAATCCGAAAACAAAAATCATTGTAATTGATCCTCGAAAAACAGATTCGGCTTTGGCAGCGGATTTGCATTTACAAATCATCCCGGGCACTGACATTATTTTATATCATGCTTTAGCAAAAAGACTAATCGAAAAAGGATATGCCGACAATGATTTTATTAAAAACCATACAGAAAATTTTAAATTATACAAAGACCTTGTACTTTCTAGTTCCCTAGAAAAGGCATCTAAACTTTGCGGTGTTCCTTTAAATGACATCAAATTAGCGGCTGACATCATTGGTAAAGCCAAAGGATTTCTTTCACTATGGGCAATGGGACTCAATCAAAGTGCTATTGGAGTAGACAAAAACACGGCTTTACTTAACCTTTCTTTGTTAACGGGACAAATAGGAAAACCAGGTTCTGGACCTTTTTCCCTGACCGGACAGCCTAATGCTATGGGTGGTCGTGAAGTAGGCGGAATGGCTAATTTACTGGCCGTACATAAAGAATTAAACAATCCCGTACATCGTAAAGAGGTAGCTGATTTTTGGGGAGTTCAAGATATATCTGAAAAACCGGGACTGACGGCTACCGAAATGTTTGAAGCTTTGGAATCTGGAAAAATGAAAGCGATTTGGGTTATATGTACTAATCCGCTGGTAAGTTTGCCAGACTCTCGCAGAGTGGAAAAAGCGCTGGCGAATGCCAAATTTGTTGTGGTGCAAGACATTTCTCATAATGCTGACACATCAAAATTTGCCGATTTATTATTACCGGCAGCAGGTTGGCTGGAGAAAGAAGGAACCATGACCAATTCTGAAAGACGAATTTCTTATTTGCCAAAAGGTATCAATGCACCGGGAGAAGCCCTTTCGGATGTTGAAATTCTGACTCGTTTTGCTAAAAAAATGAATTTCACAGGTTTTAATTTTAATAGTACCGAAGATATCTATAAAGAGCATTGTCTAATGACAAAAAACACCAATATAGATATCTCCTTTTTAAATTACAATCGTCTAAAAAACGAAGGTACTTTCCAATGGCCTGTTCCTGACTATGGACATCCCGGAACCCCACGTTTATTTACCGATAAAAAATTCTATACGCCATCCCAAAAAGCAATTTTTAATATCCCAACGGCTATTGAAAACACTTCGGAACAACCTAATACTACCTTTCCGTATATTCTTACCACAGGTCGCATACGAGACCAATGGCATACAATGACTAAAACCGGCAAAGTGTCCCGATTGATGACGCATATTCCGAGCCCTGTACTTGAAATAAATCCCATTGACGCCTACAAAGCTTCAATACATAACGGAGATATTGTTGTAGTAACCAGTAAAAACGGAACTGTTCGTGTAAAAGCAAAAGTTGCTGATACCATTAGAGAAGGCGTTGTTTTCTTGCCGATGCACTGGGGGAAACAGCTTGAAAATGATTTGAACAGAACAAATAATTTGACCAATACCCTTGTAGATCCTATTTCGAAAGAGCCAGATTTCAAATTCACAACCGTGTCTGTTACTAAATATGTAAAACCTTTCGAAAAAATCGCTGTTGTGGGCGCTGGAGCGGCCGCTTTCCGATTCATTCAGAACTACAGAGAAATCAATACTTCTGATGAAATCATTGTTTTTTCGAACGAAGAAAATCCATTTTACAACAGGGTTCTATTGCCTGAATACGTAACTGCGGAACTAAGCTGGGAACAACTTTTAAAAATAAAAGACGAAGCCTTAAGTAAGCTAAACATTACTATGAAATCGGGCGTTTCAATCGACAACATCAATACTAAAGAAAATATAATTCTCGATAGTAATGGCATCACCCATTCTTTTGATTCTTTAATTTTAGCAACAGGAAGCCGACCTTTTGTTCCTGAAAATGCACAATTGCACTTACCAGGACGATTCACAATCAGAAAAAAAGAAGATGCGGACCGATTAAAAAACTACTTGGATAATACTAAATTAGTTCCGGAAGAGCAACATGTGGTAATCGTAGGTGGTGGATTATTAGGATTAGAATTGGCTGCTGCTTTAAAACATAAAAAAGTAAAAATCACGATAATCCAAAGGGCTTCCCGATTAATGGAACGTCAATTAGACCGAATTTCCAGCAAATTACTTGCTGAAGAAGTACAACTTCGTGACATCCAAATTTATTTTGATAATGAAGTCAGTACCGTATTCGAAACAGACAATCCAAACGAAATCGAAATTGCCCTAAAAAGTGGTCGAATTATAACTGCCAATGCCATCGTCTATACCATTGGTACTATTCCTAATATAGAATTAGCCAAAGAATCAGGAATATCCTGCGGACGTGGTGTAAAAGTAAACCAGTATTTACAATCATCGAATCCAAATGTATTTGCCATTGGTGAAATAGCGGAATTCAATAATCAGCTATTCGGAATTACTTCAGCAGCTGAAGAACAAGCTGACGTATTAGCGAATTTTATGGCTGGCGATATCAGCAGTTTTTATAAAGGTTCCGTTTTGATGAATATCCTGAAACTTGAAGACATCAATTTATGTAGTATTGGCGAAATAGAAATTCCGGACAACGATGATTCGTACGAAGAAATTGTGTTTGCTGATTTAGGAAAAAGATACTATAAAAAGTGTATCGTCAAAAACGACTTGCTGGTGGGCGCTATTTTGATGGGTGATAAAAATGAGTTTGCCGAATTTAAAACCATGATTGAAAGCAAAATCGAATTATCTGATAAAAGAAATACGCTACTTAGAGGAAGTTCGAATACTAAACCAGTAATAGGCAAATTAGTTTGCTCTTGCAGCCAGGTAGGAAGCGGAAATATTGAAGAAGCCATAAAAGGAGGCGTTACTAATTTCACTGAATTATGCCGAACCACCGGTGCTGGATTAGGTTGTGGAAGTTGCAAAACCGAAGTAAAAGAAATCTTATCAAAGTGTAAATAATAGTTGGCACTAAAAACTAAAAGAATATGGAATTGACAAGACTAATAGTAAAAGGAGGCGTAATTTCACCAGGTGAATTACGAGTAATTGTAAATATGGCTTTAGAACAAGGATTGGATGCCATCTCCTTTGGTTCTCGACAAGACATTATATTTCCTAAAGGTTTTAGCCCTATCGAAAGGGAAAAAACAGGTAAGAATTATTTTGTTTATCCCAATGAAAAAAGCGGAAACAACATCGTCTCTTCCTACGTATCGACAGATATTTTTAGAAATACTCCCTGGCTTACGGGAAATAAGTTTTTATATATTTTAGAGCAATTTAAAGAACAACCAACGCTAAAAGTAAACATCACCGATCCAAAACAACAGTTAGTTCCTTTGTTTACGGGTCATATCAACTTTATTGCTTCGGACCATGAAGACTATTGGTTTTTATACATCCGTTTGCCAAAATGGGATAAAATGGAAATGTATCCCGTCCTGATTTATAGTTGGAATATCGCCGAAGTATATTATGCTATTGAAAAAATACTCGAAGAAGAACCGGATTCTGTTGAAATGATTTTTCAATTGGTCAGCGATGCTGTAGACACCAATAATAGAACTATTGACAAACCGTTGAACATTCCTTTCTATCCTTTTCCTTATTATGAAGGAATGAATCGATTGGGAATTGATCAATATTGGTTGGGATTGTACTGGAGAAACAACCTATACGATTTAGACTTTTTAAAAGAAATGTGCGATTTATGTTTTGATTGCAAAATTGGTAAAATATGCATCACCCCCTGGAAGTCTTTTATCGTAAAAGGGATTCCAAAGGAGCGAAAATTAGATTGGGAAAAATTCTTAGGTAAAAAAGGAATTAATGTTCGCCACTCTTTATTGGAACTAAACTGGCATTTGCCTGTTGCCATGGAATGGGCTTTAAATCTTAAAACTTTCCTGGTTCGAACGCTGGATCAGTTTGACATAAGTACGTACGGACTTACCTTTGGTATATCCGAATACAATCGTGAAGGCCATTATTTCACTTCGATTGTGGTCGAAAAAAATGAATTACCAAAAGACTTAGAATCCATCAAAATTAGGGATACCTATAATGTTTTGTATGCCAAAAATTTTGACCCAAATACTAAAGAATATATTGTTCACGCACAAGATGTAGACAAACTGGAATTGCCAACCATCTTGATTGAACTGAGCAGAAAATATTTTGAAGAACTGGGAAATCTAATTATTGAAGTAAATACAACGGCCACAAAAAAAGAGAAAAAAGAACAAGACATTCACCAATGTCCGGAATGCCTGACTTTATACAATTCAGAATACGGTGATACTATTCAAGGCATTGAAAAAGGGGTTTTATTTAAAGATTTACCCGAGGACTATTGCTGCTCTTTATGTGAATCTCCAAAAATAAATTTCATAGTATTGAAAGGAGAAAAACTGGACTCTGTATAACATCAGTTCAAAAGAGAAAACAGTCCTTTTAAAAATAACAAAAATCGACATATGAATAATACTTTCAAAACAGTAAGCTCATCTCACATAACCATTTCTGAATTAATGTTACCTTCACATACTAATTTTAGTGGCAAAATACATGGAGGTTATATTTTGTCATTACTGGACCAGATTGCTTTTGCCTGCGCTTCAAAGTTTTCCGGAAATTATTGTGTAACCGCTTCTGTAGATACAGTGAATTTCTTAAAGCCTATTGAGGTGGGCGAATTGGTAACTATGAAAGCAAGTGTAAATTACGTGGGAACCAGTTCCATGATTATTGGTATTCGTGTAGAAGCCGAAAATATTCAGACAGGAGTCGTAAAACATTGCAATTCTTCTTATTTCACAATGGTTTCCAAAGACAAAGATGGAAAAAATGCACCCGTTCCCGGTTTAATTCTTACAAACCTAAAAGAAGTAAGCCGTTTCCAGAACTGTGTAAAACAAATTGATTTAAAAAAAGAAAGAGAATATCAAAAGAGCATTTCTACTTTTGGTTCTATTGAAAATATTTTAAGTCTAAACCTGTATAATGTTAAGGTGGAGTTACACTAATTAACTACTACCTAAAACGCTATCATTTTTAGCTTTGCTGAAAAGTGATTACAAAACTGCAATAGAAAGTAATATTTTTGCTTTTATTCCGGATCAATCAGGTATTTCAATGATTCTTGCGTTTGTAGGAGTACTTCCCCCTGGGCGATTTCCAAAAACTCCGATTCCCCTGCACTATTTAATCATTTTTCCATAAGTTGATTGCATAACTGACTTTAATAATAGCTATAATTTTTATCTATTGAAAAAATAATTTTCATAAATAAAAATTGCTAAATTAGCATTGAAAGTTTATAAAACAAAAATCAGCCCTATTATGGAAAACAACAATAATCTGAACACATTACCTGGTGACGCAAGTATGTGCCCGTTCTCAGGAGCAGCACAAAAGAAAAGCGCTGGCGCTGGTACAAGAAACAGTGACTGGTGGCCTAATCAATTAAAATTAAATATACTTCGCCAAAACTCGCCCCTATCCAATCCAATGGGAGCGGAATTCAACTATGCCGAAGCGTTCAATAGCCTCAATCTGGAGGCCGTGAAGAAAGACATCTTCGATCTGATGACCGCATCTCAAGAATGGTGGCCAGCAGATTACGGTCACTATGGACCGTTCTTTATTCGTATGGCATGGCATAGCGCAGGTACGTACCGTATCGCCGATGGCCGTGGCGGTGCGGGTTTCGGCACACAGCGATTTGCGCCACTTAACAGTTGGCCTGACAATGCAAACCTCGATAAGGCTCGTCTACTACTATGGCCAATCAAACAGAAATATGGTAAGAAAATTTCATGGGCTGACCTGATGATCCTCACTGGAAACTGTGCCCTTGAATCAATGGGATTCAAGACCTTCGGTTTTGCTGGCGGACGTGCCGATGTTTGGGAGCCTGCAGAAGACATCTATTGGGGTTCTGAAGGAAAGTGGCTGGACGACAATCGCTATTCGGGTGATCGTGATCTGGAAAATCCTCTTGCTGCCGTTCAGATGGGACTTATCTACGTGAATCCGGAAGGTCCAAACGGAAATCCTGATCCACTTGCATCAGCCCGTGACATTCGCGAGACTTTTGCCCGAATGGCAATGAATGACGAGGAAACTGTCGCGCTTATCGCTGGTGGTCACACCTTCGGAAAAACCCATGGTGCTGCCGACCCAAGTACGTATGTTGGTCCAGAACCTGGAGCTGCGCCCATGGAGGAGCAGGGTTGTGGCTGGAAAAATACATTTGGCACCGGAAATGGAGAAGATACTATTACCAGTGGCCTTGAAGGAGCGTGGACTACTACTCCTACGAAGTGGAGTAACAACTACTTCGAAAACCTGTTCGGTTTCGAATGGGAGTTAGCCAAAAGTCCAGCTGGAGCGCATCAATGGAAACCGAAGGCTGGTGCAGGTGCCGGTACAGTGCCGGATGCCCATAATCCTTCAAAGCGTCACGCACCAACAATGCTTACCGCTGACCTCGCCTTGAGAGTGGATCCTATTTATGAACCCATTTCAAGACATTTCCACCAGAATCCGCAGGAGTTTGCAGATGCCTTCAGTCGTGCATGGTTCAAGTTAACACACCGTGACATGGGCCCGATTGCACGCTATCTTGGTCCAGAAGTACCTCAGGAACAACTGATCTGGCAGGACCCTATCCCAAGTGTAACACACAAACTAATTGACGATAATGATATTGCTGCGCTGAAAGTTAAAATACTGGATTCAGGATTAACAGTATCCGAACTGGTAGCTACCGCCTGGGCTTCAGCATCAACGTTTCGTGGCTCCGATAAACGCGGTGGCGCAAACGGTGCTCGTATTCGTCTTGCACCGCAGAAAGACTGGAAAGTTAACAATCCAGCTCAACTGGAAAGGGTACTTAGCACTCTTGAAGGGATTCAAACAGCATTCAACAGCGCTCAGTTTGACGGTAAGCAGGTTTCACTGGCCGACCTGATCGTTCTTGCCGGATGTGCAGCAATTGAGAAAGCTGCTGAAAATGCGGGTCATACTGTAAAAGTTCCATTTACACCGGGAAGAGCTGATGCTTCACAAGAACAAACGGATGTGGAATCATTTGCTGTCCTGGAACCTGAAGCAGACGGTTTCCGTAACTATGTAAAGACAAAATACACTGTGTCCACGGAGGAAATGTTAGTGGACAGGGCACAATTATTGACGCTGACAGCGCCAGAGATGACCGTTCTTGTGGGTGGCTTGCGTGTCCTTAACACAGGCTTTGATCAGTCTCAAAACGGTGTTTTCACGAAGCGTCCTGAGGTTCTTACTAACTATTTCTTTGTGAACCTACTTGATTTAGGTACGACTTGGAAAGCAGCTTTAGATTCTCAAGAAGAATTTGAAGGCCGTGACCGTGCAACAGGCGAATTGAAATGGACGGGTAGTCGTGTCGATCTTATCTTCGGTTCGAACTCAGAGCTTAGAGCTATCGCTGAAGTATATGGATGTGATGATTCTCAAGAGAAGTTCGTTAAAGACTTTGTGGCTGCCTGGAACAAGGTAATGAATCTTGATCGCTTCGACTTGACCTAACAACACCTTGTATATCATAGTAAGAGGTGGTCCGTTCCGGAGCACCTCTTATATTTTCCAAGAAATCTACTTTTTTTGTTTCTACCAGCCGGATATATTTGCACGTATAACGTACCGTTGGGTTATCGGACTGTTGGCTAGTATAAAATAATTCTTTATAAATAATCCTCACGGATGGGTGTAAAAACGTCAACTACCTGACCTGCTTCAATAATTTCAATGGAATGCTCGCTATTGGCAGGAATGGAATAGGTATCTCCTTCGCATAATAAAAATTCTTCCCCAGCAAATTTCAATTTGTATTTCCCGGAAATAACATAACCGCTTTGTTCATTAGGGTGTTTATGGAAAGGAACAAAATCAGTCGATTTATACAGCATTTTTGTTACCATCGAATCTTTACCAATGGAAAGAACAACAAAATCAACTCCCAAAAATTGTTTTGAAATAGCATTCTCTTTTTTAACTATATTTTTCATATTTTTTAAAGTTAATTATTTTAAGTCTAATTCCATTTGAATGTTACAGCGTTTGTAAGGTGTGGCTTGTCCGGCAATTTTCCGGAAACCTAATTTCTGATATAGATTGATAGCGGGTTTAAGAATGGTATTGCTTTCCAGGTATAATTTGTAAGCACCCAATTCCTTTGCGGCATCAACTACGGCCTGACCAAGCAACCATCCGATGTTTTTCCCCTGTGCATTTGGAGAAACCGCCATCTTTGCCATTTCAAAATCATAGCTGGAGTCGTTCATTTTAATCAGTGCGCAAACGCCAAGGGGTTCATTATTGTGTAGTGCAACAAATATCTTCCCTCCTTTGTCCAGAATGTATTCTTTTGGATTGTCCAATGCTTTATAATCGGCTTCTTCCATTTCAAAATAAGTAGAAATCCATTCTTCATTGAGTGCTTTAAAGGCAGACTGATACTGGGATTCGTATTCCACAATCTGGACGTCTTTACTTTCTCGTACTTTCTTTTGCTCTTGTACTCTTCTGAACAAAGACTTTTGTTCCAGCAGAAATTCCCACTCTGCAATCGCTTCCCAAAGGTTATAGGTAGCTTCCTCTATAATTCCTGCAATGGCAGCATCAACGTCTGTGCATTGCACTCTGATTTGTTCCGACAGCAATACTCCCTTTTGGGTTAATCCAACGATATTCCTGCGTTTATCCTTAGACTGAAGGTTCTCCTCTACCAACCCGGCTACTTTCATCTCCTGAACTATTTTAGTCACCGATGGTTGGGAATGCCCAATTTCGTTAGCGATTTCGGTAATGGTCTTTTCGCCTTCTTCTGAAAGGACAAAGAACACTGGAAACCATTTTGGAGAAAATTCCACCTTGTATAGCGCATAAATTTGTGCTGCGTCCTCAGTTACTTTTGCAGTCAATAATCGCAACCGACTGCCCAATGCCATTTTTCCTGTTTTTTCGAATATCATCTTTTATTTTTATATAGTTAATTACATAATCGATTATGTAAATGTAAAAAATACTATTTTCACTTCCAAATTTATTTTTAAATGCTTAAAAAAAAGATGAAGTGAAGTTTTCCAGATAGCATCGTAAGGACTTGATCTGGCTATTAGGAATAAAGATCTTAATTAGAGTAGTATTGTTTTGTTTATACAAAATACATAGAAAATTAACCGCCAATAGCAATCATGCTTCGGTTATCCTGATTCAAAGTGGGATTGTTTACATCTTCAATAGTATTCATTCCTGCTCTTACTTTCTTCTTATTTTTAATGGCAAAACTGATGAGATCTTCTATTGCTTCACCGTTTCTGAAAGGCGTCAACAAATCTGTTTCGGAGTTGGAGAACAGACAGTTTTTTATTTTTCCATTAGCAGTCAATCGAATTCTATTACAGCCATCACAAAAAGGATTGGTTATAGAACTTATTATCCCAAAGCTACCCAGGTAGTTTTTTATTTTGAATTCTCTTGCAGTAAAGTTTTTATCGTCTTCCAATTTCTTTAAATCCGATGCTGGAAAATGATTTTTTACCTGTTCCAGAATTTCATTTTGAGAAACCATTCGGCTTCGATCCCAGTCATTTCCTGCAAAAGGCATGAATTCTATAAATCGAATCGAAATCGGTAAAAATTGAGTTAGTTTAATAAAATCCAGTATTTCATCATCGTTGAATCCTTTAATTAAAACCACATTTACTTTGACTTTGAAATCATTACTCAGTAACAGGTGTAAATTATCAATAACGCTCTGAAATTGGTCTCTCAGTGTAATAGAATTAAATTTTGAAGCAACCAAAGTATCTAAACTCAGGTTGATTTTTTTAACGTTAAACTCCTTTAAGACCGCAATATGCCTCTTGATCAGAATTCCGTTTGTAGTAATGGAGATCTCCGTTTGGAGCGAAGCAAGTCTGGCTATAATTTCAGGAAAATCTTTTCTTAATAAAGGTTCTCCCCCGGTAAGTCTTATTTTATCAACACCATTATTCACGAAGGTTTGGGCGATGGCGTGAATTTCGTCTGCGGTCATCAAACTCGCCTTTGGACTTAATACAATTCCATCAGCTGGCATGCAATAGGTACAACGCAAATTGCATTTCTCAATTAGAGAAATACGCAAATAGTTATGTTTACGTCCAAAATCATCCGTTAAAACAGCATTATTTGGTATCATGATTATTACCTTTTAAAATATGAAAAACATGAAGCACATGAGGAAATATGGCATCCATAGATTCCTTTGCTCCATTGGTTGAACCTGGCAAGGCCAATACCAATGAATTCCCTAAAGTTCCTGCAACTGTTCTGGAAAGCATGGAGTACGGCATGCGTTGTTGTCCATAACTCCGTATTGCTTCCTCAATTCCAGGAATTCTGCTTTCTAATAGCGGTTCCAAAGCTTGGGGTGTAACATCTCTTGGGGAAAGCCCTGTGCCTCCAGTAAAAATGATTAGTTGATTTTCTTTTGCGTACGCTTTAGTTCGCTCCTGAATCATATCAATTTCATCAGGGATAATTTCGTAATGCGTAGTTTCAACTCCGCAAACTTCTAATTTTTCGACAATTATTTTACCGGATCGATCTTGTTTATCTCCTGCAAAAATGGAATCTGAACAAACAAAAACCGCTGCCTTAATTACCGATGGAAATCTATTTTTGAAAGACGATTTTCCACCTTCTTTACTGATTAACTTAATCGTGGAAATTTCTATGTTTTTATCAATTGGTTTAAGCATATCATACATCGTCAGCGCCACGATCGAAGCACCATGCATTGCCTCTACCTCAACTCCGGTTTTATAAACCGTTTTAACTTTAAAAATAATATCGATACTTAATTCGTTGATTTCATACTCCACCGATGTAAATTCAATTGGAATAGGATGGCAATCCGGAATGGATAAATGTGTGTTTTTCACTGCAAATAAACCTGCTGTTTTTGCCATTTCCAGTACGTTTCCTTTTGGAACCAGATTATTCACAACGGCAGCAATTGTTTCCTGAAGACTAACAATTACTGTTGCCTTTGCCGTTGCTGTTCGGAGCGTACTTATTTTATGTGTGATATCAACCATTTATAACGTGTTTTTCTTCCAGGTAAAAGTACTGTTTTCAAATATTTCTTTACCAAAAATTGGCACATCTGTTTTAATCCAATTCACTATCGCTTCCGTGGCGTCATACACTTGCTTTCTTCTGGTTGCAGAAACAAAGACAAACAAACAGATTTCTCCTGCTTTAACCACTCCCAAACTGTGATAAATGTGCATGCAAATCAAATCGAATTGTGCAAAAGCTTTCTCTCTAATAGCATTCAGCGCTTCGTCCGCCATTTCTTCATAAGCTGTGTAATCAATTGCAGCTACCGTTTTACCATCAATTTCATCGGCTCTCACTTGACCCAAAAAAATATTGTGCGCACCAATAGTCTTTTTCGATTGGTGTTTGGCAATCGACTGCCCTATAAAATCCGAAGAAATTGGTCCCTGAATGAAAACAGTTTTCTTACTCATGATAATTATTTTTATATTTTAGAAAACAGAAATAGTTCCTTTATGTAGTATTTTATCCAATTCATTTGCACCACCAACGATACTTTTAACATTCTTAAAATTGTTATTTCTAAGGATTTCAACCGCTCTTTTACTTCTAATTCCTGACTGGCAAAAAACAAATAGCAATCCATTGGCATCTAGTTTATGCAAGGCTGCTTCTAAACGGTCTAAGGGAATTTGAATTCCGTTCTCGATTGTTATTTTTGGATATTCATCTAAATTTCGAACATCAAGAAAAACAACTGCTGAATTATTTATTTGTTCCAATGCAAGAGAAGCAAGAATTTCAATGGTTGAAGTTTCAACTACGGTATGTTTATTCTCGAAAGCTACTGCGTCCCAAGTAGTCACAACTGTTTTTGAAAACTCAAACTTCTGTTGCTCGTTATTCAACATATTATACACTAGTAATTTACCCGACAACAACTCTCCTGCTCCCAAAACCATTTTCAACACTTCATTCGCTTGAAACATACCGATAATCCCAACCGATATCCCCATAACACCAGCATCATTACAGTTTCTCACCTCGCTGGCTTCCTCAGGAAATAAACAGCGGTATGTAGGTCCATCTTCATAATTGAAAACAGAAACCTGTCCTTCAAATTTATATATAGAACCGTAAACAAATGGCTTATTGGTTACACAACACGCATCATTAATCAAATATTTGGTATTCAGATTATCCGTGGCATCGACCATAATATCATAGTGCTCGAATAAACTAATTGCATTTTTTGAATTTAATTTTTCGGTGATAGCGTTAATTTTTATCGAAGGATTCAATGCCAGAACCATTTCTTTTGCCTCAAGAACTTTACTTTTGCCCACCGAACTGCTTTTGTAAATCACTTGGCGTTGCAAATTGGTCACTTCAATTCTGTCATCGTCAATAATGCCAATTTCTCCTATTCCGGCTGCAGCCAAATAAGGTAAAACAGCGACACCCAATCCTCCTGCACCAATGATCAGGACTTTGGCTTGCTGCAATTTTTGCTGTCCAATAATACCTACTTCAGGAAGTATAATTTGTCGGTTGTATCGTGTTGTTTCCATAAATCTAGGTTTAAAACAGCAAACAAAAATTAAAAAATTTAGTAGTGATGCTGTGTTCTTTTTAATCGTTGATCAGCAATCAAAATCTCTATCCTCCTGCAAATGGAGGTAATAAAGCAACAATATCATTGCTTTTCAGAATATAATTTGCGGTATCCTGTATTATTTTTTGATTGATAGCAACACTAAAAGAAAGTTGACCCAATTGGTATTTTTGTTCTAATGATGCCAATAATTCATGTAAAGGTAAATCAGAAAAAGAAATTTCTTCTCCTTGACTGTTAGTTTTCTCGGCGATGGCGCCAAAATATTTTATTGCAATCATGCTGTTAAATTTAAATTTTGAAAAATGAACTCCTCTTCTGAGAATCCCTCTCGAAAATAAGTCGTTAATTTTGAAGCATTTCGCACCACTTCACCAATTACAATAATTGCCGGAGATGAAAGTTGTTTCTCTTCCACTAATTTCGTGATAGAACTAATGGTTCCAACTACTTTATTCTCCGTGTCTTTTGTTCCATTTTGAATGATAGCAACCGGCAAATCATCAGTTCTGTTGTTCTGATATATCGAAATAATTTCGTCCAGTTTATTCATTCCCATCAAAATAACCACCGTTGCAGATGACTGAGATGCCAAAGCGACATCTTTAGACAATTTATGATCTGAAGTAGTTCCTGTAATTACCCAAAAACTTTCAGCAACTCTTCTTTGTGTCAAACTGATTCCGTTAGAAGCCGGTACTCCTAAAGCAGATGAAATTCCCGGAACAATAGCGATTTCCAAATCAAATTTTTGAGCATATTCTATCTCTTCGCTTCCTCTTCCAAAAACAAATGGGTCGCCTCCTTTCAATCGAACGACATGACCACAACGCTTTGCCATCGACACAATCAATTCATTAATCTGATCTTGACTGTAGGCGTGACAACCAAAACGCTTTCCAACAAAAATGATTTCTGCCTTCGTCGCGTACTGCAACAACTCTTCATTTACAAGTGCATCATACAAAACAACGTCAGCACTTTCCAGCGCTTTGATTGCTTTTAAAGTAATTAACTCTACATCTCCGGGACCTGCTCCGACGATTGTCAATTTTGGTGTATTTGAATTTTTCATTTTAACTAGGATAAATTGGTATTCAATTCGTTTAACTCGGCAACAGAATTTATATTTTTAAACAACCCTCTTTTGGCATCCGTAATCGGAATCAATTGATG
Source organism: Flavobacterium rhamnosi (assembly GCF_048286515.1). Classification (NCBI taxonomy): domain Bacteria; kingdom Pseudomonadati; phylum Bacteroidota; class Flavobacteriia; order Flavobacteriales; family Flavobacteriaceae; genus Flavobacterium; species Flavobacterium rhamnosi. Next base: position 220,539 of record NZ_JBLVPS010000001.1, on the reverse strand, counting down.
TTTTACACTTAAAATGAAGCGCATCATTTTTAAATCAGAAGCTTCAACAGCCTTTTTTAAAACAGGCAAACTATTTTTCGAATAAATCCCTATCAAAGGATGAATTCGTTCCTTATCTTCAAAAACAGAAACATCAAAATGTGACGTATGTTTTTCAACCAATTCTTCTAACATTTGAGTAGAAATTAAAGGAATATCACAACTCAATATCAAATTCATCTCAGTTTGCGAATGAACCAGCGCTGTATATATTCCACCCAAAGGTCCTTTATCAACTACTATATCTTTTATTTTCCTGTATGCTAAATAATCATAATGGCTTGTATTGGTAACCAATTGAATGTTCTGCGAAATTGGCAAAACTGCTTCAATAATATGCTCAATAAAAGGTTTGTTTTGGTACAACACCAATCCCTTCTCCGATTGCATTCGGCTGCTTTTTCCTCCACAAAGAATCGATACTTGCATATTTTTACATTTATTGGCTTAGACAATCAATTTTACACTCGCCATCAGGATTACTGTTGCTAACACATATTTCAGAACCTTATTAGAAAAATAGCCACTGCCGAAATACGCACCTAACATCCCTCCAAAAACAGCTATCGGAACTAAATAAACACTTTCCATCGGAAAGGTTTTATCCCCCATAAAATAGCCCGAAAGTCCCGCAATTGAATTCACCAGAATAAATAGACTTGAAATCGCTGCTGTTTCTTTTAACCTTGCCCAACCCAATAATAAAATAATCGGACTCAGGATAACACCGCCGCCGATACCTAACATTCCAGATAATAAACCAATTCCAAAACCAATTCCCATCGCTAGGGGAATATTTATATCAGTAAGTTCTTTTTCTTTAGAATTAAAGAACCCGAACAATCGCAACGCCGCCAGAATCAATACTATTCCTAACAATATTTTATAAAAGCTATTTTCCAACGGAATCATTCCTCCAATAAAAGCTGCTGGTACTGAGGTTATCGCAAAAGGATAAAATAATTTGGGTCTGAAGAAATCTTTTTTGTAGTAAAAGAAAAAAGAAATCGCTGAAACAAACAAATTAAGCAACAATGCCGAAGGTTTCATCACCGAAACAGGGAATGCAAAAATAGCCATCAACGCTAGATACCCCGAAGCGCCGCCATGTCCTACGCTGGAGTACAAAAAAGCGACCACCGTTAGTAATACGCCGAATAAAATCAAAAAATCATCATTTACTATTGACATCTGAAATCTATTAATTAAGTGGTATAACCGTCACTTCCTGATCTTTTTCAATATTAGCCACATCATAAGGCAAATAAATTAAAGCATTCGCTACTGCAAAAGTATTTAACATTGCTGAACTTTGACTCTCCAAAACCATAACTTTTTCGTCATCATAAAACCCTTTTAAAAATAAGGATTTTCCTGATATATTTTCAAATTCAGTGTTGATTTTTCTTTTAATTTTCGGCAAATGAATTGCATCAAAAGCCATACCTATTTTTAGGGCTGGATAAACATACACATAAAAACTTGTCAATGTCGAAGCTGGATTTCCGGGTAAAGCAAAAACTATCGTTTTGTCTTTTTTTCCAAAGAAAAGTGGCTTTCCTGGCTTCTGATTGATTTTATAGAATAACTCTTCAACTCCATTAGATAAAAGCGCTTCTTTCACAAAATCATAATCCCCAACTGAAATTCCGCCAGAAACAAGAACAACATCAAAAGCAGAAAGACAGCTTTTTAAAACTCTTTTTGTGGCTTTTAATTTATCCTTTACCCTAAATGTTTCAATTTTCTTAATCCCGATTCCTTGCAAAGCAGATTCAAGCATAATGGAATTGCTTTCGTAAATTTTTCCTTCAGGCAATTTTTTACCCACTTTTACCAATTCATTACCGGTAACTACGATAGCTACTCTTGGCTTGGCATAAACCGTGATTTCCGTGATTCCCAAACATGCTAAAAAACCAATAGCTGCAGGAGTAATCACCGTATTATTTTCGAGTACGAGTTCATTTTCTTTAATTTGCTCGCCTTTGTTTCTCACATTGGCAAAACGGGCAGGCATCTTAACAATTTCAACCGTTTTATTTTTAACCGTGGTATGTTCCTGCATCACAACCGTATCCAAATTATCCGGAACATATGCTCCCGTGAATATTCGAATCGCTTGCTCTTTCTTTATTTTTTTATTCGAAAAATCACCAGCTTGTGAAGTACTCACCACGTTAAACTGCTGTAATTCACTATGCATAAAAGCATAGCCATCCATCGCTGACTGACGGAAAGGCGGCATATCCATTGGCGAATATATTGCTTCAGCTAAAATAAAACCAAGTGATTTAGCCACTTTAATTTTTCTGATTGGCATCTTGCAACTATTTTCTGCAATAATCGATAAGGCTTGGTCCACTTGTATCATACAATTTTGAATAAAACTAAGTAAAAGTACTTATTGCAAATATACGTAAATCTGTGACGATGAACCAACAATTAACTATAATTGTATTCAAAATAAATATAGAAAGATTTAAGCCCTATTATTTATTAAAAAATGAACAAAGTAATACCAAATCTGCAAAATCTGTAAAAAAGAAATCCCAAAATTCATCTAAATTTTGGGATTTCATATACTAATTAAAAAATTTAAGATCATTCTGCAAGAAAAATCTGCATTTTATAAATAAATCAATACTCCCACGATTAAAATTAGTAAAATTGACATCTATTCAATTGGCAAGATAAGTGTCGCGGTAACAGCCTCTAAAACTTCGAAAGCTATTTCTGCCATTTTATTCCCTTTAATATCCAAAAGTGGATTTACTTCCACAACTTCCAGACAAATCACCTTCTTACTTTCGATAATCTGATTAATAATCGCAATGACTTCGTATTGATCAAATCCTTTAGGAACAGGAGTTCCCGTTCCATAAGAAATCATATCACAATCCATGGAATCCACATCAAAAGAAACATAAATCATATCACAATTTGATAATATACTTAAAGCTTCAGCCACACAAGTCTGCAGTCCCCTGTAACGTACTTCATGAACTTTATAATTCCTCATGTGCAACTTTTCAATCTGCTTATCTTCGGCTTCTTCGGTATCGCGAACACCAAAATAGATAACATCCTCGGCCACCACTTTAGCACCGTCACAGCCTATATTTTTCATATCCTCCCAATGCTGCTGTGTTTCAAGAGGCACCTCATTATTCTGACAGCTTAAATTATCATCTGCAATAGCCGCCGATAATGGCATCCCATGAATATTTCCCGAAGGCGAAGTATAAGGCGAATGCAAATCAGCATGGGCGTCAATCCAAATTACTCCTAATGTCTGTTCCTGATAAGCTGCTTTTATGCCACTTATAGTGCCCAATGCCGAGGAATGATCTCCTGATAAAACAATCGGAAAATAATTTTGTTCCAGATTTTTCTTTACAGCATGACAAACTCTGGTACATTGCTCCACAACGTGTTCTATTCTTTTGGCAGAGGTGCTCCGATTTTTATCATAAATAGACTCGTTATGCGTTTTCACATCTTCAAACTCAAATTGATTAAAATAGTCGCTATCTCTATTAATAGCGGCTATTTCGATAGCATCAATTCCTAAATCGGAGCCTCGTGTTCCTGCACCAATATCAGACCTGTTTTTAATTAACTTTATTGCTTTTTCCATTACAATTAGATTATCTGAAATCGTTTAATGCTTTTTCAATAATTTCAAGACATTCGTGAATTTGAGTTTGGGTAATCACTAATGGCGGGGCTAAGCGAATTTTATTACCATGTGTAGGCTTTGCCAATAAACCGTATTGGCTAAATTTCATACAAATATCCCACGCTAAATCAGAGTCTTCATCACAATCGATAACAATTGCATTTAACAGTCCTTTACCACGAACCGATTTAATTAGAGAATTTCTAGAAGCAATTTCGTTAAGTCCTGTTCTTAAAACAACTCCTAAGTGCGCCGCATTCTGCGCCAAATTTTCATCACGAACCACTTCAAGTGCTGCAATCGCAACTGCCGCTGCAACTGGATTTCCTCCAAAAGTAGAACCGTGTTGCCCTGGTTTGATAACGTTCATAATCGCATCATCAGCGAAAACTGCCGAAACTGGATAAACTCCACCCGAAATAGCTTTCCCTAAAATTAAAATATCCGGATGAACATCTTCATGATTAACGGCTAATAATTTTCCGGTACGAGCAATTCCCGTTTGCACTTCATCCGCTATGAATAAAGCATTGTGTTCTTCACAAAGCGCCTTGGCTTTTGCCAAATAGCCATCCGCAGGAACATACACCCCAGCTTCTCCCTGAATAGGTTCTACCAGGAAACCCGCTATATTTTTAGTTGATTTTAAAGCGTTTTCCAATGCTTCAATATCATCATATGGTATTTTTATAAATCCTGCTGTAAAAGGTCCAAAACTTTTACGTGCATTTTCATCATTCGAAAACGAAATAATCGTAGTTGTTCTTCCGTGAAAATTGCCCTCACAAACAATTATTTGCGCTTGATTTTCAGGAATTCCCTTTACTTCATACGCCCATTTTCTACAAATTTTCAACGCTGTTTCCACAGCCTCAGCACCCGTATTCATTGGCAAGACTTTATCGAAACCAAAATATTTGGTTACAAATTCTTCATAAGGTCCTAACTGATCGTTATAAAAAGCACGTGAAGTCAACGTCAATGTTTGCGCTTGTTTCACCATCGCACCAACAATTTTCGGATGGCAATGTCCTTGATTTACCGCCGAATAAGCCGACAAGAAATCAAAATATTTCTTTCCGTCTACGTCCCAAACATACACGCCTTCCCCTTTTTCTAAAACTACCGGTAAAGGATGATAATTATGAGCGCCATATTTATTTTCTTTTTCTATAAATGCTTCAAATTTTGAAGAAAGTGCTTGATGTGATTGTTCCATGACATGTGTTTTTTAAAACTTTCAAACAAAAATATATAATATTTTTTATTTTACAACAAAAAATATTAATTTTGACTTAATTTACTACCATAAAAATTAATAATAACTTAAAATTGTACGAAAATAAGTCATTTAGTAATAGTTTTCGATTTTAATTTCAATTCGCTACTAAATAATAATTACTTTTATAAATAGTAAAAAACCTTACTCAATTTAAAATAAATCTCATGGATGCATTAGATGAATTCGATATCAATATTATTAAAGAATTAGAAAAAGATGGTCGTATGGCATTTTCAGCTATTGCCACTACGCTAAAAATATCCAATACCATGGTGCACCAACGGGTAAATCGATTGACAGAGCAAGGAATTCTGGCAGGAATAAAACCTATTATAAACGAAAAGAAAATAGGCTACGACTGGGCTTCTTTTACGGGTATTACCTTAAATAAAGACCAGGATTCGAATAGAATAATTGAAGAATTGAAGAATATTCCTGAAATCACAGAATGTTATTATGTCACTGGTTCTTTTACGCTGTATATCAAAATAGTAGCGCAGAACCATGAGCACATGAGAAAAATCCTTTACGAGAAAATTGATAACATTCCGGGCATTTCAAAAACCGATTCTATAATAGAATTGGGTTGCGCTTTTAAACGGAATATAACATTATAATACCCAATTAACAGCTCAAAGAAATGAGAAACTATAGGAACTATCTGAAATTCGGCTTGTTATTACTCTGCATCAGTTTTCAATCCATCGCCCAAAAAACAGATGCAAAAGAAATTATCCGACTCAAAAAAATAGCTCAACAAGTTACTATAATTCGAGATAATTGGGGAATTGCGCATGTTTACGGCAAAACGGATGCCGATGCTGTTTTTGGTATGTTATACGCCCAATGTGAAGATGATTTCAAACGTGTCGAACTGAATTATATAGAAAAACTGGGCCGTCTTTCTGAAATAAAAGGAGAATCCTTTTTATATAATGATTTGGAAATCAAACTTCTGATTGATGTCAATGAAGCTAAAACCGATTATAAAAAAGCAGCACCCTGGCTCAAAAAACTATTAAACAGCTATGCCGATGGGATCAACTTTTACTTGCACACTCACCCCGAAACAAAGCCGGTTTTATTAAGTCATTTCGAACCATGGTATCCCTTACTTTGGACAGACGGCAGTATTGGGGCTATCAGCACCGCTGATCTTTCTACTGGAGAATTAAAAGCTTTTTATTCCGGAAATACAGCTAAAGTGGCTTATACTGAAAGAGAAAAAGAAATACAGACAGGTTCTAATGGTTTTGCTTTGGCCCCTGCCAAAACTGCTTCCGGAAATGCTATTCTTTACATAAATCCCCACACGTCTTTTTATTTCAGACCCGAAATACAAATCACTAGTGACGAAGGTCTTAATGTTTATGGCGCAGTTACCTGGGGGCAATTTTTTATTTACCAGGGATTCAATGAAAACTGCGGTTGGATGCATACTTCTTCAGGCGTGGATGTGGCTGACCTGTATGCAGAAAAAATCGTAGCCAAAAACAAAAAATTATTCTACGAATACAATAAAAAACTACTGCCTTTAAAAGAAAAAACACTTACTATAAGTTATCTAAAAAATGGAACGTTAATCCCTAAAGAATTCAAAACGTATTTTACCAATCATGGTCCGATTATGGTCAAAAGAGATGGGAAATGGATCAGTCTGAAATCAAATAACCGATCGATGAACAGTCTGGTGCAAAGTTGGACGAGAACAAAATCTAAGAGTTTTGATGATTATCAAAAGGCAATGGATTTAAAAGCCAATACCTCTAACAATACCGTTTATGCCGATAACAAAGGAAATATTGCTTATTGGCATGGAAACTTTATTCCAATTCGCGATAAAAAACTGAACTGGTCAAAAGTTGTGGATGGCACAACTTCAGCAACACAATGGAAAGGTTTACACGCTATTTCTGAGACAGTCCATCTCTATAATCCTGCAAATGGATGGTTGCAAAATTGCAACTCTAATCCGTATTCCGTAGCTGGCACTAACAGTCCAAAAGAGGAAAACTATTTACCTTATATGGCCCCTGATGGAGAAAATTTTAGAGGTGTAAATGCCGTGCGTCTTTTAAGTAAAGAAAACCAATACTCTTTAGATAAAATAATTGCAGACGGTTATGACACCAAACTTTCTGCGTTTGAAATATTAATTCCTTCCCTGATTGCTTCTTTTGAAAAAAACACGCAACCTAATGAACAGTTGTATGCTGATCTAGTGGAACCAATTGCAATTTTAAAAAAATGGGATTATTACGCTAAGGCCAATTCTATAGCCACGACATTGGCAAATGAATGGGCATTCAAATTAGATCCAATCATTAGAAAAGCCTACATTACTGAACAGGGGGAATTGGATCAGATAGAAAATACCAAATCTTTTGCAAAAAATGCCACCGCGGACCAACTACTGCCTCAATTGCAATTCGTCATAAATGAATTAAAAACGAAGTTTGGCACATGGCAAATTCCTTGGGGAGAAATAAATCGTTTCCAAAGGCTGTCCGGTGACATAACTCTTGAGTACGATGACAATAAGGAAAGTCTACCTATAGCGAATGCTTCAGCATCATGGGGGTGCTTACCCTCCTTCGCAAGTTCGTATCGAAAAGGTTCCAAAAAAAGATACGGTTACAGCGGCAATAGCTTTGTTTGCGCTGTAGAATTTGGAGCTAAAATAAAGGCAAAATCATTATTAGCTGGCGGAAATAGTGGCGATCCAAAATCAAACCATTTTTATGATCAAGCGGAGATGTACCAAAAAGGACAATTCAAAGAGGTCCTTTTCTACAAAGAAGACGTCCTAAAAAACGCAGAACGAACCTACCATCCTGGCCAGTAATTGTTTAACCCGATACCCTGATTTTTTTTCCCCGAAACAGCAAATTACTTCTTGCCTGTTTTTGTTATAAAAAAAGTTAAAAAGAGCTTGTTTATATAAAAAAATCACATTTTATTTTAGATATTTGTATGAAAAATAAAACTTTATGAAAAATATAGTCTTTTTAATTTTAGGAATTATACTGTTTTCCAATAGCACTTTTGCACAGTTAAAAGCAGTAAAATATAATGATGGGACCCAGGTACTAAATGGTTTTCAAGTACAGCCCATAAAAAAAAGCCCACAAAAACCAGGAATCCTTATACTTCCCGCTTGGAAAGGTATTGATAAACATTCGAAGAATACTGCGCAAAATTTAGCTAAACTAGGGTATTATGCTTTTGTAGCGGACATCTATGGTGAAGGAAATTATCCCAAAGACAATGCGGAAGCAGGACAAAAAGCAGGATTTTACAAAACAAATTACGCAGCATACCAAAAAAGAATTGCCTTAGCTTTGGAACAATTAATTAAATCCGGAGCCAATAAAGACAATATTGTAGTGATTGGTTTTTGTTTTGGCGGAACCGGAGCGCTTGAAGCAACACGCGGAAATCTAAATATAAAGGGAGCAGTTTCTTTTCATGGTGGTTTAGGAAAAGAAGCTTCGAGAACAGCCCAGCCTCTTACTGCTAAAATTTTAGTGTGTCACGGAGCCGATGATCCTTTTGTACCAAAAGAAGAAGTTACCGCTTTCCAGCAGGAAATGAGAGATTCAAAAGCCGATTGGCAAATGGTATATTACGCCAACGCAGTGCATTCTTTCACAGATCCCGAATCCGGAAATGATAATTCTAAAGGAGCTGCTTATAATGAAAAAGCCGCTAAACGCTCTTTCGATCATTTAAAAGTTTTCTTAGATGAAGTCTTGAAAAAATAATACAGATGCGATTATAACTAAAAAACGTTTTTATGGGGAAAACCGTTTTAAGAAAAGACAAAACCTGTCTAAATTGCAGATATGTTGTAGAAAACAGATTCTGTCCTAATTGTGGGCAGGAAAATACCGATACCCGAAAAACATTTCATCATTTGTTTATTCATTTTTTTGAAGACTTAACACATTACGAAAATGCTTTTTGGAAAACGATAAAGAACCTAATATTCAAACCTGCGACTTTAACAAAGGAATATCTTTCCGGAAAGCGATTGTCTTATTTGGCTCCCGTTCGACTTTATATTTTCATCAGTTTTGTAACATTTTTTCTTATAACCGTTTTTCCAAATGAAAAATCCAATCCAGTAAAAATTAACGAAAAAGAACCTATAACATACCCCGCAAAAGATAGTCTGAAAAACCGAAATAAAACTGCAGACAGCATTTTGACTAGCGAAGTTTCAATAAATGATTCTATTAAAAACAAGAGTGTGAAGATGGGCGAAAAAAAGGAATTTTTAAACTTTGGCTACAAATCTGTTCAGGAATTAGATTCCATACAACAACATGCGCCTGAATCTGAAAAACTATCTGATTTCAGTTATATGATCAATAGAAAATTTCAAGAGGTAAAAGACAAAAACAAAGAGGAATTATTTGAAAAATTCAAAGATTCATTCGTTCATAATTTCTCGAAAGTGTTGTTCATTTATATGCCACTTTTCGCCTTTTTTCTATGGGTTTTTCACAACAAAAAACGCTGGTATTACTTTGATCATGGTATCTTTACGCTGCATTATTTTTCGTTCTTATTATTAGTGTTTTTAATACTGTTTCTATTCACTAAAATACTTTCATCATTTAGAGATTCTGGTGGTATTGATTTCATTATTGGAGTATTTAACTTCGTCGGAATCTCTTGGATGCTCTATTATTTTTTTCCGGCCCATCATCGGTTTTATGGGGAAACCCGACTGGTTTCGTTACTAAAAAGTATGTTCCTGTTTATCATCAATTTCGTTATGCTCATTATAATTCTTACTTTATTTGCCATTTATACCTTTATTAATTTACATTAAAAAACATGAAAAAAATAACCTTATTAAGTTTGCTATTTGTTTTAAGCATAAGCTGCACTGTCAAAAAAATGGATATTGACGTTGAGCCTACCAAATACATGAATACCATAACAGCCAGTGATTTAAAAACACATCTTTACATCGTCGCTGCAGATTCAATGGAAGGGCGCGAAACAGGATCAGTCGGCCAGAAAAAAGCAGGCCTTTATCTTATAAATCAATATCAGAAAAATAACATTCCTTTTCCTAAAGGAGCAGCCGACTATTATCAAAAAATCCCTGCTGCTTTCCTGAATGCCAAACGTAACGAAAACTTATCTGATTCAGAGAATGTCTGGGCATTCATCGAAGGTTCCGAAAAGCCAAACGAAATCCTGGTTATTTCGGCTCATTACGACCACGTAGGTATAAAAGATGGTGAAGTATACAACGGCGCCGACGATGACGGTTCCGGAACAGTTGCGTTATTGGAAATTGCACAAGCTTTTCAAATTGCAAAAAAAGAGGGACACGGACCAAAACGTTCTATTATGTTTTTTCACGCAACTGGTGAAGAACATGGTTTGCACGGTTCCCGTTATTACTCGGAAAATCCTTTGTTCCCTTTGGCTAACACAATTACTGACATCAACATTGATATGATTGGCCGTCGTGACGATGCGCACCCGAATACCAACAATTATGTGTATTTAATTGGCTCAGATCGTTTATCAACTGACTTAGATAACATATGTAAGATCGCAAACGCCAAGTACATCAAAATGGATCTGGATTATAAATTCAACGACCCTAAAGATCCGAATCATTTTTATGAGCGTTCTGATCATTATAATTTTGCTAAACATGGTATTCCGGCAGTATTCCTTTTCAATGGTGTTCACGCTGATTACCATCAAAAAACGGATGAAGTTGAAAAAATAGAATTTGATGCTTTGACCAAAAGAACCCAACTTGCTTTTGTAATAGCATGGGAATTGGCAAACAGAGAAAACAGACCCGTAGTCGATAAAAAATAGATTCAGCTATAACAATGGATTTCCATTTGGGAGCCATAAACAAGAGCTTTGAATTCCTCCAAAGCTCTTGTTTCATCTGTATCTACGCAAAAAAACAGATTTCTTTTTGAAAATATTCATATTTACTTTTTCTTTGAAGTTGCTATCGGTCTATCGTTTCGGGACCACTCACTCCAAGAACCCACATACAGTTTTGGGATTTCAAGACCTGCATAAGCAATTGCCAAAAGTGTGTGACAGGCGGTTACACCGGAACCACAATGCACAATACAATTTTCAGCCTTTTTGCCCCCAAATTCTTTTAAATATTTATTCTTCAGCTCATGTGGCGATAGGAAAAACCCATTATTATCTAAATTAGTGGTAAAAGGAATGTTTATAGCGCCCGGAATATGACCGGCAACTAAATCAATCGGTTCTTTTTCTCCCTTGTATCGTTCCTCATCACGCACATCAATTACAAGAAAATTAGCCTCTTGTGCTACTTTATCAATTTCTTGAATGGTAGCTAACGGTAACAACCAATTTTCAATTTCATACGATTCCTTTTGCAACGGGATTTCAATTTTTGAGCTTGTTGAAAATCCAGCTTTAATAGCCGCTTGTAAGCCACCATCCAGCACCTGAACTTTCTCGTGTCCCGCAGATTTTAACATCCACCAGAAACGTGCTGCTGCATTAGCGCCATTTTTATCATCGTAAACCACTACATGACTCGTTGGCGTTATACCAAGATTTGCTAAAGTGTCAGAAAATTGTTCAACCGTAGGCAAAGGATGTCTGCCACCTACGGACACATCTGTGTTAATATTGGCCAACTGTGTATTCAAATCAACGTACAAAGCACCTTCCAAATGTTTTGCTTCATAATTTTCTTTAGCACCACTTCCATTACTGGCATCAATAATAACTAATTCACTCTTTGACTGCAAGGCAATTAATTGAATAGGTTTAATAATTGGTGAGATTTCTTGATGCATACGGCATTAGTTTTTAAAATAGTATAATTAATTTACTACTACAATTCTCAAAATTAGCTAAAAATAAAGAGTTTACCGTTTTTCAGCTGTGCTATTTTAACTCTTATTTACAACGTTCGAAACAGCTAAATAGAGCAGCTGTAAGGAATAATACCTATAGAATTTAGTCCAAAAAAAAATCCACTTATGTGGACTTTTACAATTTACTGACTAACCTTATAGTGCTTATTAAGCATGTTCGTCGAACTCAATTTTATCTGCACTATCTATTTTGTTCGGCTTCTCTATTGGCAATGTAAAATAAAAAGAAGAGCCTTCACCCTCTATACTTTCTACCCATATTTCACCACCGTTTTTTTCTAAAAACCCTTTTACCAATAATAATCCAATCCCCGCACCTTTATTTTCTACTCTTGCTTTTGAAAGAATATTCATTTGCGGCGTAAAAAGCTTGTCTTGAATTTCTTTGGACATACCAATACCTGAATCCTTTATCTGGACTATTATTTTATCGTCTTTTGCTTTTGCTGAAACCATTATTTCCCCTCCGGGTAGTGAATGTTTAATAGCATTAGAAACTATATTTTGAATAACGGAAAGTAACATTTTTCCATCTGCAAAAACTTTAGTATTCTCATCAATTTCATTGTGCAGATTTATTGCATTTAAAGAAGCAGTATCATTTAAAGTATCAAAAACTTTTTGCACATACTGGACAAGCTCGATTTTTCTCGGAGAAAACACTTCTGCTGCATATTTTATTCGTGCCCATTCGACCAGGTAGTCTAACATATTCAACTCATCAATTGATGCTTTGTAAAGGAGCTCAAGCATTTCCTTAACGGTGCTTGGATCCATTCTTTCAAAATTTGATTTCAAATATCCCGTAGTTGCGATAATACTGGATAATGGACTTCTCAAATCATGCGAAAGTATAGCTAGAACACTTTCTTTGTGAGTATTTAGATCTTCAAGTTCTTTTACATAATTTTTTATCGCGTCTTCTGATTTCTTTCTTTCCGTTAGGTCACGAAGGATCTTAACATATCCTAACATCTCTCCATCAATTCCTGTAAGTGGAAAAACTAAACCATAGGCGTAAAATATACTCTTGTCTTTGCAAATGTGCCATCTATTATCCGTTGCTCTTCCCTCTTTCAATGCGGTTGCAATTTCATTTTTCGAAACACCATTTTCTATATCTTCTTCTGTAAAAATTACATCAAAATGTTTTCCCATAATTTCATCAGGCTCATAACCGAAAATTTTTGATGCCCCTGAACTCCAGCTGTTGATTATAAATTCATTATCAATGGTGAGAATGGAGTAATCTTGTAAACTATCTATAATCTGACTATAAAACTCAGCAGTTGGAATATAATTACTTTTAAGAATTTTAGAATTAATTTGCTTGTTTTCCATTTGGTGCGTTAAAATGATATTTTAAAAAATTTGAAGGCAAGAGTATTTAAAAATGTGTTCAAAGATATACAAAAGCCAGATGAATCCTCAAAAATAAAAAATATTCCCCCAAAACATCAATAACGCACTATTAAAGAGTCAATTCCTAATCCATTTCCTATTTATAATCCATTAATTTCTTTGCGTTGTACTAAAGAACCTTTCATCCCAGTATTGGGTATTTTAATTTCTAAGAAACATTGTTTGTTTACGAAAACCTAAACAACTTCTTCAAGTACATAAAAATTTACACTGTACTACTCATCCTCCTATACAATATTCAAGCCAATAATTAAAACCGGTTTATTCCAAGAAAATTTATTCCACAAAAAAAGCCCCGAATTTCTTCGAGGCTTTTGCCTTTTGGGTGGATGACCGGGTTCGAACCGGCGACCCTCGGTACCACAAACCGATGCTCTAACCAGCTGAGCTACAACCACCATTTGCTTAGCGGTTGCAAATATACAACATAAGTTTACTTCTGCAAATAATTTTTTTAAAAAATTACAGCAAAATTATATCAAATCTCCTAAACTATTGACTGCCAAATATCTTTCTGCAGTAAAACCCTCAGCATATTCCAGTCCGGTTAGCCTTCCTAAATCCTTTGAACGATAATTTAAGCTTTCAAAGAAGTTCTTACTGGTTATTGGCGATTCCGGTTCTTTCGAATTTGCATCATAAAACTGAGAACCATAAGCCAAAATAGATTCTATTTTTTTATCAGTAAAGCCTGTAATATCTACAACAAAATCAGGTTCTATATTTTTCCACTGGATATAATGATAGACCACTTTTGGTCTCCAAGCTCCTTGCTTTAAGCCATTAACTGTCGTTTCTATTTTCATCAATCCCGATAAAAAACAAGCGTCAGAAACGAGCTTGCTTCCCTTTCCATGATCGATATGACGATCGTCAATTGCATTACAAAGCACAATATCCGGTTGATACTTGCGAATCATTTTTATGATTTCTAATTGGTGTTTTTCATCGTTCATAAAAAAGCCATCACGCATTTCAAGATTTTCACGTACTGAAACACCGAGTATTTTTGCAGCAGTATTTGCTTCCTGATCTCTTATTTCAGCTGAACCCCTTGTTCCTAATTCACCTCGGGTTAAATCAATTATTCCGACTGTTTTCCCAAGAGAGATTTCTTTTAAAATGGTTCCTGAACAACCCAATTCCACATCATCAGGGTGCGCACCAAAAGCAAGTATATCTAATTTCATTTTAATGTTCTTTATTACTTATTGCTGTTTTTATTTCTTATTAAAATTGTTTTTTTATTGATGACCAATATCTTACAATTCTCTCCTTACCCCTTTTACTTCCAAAGAACCCTTTTCATCGTCATTGATTTATTGACGCTTTCATTCCACTCCTTTTCCGGAATGCTGTCTTTTGTGATGCCGCAACCCATGTACAAAACCGCATGAGAATCTTCAATTTGCATACATCGCAAATTTACAAACAAATCAGAACTCCCATCCATTGCAAAACTACAGTTTAACTCTCCTAAAAAACCAGTATAAAAGCTCCTGTCATAATTTTCATTTTCCAAAATAAAAGCTTTTGATTTTTCTTTGGACAGACCACAAACCGCAGGCGTTGGATGCAATAAGCCGATTACTTGTTGCAAACTGAAATCCGGATTCAAAACCCCTGAAATATCCGTTTTAATATGCCAGACACTTCCTGCTTTTATACTATACGGCTTGGAAACCAAAATTTCCGAAGCTGCGTTTTGCAGTTTATTAACTATATAATCCGTCACAAATTGTTGCTCTTCCTTTTCTTTTTTCTCCCAAACAATCTCAATTGCACCCTTGTCTTTTTGAGTTCCTGCCAAAGCAATAGTTTCAAAAATATTTTTATTAGATTTTAGCAATTGCTCCGGAGTGGCACCAAGCCAGATTCCAATTTTTGGATGGTAAAAACAATAAACAAAAGTGGAAGGATACAAATGCGCCAAGTTTTCGAAAGCTGCTCCAAAATCGAAATTAACCAAGTCAACTGTTTCCTTTCGGGATACAACCACTTTCTCTAATTCGTTATTTTCGATTGCCTGAATTCCTTTGGCTACTATTATCTCAAAATTTTCTTTATCGGCCTGATCAGAATCCACAAATTGGTTCTCAGGAACCGTAAACTCCTTTTTCTCCCAAATAGCACTGGCAATTTCGCACTTATTTTCAGGAATCAAATACGTTTTAGTGCCATCAAAAGAAGCAAAAACAAAGCCTTTTTCGCTAAAATCATGTACTGAAAATAGCGTGTCATCATGCTGAAAAAGCCCAATTACGATATCAGAATTTGGCTTGCAATACAGTACAAAAGGTAAATTTTGCGTAAATTGATTTTTAGCTTTATCTAAAATTTCGTCCATTATTTGTCTTCACTTTTTCTTTTTGGCAAAACCATATTCGTCAATTTACAAAGTGAAATTAAGTTATCCTTTTCATCTGTAATTCGTATTTCCCACAGATGAATACTTCTGCCCTTGTGTACTATTCTTGCCGTTGCAGTTACGATTCCTTCCCGTTTTGCTTTCAAATGATTCGCCGATATTTCGATTCCGCGAACCTCACTGTGTTCTGAATTTATATACAACATCGATGCAGCACTTCCTACGCTTTCCGCCAAGGCCACCGAAGCGCCTCCGTGCAATAATCCCATAGGTTGATGGACTGCTGGCGTCACCGGCATTGTTGCCACTAAATAATCTTCTCCTGCATCAGTGTATTCAATATTCAGTGTTTGCATCAGTGTATTCTTTGAAATTTGATTGCAATATTGAAGAATTTTTTTCTTGTCAAATGTCATATTTCTGGCTTTAAAAATGTAAAATTAAATAAAAGATAAGTTACAAAATAGTAAATACAATTGTTATTCTAAATTCAAATTTTAAAATCGTTTCCTGTCCAAATAAGATTTTCCTTATTTTTACAAAAAAAATAACGAAATGCGTCCCAAAACTTTACTGTTTATCATCGGAATACTGTTATCTGTTTTCGCCTGTCGTTCAGATTTTGAGACCGTAGCCAGCACAGGTGATTTGACCTTTTCGAAAGATACAATCTATTTAGATACTGTTTTTACAAACATAGGCTCCAGCACTTATCGGCTTAAAGTGTACAATCACAGTAAAAATGACATCACCATTCCTACAATAAAATTAGCAAAGGGATTGAGTTCTAAATATAGAATAACAGTTGACGGAATGCGGGGAAACGAAGGAAAAATATTCAATAATGTGGATCTCCTGGCCAAAGACAGTTTATATATTTTTATAGAAACGACTGCCAATAGTTCCGATGCAAACCCAACTGACTTTCTATACACCGACCAAATTGAGTTTGATGGTGGTCAGAATTTGCAAAAAGTAGAGCTGGTTACACTCATTCAGGATGCTGTTTTCCTATATCCAAAACGTTTTGCCGATGGAACTACTGAAACACTTCCTATTGGTGAAGAAAAAATTGATGGCTTTTATCTGGATGAAAATGATCCTGTAAATGGTAATGAATTGCATTTTACCAATACGAAACCATATGTTATTTATGGTTACGCTGCCGTTCCTTCGGGGAAAACGGCAACTTTTGATGCAGGAGCCAGAGTCCATTTCCATGCAAATTCCGGCCTTATAGTATCTAATACTGCTTCAATACATGTAAACGGGGCAATTTCTAGCACAGACAAGATGGAAAATGAAGTCATTTTTGAAGGTGATCGATTAGAACCTGATTACTCAGATGTTCCCGGACAATGGGGAACGATTTGGCTTACCGACGGCAGCACCAATAATCAATTGAATCATGCCACAATCAAAAATGCAACTATTGGCTTACTGATTCAAAACAACGATGGAACACCTACAACTATAAAAAACACACAAATTTACAATTCAGCCAACTATGGTATTTTGGCGCAGACTGCAAAAATTAATGGAGAAAATCTAGTTATCAATAATGCAGGACAGGCGAGTTTAGCATGTTCCTATGGCGGAAATTATAATTTTACACATTGCACTTTTAACAACAACTGGAACAGCTCAGAACAAGTGGCTGTTTTAGTAAGCAATTACATTTTGGGAGCAGTTCCGGAAGTAAAAGATTTGACAGAAGCTACATTCAACAATTGTATTATATATGGTTCCTACTCCAACGAAATGATTTTAAACAAAAAAACAGGTGCTTCTTTTGAATACCAATTCAACAATTGCCTTTTAAAATTCAACGCTATTTCGAACCAATTCACCACGAATCCAGATTATCAGTTTGAAACCGATGCAGTACATTACAATGCAATTATTTTAAATAAAGACCCTAAATTCCTGAAAGTTTCCCTAAACAAATTCAACATTAATGAAACCTCTTCCGCTTTTGCAAAAGGAAATTCAGCCTATCTGATTCCCTTGGATATTATAGGAAACAATCGAACTACACCTCCTGATTTAGGAGCGTATCAAAACAAACCGTTTCCTAAATAATTTTAATTTCAGAGCGATTCCACACCAATTAATTGCATCAAAATTACCCTTTCCAGCATAGCTAGTTCAACTTTCGCCTCAATTTGAATGCTTTTTTTTTCACCAGTATTACGGTTAGTAAAATACGATTATCTTCACAATTTATTAACACAAACCGTTAAAAAAGTTATAAATTTGTACGTCTTCAAATGTTTCTGATTTGAAAATCCGGTTTTTGCCCCCCTACTAACCAAATCTACTTTAAACTATGAAAAAAATCTACTCTGCTCTATTATTGCTATTCTTCACTGCCGGTATTGCGCAAATACCAATTGGCTATTACACGAATGCCTCCGGCACAGGTTACACACTAAAAACACAATTATACAATATCATCAAAGGCCATAACGATAATGGGTATGCTGGTTTATATACCATTTACCAAACATCTGACAGGGATTATTACTTTGAAAATGACGCTACAATTTTAGATATGTATTCTGAAAATCCGACCGGAACAGATCCTTATAATTATTCGGCAGGAACAAGCCAAAGATGCGGAACGTATAGCGTAGAGGGTGACTGCTATAATAGAGAGCATATTATTCCTCAATCTGTATTCAATGAACAATCCCCAATGGTTTCAGATGCGCATTTTATAACACCAACAGACGGAAAAGTGAACGGACAGCGCTCCAATTATCCACACGGAACTGTGGCTTCCCCAACTTGGACCTCATTAAACGGAAGTAAACTTGGAGCAAGTACAATTGCTGGTTATTCCGGAACTATTTTCGAACCTATCAATGAATTCAAAGGTGATATTGCCCGCATGTACTTTTATTTTGCCACACGTTATGAGAACACTGTGGCGGGTTATTCCTATTCAATGTTCAATGGCACAAGTAATCAGGTATTTTCAACTGCTTTTTTAAACCTGCTTTTAACATGGCACAATCAAGATCCGGTAAGTACTAGAGAAATTGCCCGAAACAATGCCATTTATACATCTCAAAACAATAGAAACCCTTATATTGACCATCCTGAATACGTACAGGCAATTTGGAATCCAACCGCTGATGCGCAAGTACCATCTGCTCCAACTAATTTACTAGCAACCGGAACAACTTCTAGTTCTGTTTCATTAAGCTGGATCGCTTCCAGTGATAATGTGGGAGTAACTGGATATGATGTATATATGAACAGTGTTTTAAAAACAACTGTGCCCGGAACTACAACAGATATCACCGGACTAATAGCTTCAACAACGTATTCTTTCAATATAGTTGCCAAAGATGCAGCAGGAAATTCTTCCGCTTCAAGTACTGTAGTCAATGCTACAACAGCCGCTGGAACATCAATTACATATTGTACTTCTCAAGGCAATAGTACTGCAGATGAAAAAATTGGAAAAGTCATTTTTGGCGCCATAAATAATACAACGACAGGGACTGCTGGTTATGAAAATTTCACAGTATTATCTACAAATGTAACTTCCGGAACTGCAAATACCATTACAATTACTCCCTCATGGACCAGTACCGTTTACAGTGAAGGGTATGCCGTTTGGATTGACTATAACAAAAATGGGGCTTTCACTGATGCCGGTGAACTCGTTTGGTCTAAAACAACTTCAACAACGACTCCAGTATCAGGAACAATCAACATACCGACTTCAGCTGCATTAGGAATTACAAGAATGAGAGTTTCAATGAAATACAACTCCATTCCAACTTCTTGTGAAGCAATACCATATGGTCAAGTGGAGGATTACACTTTAAATATAGTTGCAGGAACTGCTGACACAACTGCTCCATCGGCCCCTACTGCTTTGACAGCATCAGGAACAACTCAAACTACAACCAATTTATCATGGACACCTTCTACAGACGATGTTGACGTTACCGGATATGAGGTGTACAGGGGAACAGCATTATTAGGAACCGTTTCAACCTCCACTTATAATGCTACTGGTTTAATCGCAGCTACAGCATACTCTTTCTCTGTGAAAGCAAAGGACGCAGCAGGAAATATTTCAGCCGCAAGCAACACGTTGAACGTGACAACTTCAGCTACAGGTGGTTCAACTGCAACCGATTTATTATTTTCAGAATATATTGAAGGCTCATCAAACAACAAAGCTTTGGAAATTTCAAATGCAACAGGTTCAGCAATCAACTTATCTGTTTATAGCATAAAAAAACAAACTAACGGAGCTGGTTCGTGGAGTACAGGATTAAACTTAACAGGAACATTGAATAACGGAACTAAATTCACCATTGTAAATAGTTTAATCGCTTCAAGCTGTTATCCTATAAGCTCGGCAAACCTTTCTACATCAGCTACCGAAATGGCTTTTAACGGAAATGATGCCGTAGGTTTATTCAAAAACGGAGTCTTACTTGACATAATTGGAACTTTTAACGGAGGAACGGCAAACTTTGCAGCTGATGAAACAATCAGAAGAAAAGCAACAGTTACCGCTCCAACTACCACATTCAATAAAACAACACAATGGGATTCTTATACTTCAGATACTTGTAACAATTTAGGAAGTCGTTTGATCCAAAAATCAATTAAAGAAGAGATTAATTTAGATTTAGGTGATATAACGCTATATCCAAATCCAACAAATGGTAATTTTTCCATTAATAATTCCAATAAGATGTATTCTATCGAAATCTACTCGATTATCGGTCAGAAAGTATTTGAAGAAAAAAATCGCACGAAGTCAGAGATTTCTGTCCCCCATATTCCCAATGGGATATATATGGTCAGAGTTATGATCGATTCAAATTCAGTCCTAAAAAAATTAATAATCAACTAGTAAAAAAGCGGCAAAATTGCCGCTTTTTTATTTCAAAATTTAATCTTAATTGACTAAATTTGCACCGCAATACAACAAACTAAAAAACAATGATCCATTTCTTTGAAAACCAAAGCAAAACTGTTTTTGCAGTACAAACGCAAAACGAAATTTCGGCTCAAGACATTTTAAAACTCAACTGGCTTTTTGCCAACTCCTATAAAATAGAAAAATCCGTATTGACGGATTTTTTTGTTGGCCCTCGCGCCACTATGATTACGCCTTGGAGTACTAATGCAGTGGAAATAACCCAAAACATGGGGATCTCCGGAATCATCCGAATTGAAGAATTCCAAAAAGCAACGGCCGATTTTTCTGATTTCGATCCAATGCTTTCTCAAAAATATGCCGAGTTAAATCAAGATATTTTCACTATCAATGTACTTCCTGAAGCTATTTTGGACATTGCTGATATCGCTGCCTACAATAAACAAGAAGGATTATCTTTAAGTCCTGAAGAAGTAGAATATTTAGACAATTTAGCGCTTAAATTAGGACGAAAACTAACGGATTCAGAAATTTTTGGTTTCTCGCAAGCCAACTCTGAACACTGTCGTCACAAGATTTTCAATGGAACCTTTATAATTGATGGCGAGGAAAAAGAATCTTCATTATTCAAATTAATCAAGAAAACCTCACAAGAAAACCCGAACGATATTGTTTCAGCTTATAAAGATAATGTTGCTTTCGTAAAAGGGCCTCGCGTGCAGCAATTTGCTCCAAAAAGTGCCGACAAACCTGATTTTTATGAAATAAAAGAATTTGATTCGGTTATTTCATTAAAAGCGGAAACGCATAATTTCCCCACAACTGTAGAACCTTTCAACGGAGCTGCAACGGGTTCTGGTGGAGAAATTCGAGACCGTTTAGCAGGCGGACAAGGTTCATTGCCAATGGCAGGAACCGCAGTTTACATGACTTCGTATTCTCGTTTATCAGAAAACAGACCATGGGAAAATGGTATGACCGAAAGAAATTGGTTGTATCAAACACCAATGGATATTTTGATCAAAGCGTCAAACGGAGCTTCTGATTTTGGAAATAAATTCGGACAGCCATTAATTACGGGTTCTATCCTGACTTTCGAACATGAAGAAGATGCTCGCAAACTAGGTTTCGACAAAGTGATTATGCAAGCCGGTGGAATTGGTTACGGAAAATTAGATCAAGCGATTAAGAAAAAACCACAAACAGGGGATAAAATTGTTATCCTTGGTGGGGAAAATTATAGAATCGGAATGGGTGGAGCTGCAGTTTCATCGGCAGATACCGGTGCCTTTAGTTCAGGAATTGAATTGAATGCAATCCAGCGTTCGAATCCAGAAATGCAAAAACGCGCTGCCAATGCCATTCGTGGTTTGGTAGAAAGTGATATCAATCCAATTGTCTCTATTCACGATCACGGTGCTGGCGGACATTTAAACTGTCTTTCGGAATTAGTAGAAGATACTGGTGGATTAATTAATTTAGACAAATTACCTGTAGGAGATCCTACTCTTTCAGCAAAAGAAATAATCGGTAACGAATCTCAGGAAAGAATGGGATTGGTTATTGGTAAAGAGAATATCGATTTATTGCAAAAAATTGCCGATCGTGAGCGTTCACCTATGTATCAAGTGGGTGACGTAACTGGAGATCACCGTTTTACTTTCGAATCAAAATCAACTGGTGCTAAACCAATGGATTTTGCCTTAGAAGACTTCTTTGGAAGTTCTCCAAAAGTGGTGATGACCGACAAAACGATCGTTAGAAACTATGCTGATTTAGACTATTCAATAAAAAATATCTCAACATACCTCGAGCAAGTACTTCAATTAGAAGCAGTGGCTTGTAAAGACTGGTTAACCAACAAAGTAGACCGATGCGTTGGTGGAAAAGTTGCCAAACAACAATGTGCCGGTCCATTACAATTGCCATTGAACAATTGTGGTGTAATGGCTTTGGATTACCTAGGTAAGGAAGGAATTGCAACTTCGATTGGTCACTCCCCTATTGCAGCATTAATTGATCCAGTTGCTGGTAGCCGAACCGCTATTGCAGAAGCATTATCAAATATTGTTTGGGCTCCAATAAAAGACGGCCTGGATGGAATTTCCCTTTCAGCCAACTGGATGTGGGCTTGTAAAAACGAAGGTGAAGATGCCCGTTTGTATGCAGCTGTACAAGGTTGTTCGGATTTTGCCATCGAATTAGGAATCAATATTCCAACCGGAAAAGATTCGCTTTCGATGAAACAAAAATATCCAAATGACGAGGTAATAGCGCCAGGAACGGTAATTATTTCAGCAGGTGGAAATTGTACCGACATTAGAAAAGTGGTAGAACCAGTTTTACAAAGAGACGGCGGTTCTATTTATTATATCAATTTATCACAAGATGATTTCAAACTAGGTGGTTCTTCGTTTGCACAAACGCTGAACACTATTGGAAATGAAGTACCAACTATTAAAGATGCTGCCTTTTTCAAAAGAGGCTTTAATACCATTCAAAAATTAATTTTAGATAATAACATACTTGCCGGACACGATATCGGAAGCGGTGGTTTAATCACTACTTTATTGGAGATGTGTTTTGCAGATGTGAATTTGGGAGCTAAAATAGATTTCTCTGTTTTCGAAGAAAAAGACATTATCAAATATCTTTTTGCTGAAAATATTGGAATTGTTTTCCAGGCAAAATCAGATGCTGAAGTTGAATCTAAATTAAACGCAAATAATGTTTCTTTCTACAAGTTAGGAACTGCTACAAATGAAGCGACTTTAGACTTCGGCCCTTGCAAATTAGACATTGCTAAATACAGAGATGTATGGTACAAAACGTCCTTTTTATTAGACCAGAAACAATCTAAAAACGGAACGGCTCAGGCACGTTTCGATAATTATAAAAACCAAGCTTTACACTATACTTTCCCTACACATTTTACAGGAAAAAAACCAGTTATCGACAATTCTAAACCTCGTCCAAAAGCAGCTATCATACGTGAAAAAGGAAGTAATTCTGAACGCGAAATGGCCAATGCAATGTACTTAGCCGGTTTTGATGTAAAAGATGTCCATATGACCGACTTGATTTCAGGTCGTGAAACTTTGGAAGACATTCAGTTTATCGGGGCTGTCGGCGGATTCTCAAATTCAGATGTTTTAGGTTCTGCCAAAGGTTGGGCCGGAGCGTTTTTATACAATGAAAAAGCAAAAACAGCTTTAGACAACTTCTTCAAAAGAGAAGATACTTTATCTGTTGGAATCTGTAACGGCTGTCAATTGTTTATGGAATTGGAAGTGATTAATCCTGAGCATCTAGTACACGGGAAAATGCTTCATAACGAAAGTAATAAACATGAAAGTATTTTTACATCAGTAACTGTACAGGAAAACAATTCTGTTATGCTTTCTTCATTAGCAGGAAGTACATTAGGAGTTTGGGTTTCGCATGGAGAAGGAAAATTTAGCCTACCAATGGGTGAAGAGAATTATAATATTGTTTCTAAATACGCATATGAAGCTTATCCTGCTAATCCAAACGGTTCTCATTTTGACGTTGCTATGCTTTGCGACAAAACAGGACGTCACTTGGTTATGATGCCTCACATTGAGCGTTCAACGTTCCAATGGAACTGGGCACATTATCCAAAAGACAGAGACGATGAAGTTTCGCCTTGGCATGAAGCATTTGTCAATGCCAGAAAATGGATGGATAAAGTCTAGTTTTTGTACACTATATTGAAAGCGCTCCCGAAAAGGAGCGTTTTTTTTATGGGTAGCTTCAGATTAAAAGTTCGTGTTAAGTTTATGCACAGCAAGATAATCCACATGAATTATGGTGCGTTTTGGTACTGCAATGTATAATAAAAGTGGTATAACAGGTTTAATCTTTAAACAAAGAGTATTTTTGTGGCGTGAAGAAATCAGTCTCAATTATTGGAGGAGGACCTGCCGCACTTTTACTTGCCGCATTCCTTGATCATCAGAAATTTAATGTTACCATTTACGAGAAAAATAAAACGCTTGGAAGAAAATTTCTTGTGGCTGGAAAGGGAGGATTTAACCTTACGCATTCAGAACCAATTGCTCAGCTTATAGCGCGTTACACCCCATCCGACTTTTTACAAGAAGCACTACTTGATTTTGACAATCATGATTTTCAAAATTGGATTGATCTCACCGGTATCCCAACATACATTGGCAGTAGTAAACGCGTCTATCCTGAAAACGGAATTAAACCTATTGCAGTGCTCAACGCTATCCTTGAGATCCTTAATAAACGCGGTGTTACCATTTGTTACCAACATACCTGGAAAGGCTGGAGTAATAACAATAATCTTGTATTCAATGTTGCCACAGAAGTAAAATCGGACTATACCATTTTTGCCCTGGGCGGAGGTAGCTGGAAAATCACTGGCTCAGACGGAAAGTGGCTTAATTTATTCAAAACACAAGGAATAGATGTTGTCCCGTTTAAAGCCTCAAATTGTGCTTATGGTGTAAACTGGAACAATGATTTCATCAATAAATACGAAGGGACGCCCCTTAAAAACATAGCTATTACCTGCAGGGATAAAAGTCAAAAAGGCGAAGTAGTGATTACAGGTTTGGGTTTAGAAGGTAATGCCATTTATGCAATCAGCCCACAAATTCGCGAGGAGCTTACTAACAAAGGAAAAGCTATAATCTATCTGGATCTAAAACCGACATTAAGTTATGATGCTTTGCATCAAAAGATCAAAAAATCAAATTTAAAAAAGACGAGCGAAACATTACAAAAAGAGCTTAAATTGACTAGCGCGCAGGTTGGACTTTTAAAAACTTATCTTTCAAAAGAAACCTACCTAAATCCGGAATTACTGGCACAAAACATCAAAAAACTCAGTATAGAAATCACAGGTTCTGCCCTATTGGATGAGGCAATATCCACAACTGGAGGAATTAAACTGGATGCCCTGGATGAAAATTTTCAATTGAAAATGATGAAACATCATTATTGTATTGGCGAAATGATAGACTTGGATGCGCCAACGGGCGGATACCTTCTTCAATCTTGCTTTAGCATGGGTGTCTTTCTTGCACGTCATCTCAATACAACCCATTAATGTTTTGATTTATTTTGGGATTTTTTATTTTTTTTTTCATTGTACAGATAAACAAAATTCTATTTAGTACTACCATTTTACAAACTAATTAATGGGTATCAAACTCGTGTACCATTTCGTTGGTCATAGACGGAAGGTTGGAAAACCTCTATGTACTTGATGCCATTGTGCCAACCTATCAAATTAGCAACAATACTACTAAACAGAATTTATATATTCAAAAATAGAATATGTAAGTATATTACTTTTATACAAAAAATGCCAGCACAACGATAGCGTAGTCCATTACAAATTTACAAATTAGCTTTATGAAAAACTATCTTTTCAAGGTTAATCAATCACTATAACTTTATGTAAATCAATAAGTTTAGGAACGATCAATACCGACATTTCTTATGGAAGTTCCCAATATGATGCTGAAAATGATCCGGCGGCTTGGGCATAATAATCATTGCAACGCTGGATTTGACGAATCAGTCTCCTGATAATACAATTTCAAAAAAGGGACAGAAGGCACTACCTGTCAAATAATGTACGTGTATACAAAGGGCTAAAATGATCCAGCATGCATTGTATTGATTCCTTTTTATGCGTTATTATTTGCTAAAAAAATCCTGATTAACTAGTTTTACATATAATCTTTATATTAAATCCAAACATATGAAATATCAAAATTTACTATTTTTCATCTTATCGCTGTCTTTTATCTCTTCTTATGCCCAGGTTGAAAAAATCACTGGTAAAGATGGTATTCATTACATTACTACAAACATTGGTTATCCTATTACAGGAACCTATCTCTTTGAAGGTTTAACAGAACCTATTGTACAATTAGATCCCAATGGAAATGGTATTTTTCAGTTACATGATTTATCAAAAACAACTATAGTCTGGGGAATGGAATGTTTTGAAGACGGCACTCCAAAATACAAGAAAGGATTTAATTATGCCGTTTACTCCCTTTGGTATAAGCAAAAAGAATCAAATTCAGAAACAGGCACAAAAGAAGACTGGACAAACTCCCATTTTTCAATCCATTTTCAAAAAAAGAAAATGTTTATTTTGGGGGAAAGAAGCAAAGACTATGTCGAGTAATCTTCAAGAGTAAATCTATCCGTAAACGATATTTTAGCTTAAAATCAATCTCTTAAACAGACTTTAAAGAAAACGATTTCGTCAAATGCAATAATTCTGTCTATTTAATTTTTTAAAAATAATAAATATCATAAATTTTTAATTAATTTGCGATAAAATTCAACCTCAGAATAATGACTTCTATAACCAGACTTTTTGATTTCCCCTATTATCAGCAAGATAAATATACTTCAATTCCAGATGCTTTGACAACAAAGCAAAATGGGGTTTGGATAAAAACATCTACTCAAGAGTACATTGCAAAAGCCAATGCTATTTCAAGAGCATTATTAAAATTAGGAGTTCAAAAGGACGATAAAATTGCTATCATTTCTTCTAATAACAGAACGGAATGGAATATTATGGATATTGGCATATTGCAAACAGGTGCACAAACAGTTCCTATCTATCCCACCATTTCTGAACATGATTATGAATATATCTTAAATCATTCTGGCGCAATTTATTGTTTTGTCTCCGACGCTGAAGTACTTCGAAAAGTAAATCTAATTCGGAATAAAGTTCCTCATGTCAAAGAAGTCTATGCATTCAACGAAATTGAAGGCTGCAAAAACTGGAATGAACTGCTAGTTCTTGGCGATAACCAAAGCAATCAAAATGAAGTTGAAATTAGAAAAAACAACGTAAAAACAGAAGATTTAGCAACCATTATTTATACCTCCGGAACAACCGGAAGACCAAAAGGAGTTATGCTTTCGCACAAAAACATTGTCTCTAATGTGCTGGACAGTGCCTCAAGAATTCCCTTTGAAGCAGGAAAAAGCCGTGCCTTGAGCTTCCTCCCTATTTGTCATATTTTTGAAAGAATGATTTTGTATTTATACCAATATTATGGCGTTTCGGTATATTTTGGCGAATCAATAGATAAAATCAGTGATAATCTAAAAGAAGTAAGACCAACTGTAATTACAGCTGTACCAAGGCTTCTTGAAAAAGTATATGATAAAATTTATGCCAAAGGAACTGAATTAACCGGTATTAAAAAGAAACTGTTCTTTTGGTCCATTGATTTAGGATTAATCTATGAACCTTATGGCAAAAATGGTGCTTGGTATGAGTTCCAACTTAAAATTGCCCGCAAACTTATTTTCAGCAAATGGAAAGAAGGTCTTGGTGGAAATCTTGATCTAATGGTTTCTGGAAGTGCTGCTTTACAACCTAGATTAGCACGAATTTTCGCTGCTGCAGAAATTCCGGTAATGGAAGGCTATGGTTTGACTGAAACATCACCTGTTATTTCCGTTAATGACATGAGAAATTATGGTTTCAGAGTAGGAACTGTGGGGAAAATAATTGATAATGTCGAGGTAATAATTGCTGAAGACGGAGAAATTCTCTGCAAAGGCCCCAACGTAATGATGGGGTATTACAAAGATGAAAAACTGACCAGCGAAGTAATCATAGACGGGTATTTCCACACGGGAGATATTGGAACATTTGACCAAGACGGATTCTTGAAAATTACGGATCGTAAAAAAGAGATGTTTAAAACCTCCGGCGGCAAATATATTGCACCACAATTAATTGAAAACACCATGAAACAATCCCGTTTCATTGAGCAAATTATGGTCATTGGTGACGGACAAAAGATGCCCGCAGCATTTATACAGCCAAGCTTCGAATTTATAAAAGAATGGGCTGTTATTCACGGAATCGACATTGGAAAAAGCAATGAGGAAATAATATCTAATGAAAAGGTTATCGCACGAATTCAAGAAGAGATTGACACCTTAAATGAAAAATTTGGTAGTTGGGAAAAAATTAAACGTTTTGAACTGACTCCTGACTTATGGTCTATTGAAGGTGGACAACTTACCCCTACGCTAAAACTAAAAAGAAAAATAGTGATGGATAAATACATCGATTTATTTCATAAAATTTACGGCTAGAATTTCATAAAAGTCATCTAAAACATGAATCTAAAAATCTTAATTTGTACGATCTTAAGCATCCTATTATTTTCTAATTGCCGAGAAAAAAACGAAGACGATTCGATAAAAGCAAATTATTTAGATTTTTCAAAACGAGACGATCAGCTGACCGGTGGTATCAAAATGATTCCGATAAGAACACCCAAAGGCACCTTTAAAGTTTGGACAAAACGAGTGGGCAACAATCCCAAAATAAAAGTGTTGCTCCTTCACGGCGGTCCAGGACTTACACATGAACTGTACGAGGCATTTGACGGCTATTTCCCTAACAAAAGTATTGAATACATCTACTACGACCAATTGGGCTCGTATTACAGCGATCAGCCTAATGACAATAGTTTATGGACCAATGAACGTTTTGTCGAAGAAGTCGAGCAAGTACGTATCGCACTAGGCTTAGACAGTTCTAATTTCTATATTCTCGGGCAATCTTGGGGTGGTATCCTTGCGATGGAATATGCGTTGAAATACCAGAAGAATCTGAAAGGCCTGATTATATCTAATATGATGGCCAGCATTCCAGAATATAATGCCTACGCGAAAGAAGTTTTGGCACCTCAAATGGATCCAAAAATACTAAAGCAATTGCAGGACATTGAGCAAAACAATGATTTTGACAATCCAAAATACAGTGAATTGCTTTTCAAATATTACTACACGGAACATATTTTAAGAAAACCACTGGAAGAATGGCCGGAATCCATCAACAGATGCTTCAAACACATTAACCCAAATGTATATGTTTATATGCAGGGTCATAGTGAATTTGGAATAACAGGAAATGCCACTCTAAAAAATTGGGATGTCAAATCAAGACTAAAAACCCTGACGGTTCCTACTCTTACTATTGGTTCGAAATACGACACTATGGATCCCGAGCATATGAAATGGATTGCCAGTGAAGTTCAAAACGGACGCTTTTTATTATGTCCTAACGGAAGCCACCTTTCTCAATACGATGATCCAAAAACCTATTTCCCCGGTGTGATCCAGTTTTTGAAAGATGTGGATAATGGGGAATTTAAGTAATCCTAAAACTTTATCGTAAATTATTACAACCTCATAACTAGCTAAGAAGATTATAAAAAATCCAAAACAAAAGTACCTTCAACTGACTTGGAGCAACAAACATTTCATATTTATTTGTTTTTTAACACTTTAGATATTATATTGTTATTTTTTAATACCTTTATTGCATTAACTATTAAAATCAAAAAATTATGAATTTGAAAAACTTTTTAGTTTCAGGTATTGTAGGTGGTATCGTCGAATTTCTTTTAGGATGGTTGTTGTATGGAATTTTATTTAAAGATGCATTTCAGACAACTGGAAATGAAAACATGTTATTCATATTTTTAGGATGCATGACTTTTGGATTTTTCGTCTCCTATATCTTTATAAAATGGGCCGGGATTTCAAATTTTGTTACTGGTTTTTCGGCAGGGGCAGTTATTGGATTGTTTTTTGGCCTTTACAGTAATTTCTTTATGAATTCCATGACAAGTGACATCAATTATCAAACCATGGGGTTAGACATTGTAATCACTATTGTAATGTCGGCAGTAGTTGGTGCCACAGTTGCACTTGTTAATGGGAAATTAAAGTAAAATATAAAAACACACAAAAAACTCCTCATTTTATGGGGAGTTTTTTGGTTTAAACAAAAATTCATAAAAAATAATTGAATCTATTATGCATGCATAGTATTTTTTTATTATATTTGAAATCGATATAGTTAGATATGAAAGATAAAACAATAGATTATATTTTACGCGCAACCTGGCAGGCAGTCTCCAGAATGTATAATGAGGAAGCCTCTAAATACGGCGCAACCATGGCAACAGGATTTGCGCTGTTGAGCATGGATAAAGAGAAAGGTACACCTTCTACCGCTTTAGGTCCAAAAATGGGCATGGAAGCAACAAGTCTTACCAGAACCCTAAAATCCATGGAGGACAAAGGCTTAATCATCCGAAAGAAAAATCCTGAAGATGGTCGTGGTGTTTTGATTTACTTAACCGAATTTGGTAAAGAGAAAAGAGAATTGTCAAAAAACACTGTTTTGAAATTCAATGAAACCGTGAGAAAACATATATCTGAGGAGAAAATTCAGCATTTTATAGAAGTGGCAGAAACGATCAATGAATTAATTCAAGACAAAAATATATTTAATCAAACTGAAAAAACAGAAAATGAAACGCACAATTAAAAAAGTTGCAGTAATTGGATCCGGAATTATGGGTTCAGGCATTGCTTGCCATTTTGCCAACATTGGAGTTGAAGTTTTACTCTTGGACATCGTTCCAAGGGAACTCACCGAAGCTGAAACTAAAAAAGGTCTTACTTTAGAAAGCAAAATCGTCAGAAACCGATTGGTGAATGAGCATTTGGCCACTTCTTTGAAATCAAAACCCTCCCCTATTTACAACCAGAAATTTGCCAGCAGAATTACTACTGGAAACACTACTGATGACATGGCAAAAATTGCTGCGGTCGATTGGATTATTGAAGTTGTGGTAGAACGTTTGGACATCAAAAAAATGGTTTTTGAACAAATTGAAAAATTCAGAAAACCGGGAACTTTGGTAACTTCAAACACTTCAGGAATTCCAATCCACTTTATGAGCGAAGGAAGAAGTGACGATTTTCAAAAACATTTCTGCGGCACGCACTTTTTTAACCCAGCGCGTTATTTAAAATTATTCGAAATTATTCCAGGTCCGCAAACTGCACCGGAAGTTTTGGATTTCTTAACTGATTATGGATCAAGATTCTTAGGAAAAACTCCGGTCGTTGCCAAAGATACTCCTGCGTTCATCGGTAATCGAATTGGAATTTACGGCATTCAGAGTTTGTTTCATTTGGTAAAAGAAATGGGATTAACAATTGAAGAAGTGGATAAGTTAACGGGGCCTGTTATTGGAAGACCAAAATCGGCTACTTTCAGAACCGTTGACGTAGTTGGATTGGATACTTTGGTGCATGTCGCCAATGGAATTTACGAAAACTGTCCAACTGATGAACAACACGAATTGTTCAAATTGCCGGATTTCGTCAACAAAATGATGGAAAACAAATGGTTTGGAAGCAAAACAGGACAAGGTTTTTATAAAAAAGTAGATAAGGATATTTTGTCTTTGGATTTAGATACTTTAGAATACCGTCCCGCTAAAAGAGCCTCATTTGCTACTTTAGAACTGACAAAAACGATTGACAAACCAATTGACCGTTTCAAAGTTTTAGTTAAAGGAAAAGACAAAGCAGGAGAATTCTATAGAAAAAATTTCGCTGGAATGTTCGCCTATGTTTCGAACAGAATTCCTGAAATTTCAGATGAATTATACAAAATAGACGATGCTATGAAAGCTGGTTTTGGATGGGAAAATGGTCCGTTCGAAATTTGGGATGCCATCGGTGTTGAAAAAGGAATCGAAATTATGAAGGCCGAAGGTTTAGTACCTGCTGCATGGGTAAATGATATGTTAGCTTCTGGAATTTCCAGTTTTTATTCTGTAAAAGAAGGAGCTACTTTTTACTACGATATTCCTACAAAATCGCAAACTAAAGTTCCGGGACAGGATGCATTTATCATCTTGAACAACATTCGCGAAACCAAAAAAGTGTGGGGCAACAGCGGAGCAGTTATACAAGATTTAGGAGACGGAATTCTAAATTTAGAATTTCAATCAAAAATGAATACGATTGGTGGTGATGTTTTGGCAGCTATAAATAAAGCAATCGATTTGTCGGAAAAAGAATACCAAGGATTGGTTATTGGAAATCAAGCGGCGAATTTCTCTGTGGGAGCTAATATCGGAATGATATTCATGATGGCGGTGGAACAAGAATACGATGAGCTGAACATGGCCATCAAAATGTTCCAGGACACTATGATGCGCGTTCGTTATTCCGGAATTCCAGTTATTGTTGCACCGCACGGAATGACTTTTGGCGGTGGTTGCGAAATGAGCTTACATGCTGACAAAGTAGTTGCTGCGGCAGAGACTTATATGGGATTAGTAGAATTTGGTGTTGGAGTAATTCCTGGCGGTGGCGGATCGAAAGAAATGGCATTGCGTGCCTCCGATTTATTCCATAAAAATGATGTGGAGTTAAATCTATTGCAAGAATATTTCTTAACTATTGCTATGGCCAAAGTATCTACTTCGGGCTACGAAGCTTTTGATACTGGTCTTTTACAACACGGGAAAGATAGTATTGTGGTCAACAAAGACCGTCAGATTGCCGAAGCAAAGAAACACGCTTTATTGATGGCAGAGGCGGGTTACACACAACCTATTCGTAGAACGGATGTAAAAGTTCTGGGTAAACAAGCCTTAGGAATGTTTCTTGTTGGTACAGACCAGATGCAAGCCGGAAAATACATCTCTGAACACGATAAGAAAATCGCTAACAAACTGGCTTATGTAATGGCTGGCGGTGATCTGTCAGAACCAACATTAGTAACGGAACAGTATCTATTGGATTTGGAACGTGAAGCGTTCTTGTCTCTTTGTACCGAAAGAAAAACATTGGAAAGAATTCAGTTTATGCTAACCAAAGGGAAACCGTTACGTAATTAATTATTTTAAATTATAAATGTTGAATTTTAATATTTCCGAAATATTCAAGTCAACTCCTAATTTAAAATTTATAATTCAAAATTTAAAACAATATGAAAACAGCCTATATAGTTAAAGCATACAGAACAGCCGTGGGGAAAGCTCCAAAAGGTTTGTTTAGATTTAAACGTCCTGATGAGCTGGCAGCAGAAACGATTCAGTTTATGATGAATGAGTTGCCTGATTTCGATAAAAAACGTATTGACGACGTAATGGTGGGCAATGCTATGCCGGAAGCAGAACAAGGATTAAACGTGGGACGATTAATCTCGTTGATGGGATTAAAAATCGAAGACGTTCCTGGTGTAACCGTAAACAGATACTGTGCCTCAGGATTAGAAACAATCGGGATGGCTACAGCCAAAATTCAATCAGGAATGGCAGATTGTATTATTGCCGGTGGTGCCGAGAGCATGAGTTTTATTCCAATGGGAGGCTACAAACCAACTCCGGATTATGCTGTTGCAAAAGCAGGGAATGAAGATTACTACTGGGGAATGGGACTAACTGCAGAAGCAGTTGCAAAACAATATAATGTTTCCAGAGCAGACCAAGATGAGTTTGCTTATAACTCTCACACTAAAGCCTTGAAAGCACAAGCTGAAGGTAGATTTGACAAACAAATTGTTCCCATTACTATTGAACAAACGTTTATCAATGAAAACGGCAAAAAGGAAACCAAATCCTATATCGTCAACAAAGATGAAGGTCCAAGAGCAGGAACTTCTATAGAAGCATTGGCCGGTTTAAAACCTGTTTTTGCAGCAGATGGAAGCGTGACTGCTGGCAATTCATCACAAATGAGTGATGGAGCAGCTTTTGTATTAATTATGAGCGAAGAAATGGTAAAAGAACTAAACCTTACTCCGATTGCTCGCTTGGTAAACTTTGCTTCTGCAGGAGTTGAACCACGAATCATGGGAATTGGACCTGTAAAAGCCATCCCAAAAGCGTTGAAACAGGCCGGATTACAATTGAAAGATATTGATTTAATTGAGTTAAATGAAGCATTTGCATCGCAATCATTAGCTGTTATTCGTGAATTAGGTTTAAATCCTGACATCGTAAACGTCAATGGTGGAGCGATTGCATTAGGTCATCCGCTGGGTTGTACAGGCGCCAAATTATCGGTTCAATTATTTGACGAAATGAGACATAGGGGAAGCAAATATGGAATTGTGAGTATGTGTGTAGGTACCGGGCAAGGGAGTGCAGGGATTTATGAACTGCTTTAATTTATCCACGGTAAAAAACTGCATTCTTTATTTCAAAACAAATAGTACGATTCGTACCAAGTAATGTAGCTGAAGAAGCTGCGGAATAAAATATTTGGTTACTATTATTAGAAAAATCTAACCTAATCTCAGTTTCAAAGGCTAATTCTCCTACTGAAGCATATTTTGAAGGCAACAACCAAAATAATAAACTTCTCAGAAAAGGTTAAACAATTTACATCAAGCATTTAAAATTTATAATTTAAAATTTAATAAATTAAGTCATGAGCGACAAAACAAGAGGAGGTCAATTCCTAGTTAAAGAAACAAAGTGCGAAGATATTTTTACTCCGGAAGATTTTTCGGAAGAGCAATTAATGATGCGTGACTCTGTAAGAGAGTTTGTAGATAAAGAACTATGGGCAAATAAGGATCGTTTTGAGAAAAAAGATTATGCTTACACGCAAGAGTGCATGAAAAAAGCAGGGGATTTGGGACTTTTAGGGGTTGCTGTTCCTGAAGCTTATGGCGGATTAGGAATGGGATTTGTTTCTACTATGTTAGTGTGTGACTATATTTCGGGAGCTACCGGTTCATTTTCTACCGCTTTTGGAGCACATACAGGCATTGGAACAATGCCAATCACTTTGTATGGAACAGAAGAACAAAAACAAAAATACGTTCCTAAATTAGCTTCTGGCGAATGGTTTGGAGCCTACTGTCTGACGGAACCAGGCGCAGGATCTGATGCTAACTCTGGAAAAACTAAAGCCGTTTTATCTGAAGATGGAACGCATTACAAAATTACGGGACAAAAAATGTGGATTTCAAATGCAGGATTTTGTTCTTTATTCATCATTTTTGCACGTATTGGTGATGATAAAAACATTACTGGTTTCATCCTTGAAAATACCGATGATAACGGAATTTCGATGGGAGAAGAAGAGCATAAACTAGGAATTCGTGCTTCTTCAACACGTCAGGTCTTCTTCAGTGAAACTAAAGTTCCAGTAGAGAACATGTTATCCGAAAGAGGAAATGGTTTCAAAATCGCAATGAATGCTTTGAACGTAGGGCGTATCAAACTAGCAGCAGCTTGCCTTGATGCTCAAAGAAGAGTAATTTCAGGTTCTATAAAATATGCAAACGAAAGAATTCAGTTCAACACTGCAATTTCTCAATTCGGTGCCATCCGATATAAATTAGCCGAAATGGCAACGAGTTGTTATGCAGGAGAAAGTGGTTCATACCGCGCAGCAAAAGACATTGAAGACCGAATTATGGCTCGTGAGGCTGAAGGTGCTACGCATCAGGAAGCGGAGTTGAAGGGTGTTGAAGAATATGCAATTGAATGTTCTATCCTAAAAGTAGCTGTCTCTGAGGACATTCAAAACTGTGCCGATGAAGGTATCCAAATCTTTGGCGGAATGGGATTCTCTGAAGATACTCCGATGGAGAGTGCATGGAGAGATGCGAGAATTGCGCGTATTTATGAAGGAACTAATGAAATTAACAGAATGCTTTCGGTAGGGATGTTAATCAAAAAAGCAATGAAGGGTCATGTTGATTTACTTGGACCTGCATCAAAAGTACAGGAAGAATTAATGGGAATTCCTTCTTTTGACACACCCGACTATTCTGAATTATTTACAGAAGAAAAAGAAATGATCAGCAAATTGAAAAAAGCATTTTTGATGGTTGCCGGCGGAGCTGTTCAAAAATACGGCCCAGATTTAGATGCTCACCAACAGCTATTGATGGCGGCTTCTGATATTCTGATCGAAATTTACATGGCGGAAAGCACTATTCTCAGAACTGAAAAATTAGCTAAAAAAGAAGGAGAAGCCAAAGTACAAGAGCAGATTGCCATGGCAAAATTATACTTATACAAAGCGGTCGATATTGTAACTCAAAAAGGCAAAGAAAGTGTAATCTCTTTTGCTGAAGGCGATGAACAACGCATGATGCTCATGGGCTTACGCCGTTTTACAAAATACACCAACATGCCAAATATTGTAGGATTGAGAGAAATTATCACTTCAAAATTAGTAGCTGAAAATGAATATTGTTTCTAATTCAAAGAAAGTTTTTAGTTGAATTAAAACTGCCTTGTTCAAAAAAACAAGGCAGTTTTTTTTGCTTTTAATAAAAAACTACTTGACCTCTTTTTTCTCTATTGGTCTTATCTCTCCATTATAAGAAATGGAGCTTCGATTATTAGAGTTAATGGTAAGTGTTGCACTACCTTCAAAAAAAACAGAAAGAAACAGTGTATATACATCCGTATCGCCTTTAACAACTGTTTTTATCTGATAGTTCTTTTTGCCTTTTTTAACAGTAAATTCTTTTGGGTTACCTTCAAATTTTAGCCCTACATCCCCGCTATAAGCAACACCGCTGTAACCTCGTCCAAAAAAAGGCATTTCACTCGTAATTTTGTCTGGCGTGAATTCCACATAATTAGAATTAGTTGTCAAATCTATAGTTCTAAACCCTTGCGGCAAAGCTGTCCTACCTATAAAAACAAACTCTTTAGAATCAACCAAAGATGCTGTCTTTTTTTCTTTTTCAATTTTGCGTTCCGCTCTTAACTGTCTTTTACTCTTCTCCTGAGCATAACCTGATGATACAATAAGTGAAAGAAACAGTACTAAAAATAACATTTTCGTTTTCATGGTATCCCTTTTTAATATTCAGCTACAACTATTAATAATTAGCAGCAAAATTAATACACAACCTAAAAATTTTATATAAAAAACTTGAATTTATTTTTTATCAAAACGCATCATTTCTATAGCACCCATGCTGAAATGCAGTGTTTTTCCATCTTCTGAAACAGAATAAGAATCTATTTTTTGAAGTGTTGACATATAAATATTTTCACCTTCTCCCGGGCAAAACATTTTGGTTACCGCCATTGGATCTTTGAAACTGATTGTATTTCCATTAGCATTCAATTTTCCGGAATAACGGTTGCAACTGTTATTACCTGACACGCTATTCTCTTTCAAATTGAAATTGATGGTCGGCTTATTGTTCGGATATAATCCTTCAAAAGCTATTCTTGGTCCTGTAATGTAATTTAACTCCCAAACCCCTTCTAGCGATGCTGTTCCACTAGTTGCTGTTTTTACTGAATTACAAGAAATAAAGGACAGACCTACAATAGTTAGCGCCCAAAATATTTTTTTCATATGATCTGTTTTTAATTATAATACTTTAAAAGTAGAACAAAAATATTGCCAGTATTCCTGTTTAAAAAAAAACAACAAAAATAAAGACTTTTAAAATCATTTCCTGAATTCCCAAAATCTGAAAAACTAAAAATAATTTATTTCTTTTTAAGCTCTGTTACCTCTACCTTAATTCCAACAGCATAAGCATTTGGAATAATTTTATTCCCATGTGCATTGGCATATACTTTAGTGAATTCCGCACCAAAATACAAGATTATAGCCGAATAGTATACCCAAATCAAAATAATGATAATTGAACCCGCAGCACCATAAACTGTTGCAACTGTAGAACTTCCTAAATAAAAACCAATGGCAAATTTACCAAACATGAAGAAAAATGACGTAAAACTGGCTCCTATTAAAGTATCTTTCCAGTCAATGTCCCCATCAGGTAAGGTTTTAAAAATAATCGAAAACAACATTGTCGTAGTTGCAAACAAAATTAATGTATTGAAAATATATAATAAATAAAACGTCGTGTCGGGAAAATAAATAAGCAATCTTGTATTTACAACGTCCATCACTGTATTTACCATCAAACTCACCATCAATAAAAAACCAACTGAAGCAATCATTGAAAAAGACATAAGTCTGTTTTTAAGAAATTTCACAATCCCTTTGTTGGGTTTTGCTTTTAAACCCCAAATAAAATTGATTGAACTTTGTATTTCAGCAAATACTCCCGAAGCACCTATTAGTAACATAATCCCTCCAAATATCGTTGCAAACGTAACGCTATCGGACAATTCAATATTTTTAACGGTTTCCTGAATTTGAATGGCAGCTTCATTACCGACCATTCCATTAATTTGACCGAAGAATCTTCCGGT
Source organism: Flavobacterium rhamnosi (assembly GCF_048286515.1). Lineage (NCBI taxonomy): Bacteria > Pseudomonadati > Bacteroidota > Flavobacteriia > Flavobacteriales > Flavobacteriaceae > Flavobacterium > Flavobacterium rhamnosi. The sequence goes on along the minus strand of NZ_JBLVPS010000001.1, from coordinate 181,828 downwards.
AACCGCTTCTCTTCCAAAGAAAAAACTAAAAATTGACAAAATAATAATTAACAGTGGAGGCAGTGAAAAAATAGTGTAATAGGACAATGAGGCACTTAATTTTATGGCATTATCATCCTCAAATTCCTGATACGTTCGTTTTAACAGACCCCAACTTGTCTTGGCTAATTCTTTATGCTTCATTTCAAAGTTATTTTAATTTATTCTAAAAAGAAAAAATTTAGGTATTCCGATTCTCATTTGTTTATCCCAAAAATTAAAGTCACATAGTATGACTATCCCAAATAGTCATGCTTTCAAAATTACGAAGATAATGTGTACCAATTTGAAATGAATTTTACATAATTCCTTTATAAAATTAAAGTAAAAGCAAAATAAACAGTGTTACACCGAAGAAACAATAGCAGCAAAATCAAATACTTAAATTAAAATTACACGCGGTGTTCCCCGAAAAACAAGATCTTTCTTTCAATACAAATTATATTTCATTAACTTTATAAAAAATTAAACCATTACTAATGAAAAAAATATTCCTATCCCTTGCGCTAATTATTACTGTAATCATTGGTTGTAAAACAAGCAGCGATTCAAGTGATTCAAAAAAATTAAACATCGTTTTCGAATCAAAAAGCAACAGTAAAGTTACAGGCACAGCAACATTTGTTGAAAAAAATGGTACAGTAACTTTTGTTGCTAAATTAGCCGGATTAACTCCAGGTGTTCATGCAATACATATTCACGAGAAGTCAGATTGTACAGCTGCTGACGGAAGTTCTGCAGGAGGACATTGGAATCCAACTTTCAAAAAACACGGAAAATTAGGAGAAGGCGAAGCGCATAAGGGTGATATCGGTAATTTTACTGCTGATGAAAAAGGAAATGGAACTATTACTTTCACCACTACGGAATGGGCCATTGGTTCGGAAGATCAAACTAAAAACATTCTGGGCAAAGGGCTAATCGTTCATCAGGGAGCTGATGATTATGTTTCACAACCTGCCGGTAATGCCGGAGCCAGAGTAGCCTGTTCTGCTATAATTAACTAGTTTTTTTAAAAGATTTTGATTGGAAGATAAAGAGCATCTCTATTTTAAAAACGCAAAGGAGTGGCGAGATTGGCTGAACCAAAATCATCAGTCTTCAAAAGGCGTATATCTAATTTTTTACAAAGTCAGTAGTGAATTTGAAAGTATGCGATGGGAAGAAGCCGTTCAAGTTGCTATTTGCTTCGGTTGGATTGATTCAACAGTAAGAAAAATGGACGAAGAGCGTCGGAAACAAGTTTTTTCTCCAAGAAAAGACAAAAGCGTCTGGAGCAAACTAAATAAAACGCATATCGAAAAACTCATTATAGAAAATCAAATGCATGAAAGTGGATTAGCAAAAATTGAAATTGCTAAAAAAAATGGCAGCTGGACTTCATTAGATGCAGTAGAGAATTTGATTATGCCATTAGATCTGGAAATGGCTTTTAGCAAAAATAGCTTCGCCCTCGAAAACTATAAAAATTTTAGTCCTTTCTATAGAAAAAGTTATCTCTATTGGCTTAATCAGGCTAAAAGAGCCGAAACAAGAAACAATAGGATAACCGAAATCATAAAACTTTGTACTCAAAATAAAAAAAATAGAGATTAGTTTTTTGCAATAAATAATTAAAACTTAACCTAAACTTTTCCAAGCAACCATAAAAAAAAACATAGCTTTGTAGCTTCAAATTAAAGCAATGATTAACCCTTCAGCATCAGGTTGGATAGATAAATTTTTTTTAGAACAAAAATTTTCTAAGGAAACTGTTTCTAAAACTACAGATTCATTTTATCATAAGGTCAGAAATACCGGTTTTATATATGGCCATATAATTACATTTGAAACAGTAAACACAATTAATACCAAAGGATGGTTTAAGGAAGAGATTTCTAAAGTCGCATTATTAAACACATTATACGATGTTTTTTGTCTGACCAACGAAGAAATTATTCCAGAAAATTTCATTAAGCAGGTTGTTACTTTTTACAATCAAATGAATCCTCAGGGATTTAATTTATTTAAAAAAATAATGCCTAAACATTCTCTTTCCCTAACGCTGGAAAAAATAATTGATGAACGAGTCCAAACTAACGATACTGTCATCAGTAAAAGTTTCTCCCATCTTGTAACGAATGCTTTATTATTTATAGATATACTCGCTTTTCATCAATACTTACTACATGGAGCAATTCCTGAAAAATATCTAAAAAAGATTGAAGAAACGGTAGTTAATATCGTAACACTTGCCCTAAAAATCAAGTCCAATAAATCGCAATATGACGATCTGTTGATTAAACTTTTTGAAGCTTCCATACGCTACAGTAAATTTTCCAAAGTTTCTGTTCAAAGTCTAGAGACACTTCAACTGGATTACTTTACAAATGAACTTGAAAAATTTTATTTGATAGATATTGCCGGAATGGCACTTTGGAGTGATGGTGAAATCGAAAATGATGAAGCCTACTTTTTACATTCATTAGCAGAAATTCTATCAGTTTCAGATGATTTTGTAGATCGGAGTATAAACTGCACCAACGAATTTATTACTAAACATAAAAAAGAGATTCCTTATTTTAATTATTCAAATCCTGTCAAACACTTTTACGACCAAACCACACAAAGTGTGGTTACGTTGATAAGCCGTAATAAAAACAGATTAATTAAGGAAATTGTTCAAAGCAAAGAATTAATGGTTTTATTGGCCTATTCCACTCGCAGGGATTTGGACGAAAAAGAAAAGAAAAAAGTAAAAAAACAGTTGTTGGAGATTTGCAAAACGATTCCTTCGCTGACGATATTTTTACTTCCGGGCGGTAGCTTGCTATTGCCTATTTTGATTAAATTTATCCCAACACTTTTACCGTCGGCTTTTAATGAAAACCTCGACGAAAGTGAATAAAAAAATCGCTCTAAAAGCGATTTTTTTTTTAAAATCTTAATTTATATACATCATCCAAATCTTTATTGGAACTGATATTGACATCTAAATCAGTTACAAATCCAGAATTCAATCCGTACGCCCAACCATGTAATGTTAATTCCTGTCCATTTTTCCAAGCTGCTTGCACAATGGAAGTTTTAGACAAATCAAATACTTGTTCCTTCACATTAATTTCTACAAAAGCATTGAATCGTTCATTTTCATCAAGAATTGAATCCAAATATTCGTTATGGAGACGATAAATATCTTTTATATGACGAATCCAGTTGTCAATAATTCCAATAGATTCATTTCCCATAGCAGCTTTAATACCGCCACAACCATAGTGTCCACAAACAAGCACGTGTTTTACTTTCAAAACATTTACAGCATAATCCAGAACGCTTAACATATTCATATCGGTATGGATCACCATATTGGCAATATTTCTATGAACAAAAACTTCTCCTGGTTTTGCACCAACAATTTCATTGGCCGGAACTCTACTGTCCGAACAGCCTATCCACAATAATGGTGGTGTTTGTCCTTTAGCCAAATCCTGAAAATAATTCGGATCTATTGCTAAAGAAGCTTCGACCCATTTTTTATTATTTTCTAATATTTTTTTATAAAAATCGCTCATAAGAAATACTGTCTTTGTTGAATCAAATGTAAAATAAAAGTAATCGTTTTATTTGCCTAAAAAAAATCATTTTCCATTTTTCACATTATTTCACATTCGTTTTAATATTGTTATAATTCTCCTCCCAAAAGTACATTGCAATTAATTCAGATTCTTTAACAGCTAATTCGAGAACCTCTATTTTCAGTATTACTTACTTTTTTTAAATTTAGTATCACTTTTAACCCAAAACACTATAGTAAAAAATTATAGTTTCACTAAATTTGCATCAGAAATTACTATAAACATGACAATCACTCAATTAAAATATGTCTTGGCTGTGGCCGAACATAAAAATTTCACTCTTGCTGCCGAAAAATGTTTTGTAACACAACCAACTTTGAGCATGCAAATTCAAAAAATAGAGGAAGAATTAAGCATTCAAATATTTGACCGAACAAAAAAACCAATTCAGCTTACAGACATTGGACAAAAAATTGTCAATCAAGCTAAAAACATTGTTAATGAAGCTGATCGAATTCAGGATATCGTGGAACAACAAAAAGGTTTTATTGGCGGGGAATTCAGACTAGGAATAATTCCCACTATTATGCCAACATTACTACCAATGTTTTTGAGCAATTTTATAAAAAAATATCCTAAAGTAAAGCTCATAATTGAAGAGTTAAATACTGGAGAGATTATTACAAAACTCAATAACGGGCATCTCGATGCTGCCATTGCTGCAACACCTTTGATGGAAGAAAAAATTAAAGAAATTGTTTTGTACTTTGAACCTTTTGTAGCTTATATCCCTGAGAGTCATCATAATTTTCAAAAAGAAGAAATAGAAGTCTCTGATTTAAACTTAGACGAGATTCTACTATTACAGGACGGACATTGTTTCCGTGATGGAATTTTGAATTTATGTAAAAATACCGGTAAAAATGAAATCAATCGTTTTCAAATAGAAAGCGGAAGTTTTGAAACTCTAATAAAATTAGCAGATGAAGGTTTAGGAACGACATTATTACCTTATTTGCATACCTTAGATTTGAAAGAATCTGACAAAATAAAGTTGCGCCATTTTAAGGAACCAAAGCCTGCACGGGAAGTCAGCTTGATTTTCCCAAAAAGCGAATTAAAGATTCAGATAATTGATGCACTTAGAACCACAATTGCAGGTGTAATAAAAGGAGCAATCGTTTTTCAAAATGTCCAAATTATAAGTCCTCTTCAAAAAAAATAAAGCACATGCATAAAAAAAGGAACCAATTTTAGGTTCCTTTTTTTTATGAATTTACGATAAGCAAACATTGTTTTAATTCTGGTTTTCCAATCGTGAAATTTAGTAACCATTCTCGCAACTGCTCCATCTCGTATGGTAATAATGTTTTGATGGCTTTTTCTAATTCTTTGCAAAAAAGCATCGGATCGAAACTTACTCTTTCCAATACTGATTTTGTGTAATCAAACATAATTTTCGACATAATAAATTAAGATTTGGGTTATCACTTATTATAAAGTGTTGTAAAAATACATTTTTTTAACACACAACATTACTAATTAACGTTCTTTTTTGTTTTTTATTTTAGCCCCAAATAAAGTCAATTGTCAAGCAAAAATATCCATGTTTTATTATTCTTTTCTGGCACGAAACATTTCTCTTTTCCCAGGAGGCCCTTCTAGTTTTTCAACTGTAAAACCTACTTCTATCATGCTTCTTTTTACCACACCACGTGCCGCATAAGTAACCAAAACTCCCTTTGGTTTAAGGCTATTATACATTTTCTCAAAAATTTTAGTACTCCATAACTCGGGCTGAACCCTATATCCAAAGGCATCAAAATAGATTAAATCAAATTTTTCTAAATCATCTATTTCCTCAAAAAACTGTTTCCTTTTTGTCAATGCAAATTCATTGCTCAAAACAAGCTGCTCTCCCCAATTACTCTCATGCATTTTTTTAAACACGGCATCTTCACTTCCAGCATTCAGTTCCTCAACATAATTCATCAATAAAACCTCCTCGGATGATATTGGATAAGCCTCTACCCCAACATAATCGATCGACTGATTCATTTTACGTGCTTCCAGAAAAGTGATAAATGCATTTAAGCCTGTTCCAAAACCAATTTCTAAAATGGAAACCTGGCTATTCTCAAATAAAGACAAACCATTTTTAATAAAAACATGTTGCGCTTCTTGAATTGCTCCGTGTTTAGAATGATAACATTCATCCCATTCTTGTAAATGAATGGTTGTTGAACCGTCGAGCGTTTGGATTATTTCTCTTTTCAAAATTATAAATTGAGGTTGTTCTTGTTTTATAGGTAAATAAGATGCTCAAATTTAATCAAAACCAAAACGTATTAGTCCAAAAAAATCTATATTTTTTAGATATTTCATATAATTTGACTATAAATATTTAGATTTTTTAAAAAATAAATAAATCACACTTAAATGCTATAATTAATGGCATTTTGATAAGTATTTCGATGATTTTTATTTAATTTTGCAAACATTAAAGTACCTTTTTTAAAATCAAAGGTTTTAATGCTCAAGCATATCACTTATAAAAAATAAAAATAAATAATATCCTTTATTATGAGTACAACTCAAACTAGCAAAATTGAAATAATTAAAGCACCTTCTTCAAAAATAAATGAAGTAGATTTTGGAAACTTAAGCTTTGGTTCTGTTTTTACAGATCATTTATTCGAGTGTGATTTTAAAAATGGTGAATGGCAAAAACCGGTCATTAAGCCTTATGCTCCTTTTTTGTTAGATCCATCTACAAGAGTTTTTCACTATGGCCAGGCTATTTTTGAAGGTATGAAAGCATACAAAGATGATAATAATGATATTTGGCTTTTTAGACCTGATGAAAACTACAAACGATTTAATAAATCTGCTGTAAGGATGGCTATGCCGGAAGTTCCTGAAGATGTATTTATGAATGGTCTAAATCAATTGTTACAATTAGATGAAGCTTGGATAAAAAAAGGAAAAGGAAACGCCATGTATATCAGACCGTTTATGATTGCTACGGGTACCGGAGTGATCGCAAATCCGTCAGATGAATATAAATTCATGATTATTTTATCGCCTGTAACATCCTATTATTCTGGTGATGTTAAAGTACTTATTGCTGAACATTTTAGTAGAGCTGCAAATGGAGGAATAGGAGCTGCAAAAGCTGCCGGAAATTATGCTGCTCAATTTTATCCTACCGACTTAGCTAATAAAGAAGGATTTCAACAAGTAATTTGGACTGATGATGCAACGCATACCAAACTTGAAGAAGCAGGTACAATGAATGTGTTTTTTAGAATTAACAATACTTTGCTAACTGCTCCTGTAAGCGAAAGAATTCTTGATGGTGTAACCCGAAAAACGTTAATTGATTTAGCAAAAAGTGAAGGCATAAATGTAGAAATTCGTCCCGTTTTAGTTTCAGAACTTGTTGAAGCTTCCGAAAACGGAACTTTAAAGGAAATATTTGGAGCTGGAACCGCTGCAGTGGTAAGCCCAATTTCTGGATTCTCTTATAAAGATGTCTATCATGACTTACCAAAAATTGAAGACTCTATAGCATTACAATTAAAAGACAAACTGACCAATATTCAAAATAAATTGGAAGAAGATACTTTTGGCTGGACTGTTAAAGTATAAATTTCCTGATTTTAGATTTATAAAAAAAGCGATTTTCATTATGAAAATCGCTTTTTTTATACCTTATTCGAATTCCAATTAAACACTATCTACCTATTATCCAGTATTTTAGAAAAATCAGGTTTAAAATAATTAGGCCCCTTCATTACTTTTCCATCTTCTCGGTAAATAGGTTTTCCATCTTCGTCCAACTTACTCATATTACTGCGTTGAATTTCATCAAAAACTTCTTCTATTTTATGTTGCAAGCCATGTTCAATAATAGTTCCACACAGAATATACATCATATCTCCTAACGCGTCCGCAATTTCTACTATGTCATTATTTTGAACGGCTTCCAGATATTCTTCGTTTTCCTCTTTCATCAGGTTGTATCGAAGAATGTACTTACTTTCCCCTAAATTAGCAGTAGGAATTTCATTATGACCTATTTTAAATGCTGTATGAAATTCCTTAACTGAGTTTATTTGTTTTTGCATATTTATATTTTATTAAATGAAAAGGCAAATTAGTAACTATTTCTAAACAATTAACTAAATTTGCCTGAAAAAATTTAAACTATGTTTAGTCAAGGACAATTAGTGTTTGCAGGCTGTTTTTTTGTTGCTTTTGTTATTGCAGCAATTTATGCCTACCGAAAAGATATCAGAATACATAAAGAGTTTTACAAGGGTAACTACAAGATCTTAGTAGGTTTCTTAATTTTTATTGGAATACTATTTATGATAAAAATATTTTTCAAACGTTAAATTTTTTATTTTTATTTAAATTATACTTCTAGTTTTCGATTAGTTTTCTGATGGCAAAAACCCAAAGGTTTTAGAATACTTCAACATTTGTTCCGCAAATGTTTTTGGCTGTTGTACTTCTATCGAAATAATTCTACCATTTTTATCTAATTTTGGAATCAATACTGGATTTACAAAACCACTATAAGGGGCAGAAGCAAATTGTTTGTTACGCTCCAAAACTTCAGCATGCAATTTCTGATCTACTTTTACACCATAATTTTCCACTAATGCTTTCCCTGCGTTATAATCACCTTCTGATTTGATTCGTTGCACTTCTCTTAACAATTGCCCAAATAAATCATGTAGCTTTTGATAATCCGTAATATTGAAATACGTTTTTCCTTTGCGGGTGATTTTCTCAATAACATTGTCATTTTTTCCTTTCTCAAAAACCCAGGCACTTACCCACTGGCGATTTCTCATGTGTGATTCTTCAATATTAGAACCTAATTCTAATCGTACTAATTGCATCATTAATCCATTTCTGATATAATTATTATAAGAATCCATCCCTAGTTTTTTCCAATCATCGACTAATCCTAATTCTTGCAATTTGGGGCTGTACAAATAATATAATGCCACTAGATCCGCTCTTCCTTCTTCAAGTGTTGAGGCATAACTTTTCAAGGATTCTTTTGGAGTTCCGACACCTGGATTTATTTGCCCTGAGGCATGACCAACTACTTCATGTAAAGAAGTATGCATCTTACCTCCTATTTCTCCATATTTTTTTGCCAACACAATTTCTTCTTCATCATTTGCAAACTCCTCTAACTTTCCTTTTCCGGCAGCTTCAGCGTATGAATCGATAATATTACTTAAAGAAACGGACTTGGAACCATGCTCCGCGCGAATCCAATCTGCGTTAGGAAGATTAACTCCAATAGGTGTGCTTGGCGAAGCATCACCGGATTCTCCTGCTACAATAACCGTTTTATAAGAAACCCCAACTACATTTTTCTTTTTATGTTCTGGTAGTAATGGAGAATTATCTTCAAACCATTGTGCATTTTTAGAGACTACTTCCATCTTTGCCGACATGTCAAAATCTTTTATCTGAACGATTCCTTCATAAGAACCTCTGTATCCTAACGGATCATTGTAAACTTCGATAAAACCATTGATATAGTCTATATTTCCCTCAGTTGCATGCACCCAGGCAATGTTATAGTCATCCCAGGTTTTCAGGCTACCTGTTTTGTAATAACTGATTAGCAATCCTAAAGCATCTGCTTGTTTTTTATTCTCGGCAACAATTTTGGCTTTTTCTAACCAATAAATAATTTTATCAATAGCCGCTCCATACATACCACCACTTTTCCAAACTTTTTCTACTAATTGTCCCTTTGCGTTGCGAACTAATTTAGAATTCAAACCATAAGAATATGGCTTTTTAGGATCTGGACTTTTTTTCTTAGCATAGAAATCTTCCGTTTCTTTTAATGAAATTCCTTTTCCGTAAAAGTTAATTGCTGAGCCTTCCAATAAACCTTTCGATTCATCAAGATTAACTTTTTTTACATCAATATCATTAAAGATGACAGCTGCAATAGTTGGTGACAAAACTGTTTTAGTCGCTTTCATCAACCCATCGAAATATGCTGCAGAAAAACCTGGCTTAATTTTATCACTGGAATAATGATGGTGTATTCCATTTGAAAACCATACCCTTTTAAGATAAATTTCAAAATTTTTCCAGTCTTCGGAGGTTTTATCCCCTTTATAATTTTTGTAAATGTTCTCTAAGGCTTTTCTGATTTTTAGATTGTATTTATAATTTTGGTCCCACATTATATCACGACCCGACGTTCCGGCCTGTGTCAAATAATACACTAATCTTTGCTCTTTTAGAGTAAGATTTTCCCAACCTGGAATTTGATAACGCAACACTTTAATATCTGCAAATTGCTCCACAACATAATTAAAAAAAGAGTCCTTTTCTGTTATTTTCACTTCAACGTTTTTTGTTTTTTGTGCACTACAAATAACAGAAACAGTAAGGGTAATAAAAACACTTAAAATTTTAATTGATTTCATTATTAATTATATTTAGGGGTTAAATAAACTATTATTCAACAAATATACATATTCTTTAAATAAATAATAAAACCACCTTCCAATTATCGTTGTTACGATCCAATTTAAATACCAATTGTATTTTCTATCCAATATTTTTTTGAATTCAGAGTTTATAAATTAAGAATTAAGTTTCAAAAAACGATACACATGGCAGTGAACTAAAAGAACCTCTTTTATAATTTTTTGCTACTTACTCAACTATATTAATAAAATTTTTAACTTTACAAGTTAAAACAGCCTATTACCATGAGGATTTTAAAATATCTATTTCTTTTACTTTTACTTAGCTTAGTTGCACTGTCCATTTTTATTGCAACACAAAAAGGAGATTTTACTGTTGAAAGAAGCAAAGTCATTAATTCCCCAAAATCGGCAGTGTTTAATTTTGTGAACGATTTTAAAAACTGGGAAGACTTTGGTTCATGGGCCATAGAAGATCCTGAGATAAAAATAACGTATCCTCAAAATACTATTGGAAAAGGTGCATCCTATTCCTGGGAAGGAACAAGTGGTAGTGGTAAAATCAAAACAATTTTTGTAAAAGAAAATGACAGTATTTCTCAAAAAATGAATTCTGACGGCACAATTTCCGATGTCTTCTGGAGCTTCAAAGATACAGTCGGAGGAACTAAAGTGACGTGGAGAACAAAAGGAAAAATGAGCTTTCTTTTCAAAATTTATTCAGCTTTCAATGGTGGTGTTGAAAAAATTATAGGTGGCTTATACGAAAAAAGCTTAGCCAACTTAGACAAAACCCTTGATTATGAAATAAATACTTATTCAGTAAAAGTGGAAGGTTTAGTAAAAAAGCCAGAAATCTTTTATTTGCATCAAACTTTTACCAGCAAAATTTCAAGTATTATTAAAAATTATAAAATCGTTTCCCCAAAAATAATACTGTTCTGTGAAAAAAATAATATTCCAATCACAGGGAAATCATTTATTCTATACCATACCTATGACTCGGCAAAAGGACTTGCCAAAATATCTATATGTGTACCAATTAAAAATCAAATTTTCACAAGCGAAGGAAGTGATCTTTATTCTGCAAAATTAGAAGCATTCGAAGCGGTAAAAACTGTTTTAATCGGTGATTATTCCCACAGACAAAAAGCTTTGGACAAAACATCCAAGTATCTTAATGCCAATCGATTAGCTCCTGACCCCGCAATTTCACATCTCGAAATTTATGCAAAAGGCAAAACTGAAATAAAAAACCCATCGAAATGGGTTACTGAAATTTATTCTCCTATAAAACCAAAAGTCGAAGCTGTTAAATATTACAAACCAGCCGCTATTAAAACCGAAGAAGTAGCACCAACAGAACCAGTTGTAAAAACTAATGAAGCTATAAAAACGGAACCAATTGAAAAACCTAAACAGCTTATAAAAAAATCAACTGCTCCAAAAAAGGAAGAAGAAGAATCTGAATTTTAATTTTTTTTCATCCTTGATTAAACCTAATAGATATATTCCATTCTAACTGATAAATAATAGCTTTGCACGAGGAAAAGGAATTTATTCAAAAACTATTGAACCCTAAAACGCAGAATGAAGCGTTTCAACAACTCTTGCAGGACTACCAAAGACCGCTCTACAATCATATTCGTAATATTGTATTGAACCATGATGATACTGACGATATTTTGCAAAATACATTTATAAAAGTATTTCAAAATTTAAAGAACTTTAAGGGCGAGAGCAAACTTTTCTCTTGGATATATCGCATTGCGACTAATGAAGCGTTGACTTTTTTGAATCAAAAAGCAAAAATCAATGGAATCTCATCTGAAACATTACAAAACAAAACCATTGACAATTTAAAAGCCGATGTTTTTTTTGATGGAAATGAAATTCAATTAAAATTACAAAAAGCCATTGCCGTTTTACCCGAAAAGCAACAATTAGTTTTCAAAATGAAATATTTTGAAGAATTAAAATATGAACAAATATCAGAAATCCTAGGGACATCCGTAGGTGCTTTGAAAGCATCTTATCATCACGCCGTAAAAAAAATTGAAGCCTTTGTAACGGCAAATTAAACCTTTTTCATTTAATTAAGTCTAAAGTATTATGAAAGCATTTAAATTAGAAAACGAACCTAAAATGGACTCAGGATTTAAAACTCCGGACTATTATTTTGAAAATTTTTCAACCAAAATGATGGAGCAATTACCTGTAAGCGAGCCAAAAGTAATTTCTATTTTTCAAAAAAGAAAAAACATAATTATAATGGTTGCCGCAGTATTCGTTCTTGCATTGATGATTCCTATTTTAATGCCCTCTTCAACAAACATGAAAGAGCTGGACTCAACTACTTTAGAAAATTACATAGCCTATCAATCTAATGTAAATCAATATGATTTGATAAGTGTCCTAGAAACCGAAGATATTAATAATATTAAAACAACTGTTGTACTGGAAGACCAAGCCATCGAAGATCTTTTAACCACAAATTCCAACTTAGAACATCTTATTTTAGAATAAAAAATGTTTTTTCCAAGTTAAAATCAAAAAAAATAAAAAAATGAATATTAAAAAACTATTTCCAATACTGCTTCTTTTTGTTTCTTTTAATTTTTACGCACAAGGCGAAAAAATGAAAGAGAAAAGAGAACAAATCAAAGCTTTAAAAGTAGCTTTTCTGACCACCGAATTAGATCTGACAGCTAATGAAGCGGAAAAATTCTGGCCAATCTTCAACACCTTTGATGACAAACAATTCGAATTGAGACATCAAAAAATGAAGGCTTTCATGAAAAAAATGAATGATGGCTCTCTAGATAAAATGACTGAAAAAGAAGCGAATACTTTTTTGACGCAAATGGAAAGTACGGAAGAAGAATTATTCCTGCTAAGAAAAAAATTCATGCAAAATATGAAAGGAATACTTCCTGCCGTGAAAATCATCAAATATAGAAAAGCTGAAGAGGATTTTAGCAGAAAACTGCTACAACAATATCGAAATAAAGGCCCTAAAAAATAATACATTTTGTTTAATTAGCTCAAAAAAAAAGGCACTAAGCCTGATCTAAAAGGGCTACACTCTGGACAAATATGTATTAATCATATTTAAAAAAAGTGCAGACTAACATTTTGAAAATTTAAAAAACAAGCGATTGTTGAATAGCGTAATACTATTCTCAATCGCTTGTTTGCTACTACTATATTCGATGGGACAATTAGCCTAAAGAGGCTCCCAAGCAAATAATTTTTCAAAAAAGAACAATAGAATACTTGAATTTAGCGCTTAGGTATTTTTATTTTTTGAAATTTAAGCGAATCATCTTATTCTTTCCAGCTGCAATAGCGGTATTCTCATCGATAAACCGAATGGTAAAAAGACTGGGATCTGCAGATAGCTGTTTCCACGAATTACCTCTATCCGAAGAATAATACAATCCGGACGCACCTACTGAAACTAATCCTGCCCCATCGCTCTTTGGAACATATTGTATGCAGGAAGCATATCCGAAACCTTGGTTCTCCGCAATTAATTTCCAAGTTTTTCCTCCATTCGCTGTAAAAGCTTTATTTCCTGAATTTTGTTGTGGCACTTCATAATTTCCACCTGCGATAAATCCTTTTTTCGAATCATAAAAATCAGCTGTAAAAATTCCAGTCATGGCTTTTCCCTGAACAATTGGAGTATCAAAAACCTCCCAAGTTTTTCCTTTATCCGGTGCGTAAAAAACTCTTGCTTTTTTTCCTCCTGAAACAATCCATGTTTTATTCCCTTTTAAAACAATATTTGTGTTGCTTGCTGCAAAAGCTGCTTCTCCCTCAATCACTTTTGGCAATTTACTCGAGGGGATTTTATTCCATGAATTTCCACCGTCACGAGTAATTAATATCGAAAGACAATTGGATATCGGATCTCCTATAGCTATTCCATCTGTATCATTCCAAAATTGCATACTATCATAAAATACTTTTTCGTGATTTTCCTTATAAACCAATTCTATTTCTGAATTATCTTTAGAAATTCTATAAAGCAAAGCCGGATTGGAAACAGTAAGGATAAAAACAGCTGAAGTTGTTTGTGCAATACTTCTAAATTCAAACTTCAAACTATCATTCGCAATCTTGTTTTCATTTCTTTTACTTTTTTCCAAATCATAAAAACCAAATCTTGATTTATCAGCCGCATACCACACTTTATTAGCATCAATTAGTATCGCTCTAATGCTCATTTCATCTTGAAACAAGGTGTCAATCTGGACAGACTGAAAATCAGTATTATTTAATTTTACAGCAACATAACCAGTTGTTTTACAGGATATAAAAACACTTAAAAACAGCACAATTAAAAAAATATTTTTCATTTTATATGATTTTTATGACGAATTTACAACTAAAAATAGTATTACCAATGGACGCCAAATTTATTGGCACAGTAATTGAATATTGAAAAAACATTAAACTTAATACTATTAATTATGAAAACGAAACTACTTCTTTTAAGTCTATTGACTTCTGTTTTCGCAACACAAATACAAGCGCAAGACAGAACCACAATAAATGCCATGAATTCTGAGATTAGCGACAACTTAGATTTACGGGCAGTTGCATCAATTTTTGGAGATTCGAGAGATCTTCAGGATTTCGAAAGACAGTTAAATGACCCAGAACTTCAAATATCAAATTTGGATTTAAATAATGATAATGAAGTTGATTATTTACGAGTAATTGAAACCGTAGAAAATCGAACTCACGTAATTGTCATTCAGGCCGTTCTTGATCGTGAGGTCTTTCAGGATGTTGCTACAATTGACGTTGAGAAAGACAGAAACAACAATATTCATGTGCAAGTTGTAGGCGATGTCTACATGTATGGCCAAAATTACATTTATGAGCCTGTATATTACAGTACACCGCTAATTTATGCTTCTTTCTGGAGCTCAAATTACCGTCCTTATTACTCAACCTGGAATTGGGGGTATTATCCTTCTTATTATTATGCCTGGAATCCATTCCCAGTTTACAGATACAGAAATAACATCAACATTAGTTTGAATATAAACAACAATTATAACTATGTTACTTACAGAAGAAGCAATAGAGCCGCAGAATTATATCGCACTAGACGTTCAAATGGTTATGAAAGACAATATCCAAATTATGCTTTTTCAAGAAGAAATTCTCAAGTAACAAACCGTTATGAATTAGACCAAAGAAGAGGTGTTAGAAATGTTGGTAGCAGAACAAATTCTTCTAGAGAAACAGTTGGACAAAGAACTAATTCGCAAAGAGATTATTCTCAAAACAGAACAAATCCTTCTAGAGAAGCGGGATCACAAAGAACTAATTCCCAAAGAGACTATTCTCAAAACAGAACAAATCCTTCCAGAGAAGCGGGATCACAAAGAACTAATTCCCAAAGAGACTATTCTCAAAACAGAACGAATCCTTCCAGAGAAGCAGCGCCGCAAAGAAATAATTCTCAAAGGGACTATTCTCAAAACAGAACGAATCCATCCAGAGAAGCAGCGCCACAAAGAACTAATTCTCAAAGGGACTATTCTCAAAACAGAACGAATCCTTCCAGAGAAGCAGCGCCGCAAAGAGCGGAGTCACAAAGAGACTATTCTCAAAACAGATCGAATCCTTCCAGAGAAGCAGCGCCGCAAAGAGCGGAGTCACAAAGAGACTATTCTCAAAACAGATCGAATCCTTCCAGAGAAGCCGCTCCGCAAAGAACTAATTCCCAAAGAGACTATTCTCAGAACAGATCGAATCCTTCAAGACAAGCAGCTCCGCAAAGAACGGAGTCTCAAAGAGACTATTCTCAAAACAGAACGGCTCCTGCGAGACAAGTTGCCCCTCAGAGAGCAGAACAACAGAACAGAGGTAACTCTTCAAGAGAATCAGCTCCGCAAAGAACAGAAAATCAAAGAGGCAATTCTTCAAAAAATGATAATAGAAGATCATAAAAACTTTAATGTTTTTTTTTTAAAAGCACGGCTCCTAAGGCCGTGTTTTTTTTTATTCGATAAAAAGCTGAAAATTATTATAAAAGCGTAAATTTGACCAGTTTTTTAAAAAATATTCATGAGCACTTCGCATAAAAACCTCCACAGTCAATGGACACTAGGTGGACTATTAATTTCATTAGGAATAATTTACGGTGATATTGGAACTTCACCATTATATGTAATGAAAGCCATTCTTGGTGATCATATCATTGATGCAGATATTGTTTTAGGCGGAATATCATGTGTTTTTTGGACACTTACATTACAAACAACCATCAAATATGTTCTTATAACCCTAAGCGCTGACAACCATGGTGAAGGTGGTATTTTTGCGCTATATGCACTGGTCAAAAAAACAAAAATTAAATGGTTAATTGTCCCCGCAATAATTGGGGGAAGTGCCTTGCTCGCTGATGGAATTATAACCCCTCCCATCTCAGTATCTTCTGCTGTTGAAGGAATTAGAACCTATTATCCTGAAATAAATACAATCCCTATAGTCATCGGTATACTATTTGTACTTTTTACTATTCAGCAATTTGGGACCAAATTAGTTGGTAAGTTTTTTGCACCCATGATGCTTATTTGGTTTGGTATGCTAGCTATTCTGGGAATAGCACAAATTACTCAACACACTGAGGTTTTAAAAGCTATCAATCCATATTACGCCTATCATTTATTGACCATTCATCCAGAAGGTTTTTTTGTTTTAGGATTTGTATTTCTATGTACAACAGGTGCTGAAGCATTGTACTCGGACATGGGACATTGTGGACGAAAAAATATTAGAATTAGCTGGATTTTTGTAAAAACAGCTTTGGTGCTTAATTATTTTGGTCAAGCCGCTTATTTAATACATCACGAGGGAGAAACATTACAAAGTTTGGGTGGAAAAAACGGAAATCCCTTTTACCTGATAATGCCTGACTGGTTTCAACCCATAGGAATCGTAATAGCAACCCTTGCGGCAGTAATTGCTTCACAAGCATTAATTAGCGGGTCATTTACTTTGATAAATGAGGCGATGCGATTAAACTTCTGGCCAAAAGTAAAAATTAAATATCCGACCGAATTAAAAGGGCAATTGTATATTCCATCGATAAACTGGTTACTCTTTTTGGGATGTGTTGGAATCGTATTGCACTTTGAAGAATCCAGTAATATGGAACATGCTTATGGACTGGCTATTATCCTATGTATGATAATGACCACCATTTTACTTAACTTTTATTTGATAATGAAAAGGGTAAAATTGTATTTTATTGTACCATTGATTACCATTTATCTAATAATTGAATTTAGTTTTCTGGCCGCAAATATTACGAAGTTCTCTGACGGTGGTTATGTTACTCTTTTTATCGCAATAGCCTTGATAGCTGTGATGACGATTTGGTATTTAGCTAAGAAAATCAACAAGAGTTATACTAAAATTGTTAAAATTGAAGATTACAAAAAAGTACTTGTTGAATTGAGTGCCGATTTATCAATCCCAAAATATGCTACACATTTAGTCTATATGACTAATGCAGGACGAATCGATGAGATTGAAGAAAAAGTAATGTATTCCATTTTACAAAAAAGACCTAAAAGAGCCGATATTTATTGGTTTGTCCATGTGAATATATTAACGGAACCTTATAAAACTGAATATAAAGTAACTGAAATTGTCAAAGATGATTTATATCGTGTTGATTTTAATTTAGGTTTTAGAGAACCTACAAAAATAAACCTGATGTTTAAAGAAGTAATCAAAGATATGGTACAAAAAGGAGAAGTAGATATTACCAGCAGATATGAATCTTTGAATAAAAACAATATCATAGGCGATTTTAAATTTGTTTTATCTGAAAAATTTCTTTCTAATGATAGTGACTTAAGATGGCATGAAAAAATAATTATGAACTCCTATTTCTTAATTAAAAAACTAAGTTTATCTGAAGAAAGAGCTTTTGGTTTAGACAGTAGCTCTGTAAAAATAGAAAAATTTCCAATGGTCCTTCATGCACCTGAAAACATAGGCTTGACCAGAGTTAAATAAATTATTTTAAACACACAATCTTTTTAAAAACGCCGTACTAATTACGGTGTTTTTTTATGGTAGAAAAAGCGCTAATTTATTTAAAAAGAGTAAATTTGATAAGTTATATAAAAATTATTCATGAGTACTTCGCATAAAAACATACACAGTCAGCTTTCTGCAGCTGGTTTATTGATCACTTTAGGAATAATTTATGGGGATATTGGCACCTCCCCTTTATATGTAATGAAAGCCATAATAGGAGAACATGCCATAAACAAGCAATTAATATTAGGTGGTTTATCCTGTATATTGTGGACATTGACTTTACAAACTACTTTAAAATATGTAATTATTACCCTCAATGCGGATAATCATGGCGAAGGTGGTATTTTTTCATTATATTCTCTAGTAAAAAAAACTAAAATACAATGGCTAATTGTTCCCGCGATTATTGGGGGAAGTTTATTATTGGCTGAAGGTATAATTACGCCTCCGATTTCGGTATCCTCTGCAGTCGAAGGACTGCGCATTTTCAAACCCGACATCCCAACAATCCCAATTGTAATAGCGATACTTTTTATACTCTTCAGCATTCAGCAATTTGGCGCTAAACTGGTAAGTAAGTTTTTCTCTCCTACCATGTTAGTATGGTTTACTATGCTTGGCGTTTTAGGTTGCCTACAAATTTTTAAAAATATTGAAATCTTTAAAGCCATTAATCCTTACTATGGCTATAAGCTATTAACTTCAGATCGTGCTGGAGAAGGGTTTTTAATTCTTGGAGCGGTATTTCTATGCACAACCGGAGCCGAAGCTTTATATTCGGATATGGGACATTGTGGAAGACGAAATATCAGAGTAAGTTGGATTTTTGTAAAAACAACATTGATTCTGAATTATTTTGGACAAGGAGCTTTTTTACTAATGCACGAAGGAAAAACATTAGCGCAATTAGGAAGTTCCAATCACAATCCATTTTATTTAATCATGGCCGATTGGTTTCAACCCATTGGAATTGTCATTGCAACGTTTGCCGCTATTATTGCTTCGCAGGCATTAATAAGTGGCTCATTTACATTAATTAACGAAGCCATGCGTTTGAATTTTTGGCCAAAAGTAAGAATCAACTACCCAACGGATGTAAAAGGGCAACTATACATCCCTTCGATAAACTGGTTACTATTTCTAGGTTGTGTTGGTATCATTTTATACTTCAAGGAATCTAAATACATGGAGCATGCCTACGGTCTGTCAATAATTTTAGGGATGATGATGACGACAACGCTATTAAATTTCTATTTGATAATGAAAAGAGTCAAATGGTATTTCATGACGCCTTTAATAACATTATACGGCACTATAGAAATTGGCTTTTTGTACGCTAACATTTCTAAATTTATGGAAGGTGGCTACGTTACACTATTTGTAGCAATATTTATGATTTTCACAATGAGCACTTGGTTTTTAGCAAAAAAAATTAGTAAAAATTACACCCAAATTGTTAAAATTGAAGATTACATAAAAGTTCTTGGTGAGTTAAGTCATGATGAAACAATCCCAAAATATGCGACCCATTTGGTATACATGACCAACGCAACCAGATCAGATGAAATTGAAGAAAAAGTAATGTATTCAATCCTTCGAAAAAGACCAAAGAGAGCTGACATCTACTGGTTTATACATGTAAATGTGTTAAATGAACCCTATAAAAAAGAATACCGAGTAACAGAAATACTAAAAGATGATTTATACAGAGTTGATTTTTACCTGGGTTTTAGAGAACCAACAAAAATAAACTTAATGTTCAAAGAAGTTATCAAGGATATGGTTAGCAAAGGTGAAATGGACATTTCAAGCAGATATGAATCCTTAAATAAAAATAACATTATAGGGGATTTCAAATTTGTGTTATCCGAAAAATTCCTTTCCAATGATAGTGATTTAACTTTCTTTGAAAAAATTGTAATGAATACCTATTTCGTTTTGAAAAAATTCAGTTTGTCTGAAGGAAAAGCTTTTGGTTTAGACAATAGTTCTGTAAAAGTAGAACAATTTCCTATGGTGCTTCATCCACCGGAAATTATCAATATGAAAAGAATCGAAAAGTCTAATCCTAACATGTAACCGCTACGATTTTCTTTACGTCATATCTTATTTCAAAAAAGTTTTTTTCTCTGTTAGAAAAAAACTTTTTTGTTTTTATCTATTGTACAAATGTTTTCAATGAACTACTGAATAAACTCCTAAAGTACAAATACAAACTCAGCTAAAAAAAACCTACCTTTGCACCTCAATTATTTAAAATGAGATTACACAGAAATTTAGTTTACACAACAATAGATGCCTTAAACGCCATTTTTAATGAAGGCGAATATGCTGACAAAGTGGTAGCAAGATCCTTAAAAAAAGACAAACGTTGGGGAAGCTCTGACAGAAAATTTGTTGCCGAAACCATCTACGAAATTGTACGTTGGAAAAGATTATATGCAGAAATAGCAGAAGTAAAAGAGCCTTTTGACAGAGACAATATTTGGAGAATGTTTTCAGTTTGGGCAGTACTAAGAGGCTACCCTATTCCGGATTGGCGTCAATTGGAAGGAACTCCGGAAAGAAAAATAAAAGGTCGTTTTGATGAACTTTCAAAAGTGAGAGCTTTAAAAGAATCAATTCCAGATTGGATGGATGAATTAGGAGTTAAAGAATTAGGTGAAAAAGTTTGGGCAACGGAGATAACAGCTCAAAACCAGCCTGCAAAAGTTATCCTAAGGGTAAATACCCTTAAGACAACCAGAGAAGCTCTACGTGCGATTTTAATGGATTTAAACATTGAAACGGAAACACTTAAAAACCAGCCAGATGCTTTAGTTTTAAAAGAAAGAGCTAACGTTTTCCTGACTGACGCTTTCAAACAGGGTTTCTTTGAGGTACAGGATGCCAATTCCCAATTAGTAGCTGCGTTTCTTGATGTAAAACCAGGAATGCGTGTCGTTGATACGTGTGCGGGTGCAGGTGGAAAAACATTACACATTGCTTCTTTAATGGAAAACAAAGGACAATTAATTGCAATGGATTTGTATGAAAGCAAATTGAAGCAATTAAAAATCAGAGCAAAAAGAGATGGCGCTTTCAATATTGAATACCGTATTATTGACTCGACTAAAATCATCAAAAAATTACACGAAAAAGCGGACCGTGTTTTAATTGACGCTCCATGCAGTGGTTTAGGAGTTCTTAAAAGAAATCCGGATGCAAAGTGGAAATTAAAGCCTGAATTTATCGATAACATCCGTAAAGTACAATCGGAAGTTTTAGAAAGTTATTCTAAAATTGTAAAGCCAGGTGGAAAATTAGTGTATGCTACTTGTTCTATATTACCATCAGAAAATCAAGAACAAATTGCTCGTTTTTTGACTACTGACATTGGTAAACAATTCAATTTTATTAAAGATCAAAAAATATTGGCTTCAGAATCTGGTTTCGATGGCTTTTATATGGCTTTGCTAGAACGAAAAGAAGAAATAAAAGAAGTTAAGGCTTAAAACTAAAAACTTCTAAAAACTAAAAAATCCTCGAAATTTCGAGGATTTTTTTATATCATATCATTTCAAATTTCAGTTCAAGGTTATTTAACAATCTCAAACCTGAAGCCTTAATTTTTTTAATATCAATCATTCATCGAGATTAAAAACTCTTCATTATTCTTAGTTTTCTTAAAACGATCATTAATGAAATCCATTGCCTCCACTGGGTTCATATCCGAAAGATATTTTCGCATAATCCACATTCTTTGCAATGTTTTTTGATCTAATAACATATCATCACGTCTTGTACTTGAAGAAGTCAAATCGATTGCCGGGAAGATACGCTTGTTCGCAATTTTTCGGTCCAACTGCAACTCCATATTACCAGTACCTTTAAATTCCTCAAAAATAACTTCATCCATTTTCGAACCAGTTTCTGTCAAAGCAGTAGCGATTATACTTAACGAACCACCATTTTCAACGTTACGGGCAGCTCCAAAGAAACGCTTTGGTTTTTGCAATGCATTAGCATCAACACCTCCACTTAATACTTTACCTGAAGCTGGCTGAACCGTATTGTAGGCTCTAGCCAAACGCGTAATGGAATCCAAAAGAATCACTACATCGTGACCACATTCAACCAAACGCTTGGCCTTTTCAAGAACGATATTAGCAATTTTCACATGCTCCTGCGGTTCTCTGTCAAAAGTAGAAGCAATTACTTCACCACGCACACTACGTTGCATGTCCGTAACCTCTTCCGGGCGCTCATCTATTAATAAAACAATCAAATAAACTTCAGGATGATTCGCCGCAATTGCATTGGCAATTTCCTTAAGTAACATTGTTTTACCTGTTTTCGGTTGCGCCACAATCATTCCACGCTGTCCCTTTCCTATTGGAGAGAATAAATCGATTATACGCGTTGAAATAGTGCTTTGTTTTTCAGCCAGTTTGAATTTCTCTGAAGGAAAAACTGGCGTTAAATGTTCGAATGAAACTCTATCACGAACCACTTGAGGATCGTGTCCGTTTATTTTTAAAACCCTTACTAATGGAAAAAATTTCTCTCCTTCTTTTGGTGGACGAACCACACCTTTTACTGTATCACCGGTTTTAAGACCGAACAATCTAATTTGAGAAGTCGATAAATAAATATCATCTGGCGAAGCCAAATAATTGTAATCTGAAGAACGCAAGAATCCATATCCATCAGGCATCATTTCAAGAACACCTTCGCTTTCAATTATTCCATCAAATTCAAAGTCCGAAGCAGCAAAATTACTTTTCTTATTTTTAAAATTTGGATTTTGATTCCCGTTCTGGTTTGGGTTCTGGTTTGGGTTCTGATTCGGGTTCTGGTTTGGGTTCTGGTTTGGGTTCTGCTTATGTAATTGATTCGGGTTTATTTTTTTTACCGGTGCCGGAACTTCTATTTTCTCCTCGCTAGCTATTTCGGCAACATCTACGTTTTCTTTGGTTGCTTCTTTTACTTCCTCTTTATCCTTTTTTAAAGCAATTTTCTTTTCATAGGCCGATTTATTAAACTTAATAATCTTCCCAACTTTTTTTTCTACATCTACTGCCTCAGAAATTTCACTTACTTCCTTAACAGGTTCACTTGCTTCAACCGGAAAATCTGCTGCTAGTGGAGCGCTTACTTCCTCAACAGCTTCTTCTTTTTCGAAAAGAGACTTTGCTACGGTTTTTTGAATGGCTGCTTTTTTAACAGGAACGATTCGAACTCTCTTAGGCTTATCGTCTTCAACATTAATTTCCTTTTTTGTATCTAATG
Source organism: Flavobacterium rhamnosi (assembly GCF_048286515.1). Classification (NCBI taxonomy): domain Bacteria; kingdom Pseudomonadati; phylum Bacteroidota; class Flavobacteriia; order Flavobacteriales; family Flavobacteriaceae; genus Flavobacterium; species Flavobacterium rhamnosi. The sequence continues at coordinate 158,403 of NZ_JBLVPS010000001.1, read as the reverse complement.
TCGAATCAACGCTAGCCGCTTGATGCTCTAAAATATGACTAATTAATGTCTCTTTTTTTACACCGTTAAACTTTATGGTTTTAGCTGATTTAGCTATTTCTTGAAGCTCAGATAGCTTCATTTCTTTTAATGCAGAAATATCAAACATGAATGTTCTTTGAGTTTAATTAATTTGGAAAATTGTAAAGATAGGTAGTAAACTTTTTAATTTTGAATCAACCGCAGTATGAAGTGCTTACGGAATTGTTATGCAATAATACGAATAAAATTTAATCATACAATAGCATTTATAAAAAAGAAAATATATTTTTGTAGAACAAATTCAAACCATGATACAAAGAATTCAAACCATTTATTTATTTCTTGCTTTTGTAGTAACAGGAATTTTACCATTTTTCATTCCTCTATGGACAATGAGCAATGATTCCGAATATTATTTCATGCAAAATCAAGTTTATGTAATCTTATTTGGTTTAAGCACAACGCTTACTTTATTGAGTATTGTATCTTATAAAAAAAGACAAAATCAATTTGTTATCGGCAGATTGAATATCATATTAAATTTAATTTTATTAGGATTGTTTGTATATCGTTCATTAAACTTATCTGGAGAGACACTGGTTGTTTCGGAGAAAGGTATTGGGATGTTTCTACCTGTAGTTGCTATCGTATTATTAGTGTTAGCTAATAAGGCCATCAAAAAGGATGAAGATCTTGTAAAATCAGTGGACAGATTGAGGTAAACCTATAAACTTAGTTTATTAGTGCGAAGGAAACCCGAATGTAACAATTCGGGTTTTTTTGTGCACATAATACTATAAAAATACTAAAAATCTTACTAAATGATTCATTAAATTTTTATAAATTTGAACCTGGTAATTCCCCTATGAAAACAAAAATCAGAATCCATTTAGCGGACGATCATCAAATACTTATTGATGGAATCACTACTTTACTGCGAACCATACCTAATTATGAAGTGGTTGGCTTCTCCTTAAATGGAAACAACATTTACGATGACGTTACGAATAACAAATCCGACATTCTTATACTGGATATCAACATGCCTCAAAAAGACGGAATTGAGGTAATTAAAGAATTTGCAGAAAAAGGTTTTCCGTGCAAGGTTATTATTCTCTCCAGTTATGATGACTTGAAATTGATAAAAGAAATCATGAAACTTGGCGCAAGCGGCTATTTAACAAAACAATGTGCCGGCGAAAATATTGTTGAAGCCATTGCGGCAATTTCAAACGGAGAAGAGTATTTTTGCAAACCTATTCGGGAAAAAATCTTTAATTCTTTCACAAAGAACAATCCAAAACTAAACAAATACGAATCGGCTTCAAATTCAATTTTGACAGGACGCGAATTGGAAATAATTACTTTGATTTCATTAGAATACAGTGGAAAGGAAATTAGCGAGCAATTATTTATCAGTATAAATACAGTTGAAACGCACCGTAAAAACATAATGAAAAAATTAGATCTAAAAAACACCATCAGTCTGGTCAAATATGCCCTTAAAAACAATTTGATTAGATCATAAACCCAGCAGTAAAAGTTCTATTTTATGCCTCAATTCCGAATTAACATATTGTCTTTGTTTCTGCTATTGTTTCTTAACACTGCTTTTTCCGCACAGCAAAAAACGCCTACAAAAAAAGAAATTACAGTATTGGCAAAAGAGGCAAATCAATACATGAAGGAAGGCCATTTTGAAAAATCTCTGGTAAAAGCCAGAATCGCTTTACACTATGCCATTGCCAGTAAGGATGATAACCTTATAGCTTCAATTTACAATACAATTGGCGCCAATTTTGATGAATTAGCAGAATTTGACAAAGCCTTTTTTTACTACAATAAGGGCTTACTTTATGCTAATAAAACCAACAATAATCAATTAAAAAACTGGCTGTATAATAATTTAGGAAACATCTATTGTTTTGATAAAAAACAATATGAAAAAGGGATTCTTTGTTATAAAAAATCATTAGAATACTGCAAAAAAACAAGTGATTTGAGTCAAACTGTTTTTACAAAACTCAATATTGCCTGGGCTTATTTTGATATTGGTGATTTTAGCAAAGGATTACCTTATCTAAAGTACATCAATCAACACCACAAAAAACATGGAGACACATCTACTCTGGTAGCACTTAACATGTTAAACGGCATGTATTACAGCTATAAAAACGACGCTGAAAAAGCACACTTCTTTTTCCAAAATGCTATACGATTAGGACGTCAGGGAGATGAAAAATCAGATTTGTCTCTATCACACCAAGAATATTCCAAATTTTTATTAAAAAACGGCGAATATCAAAAAGCATATGAAAATCTGGCGCTGTATAACTCCATTACAGCCGAACTTAATTATGAGGAGAAACTAAAAAAGGCTAACGTTGCAGGAATTAATCTCGAAATCGACAGATACAAAAGAGAGATTGATACCATAGAAACAAAATACAAATCCAGCCAATATTTATTATTAGAAAAACAGTCTAAGAATAAAAAAATCAGCATTGTCGTTATTTCGCTATTGCTGTTAATTATAATTCTTTTTTACTTTTCATTCCAGAATGCAAGACTAAAACAAAACAATAAACTCAAAGACCTGCAAAGCAAAATTCAGGAAAATATCATTAATGCTTCCATCAACGGACAGGAACAGGAAAGAAAAAAAATAGCCGCTTTTTTACATGATAATATCAGCGCTTTGCTGTCTTCAGCAGGATTACATTTAAATGTTTTCACATCTCAAAATCAATCACCCCCTCAAGAAATACTAAAGACTAAAGCCATATTAGTTGAAGCACACGATAAAGTTCGCGATCTATCCCATGAACTTATGCCCTCTCTTTTGGCTCGTTTTGGTTTGTTTTACGCACTGGAAGACCTAAGCGAAAAAAATTCAAATTCTGTAATTCAATTTAAATATTCAAGTCCGGTAGCTACAAAAACACGCTATAACGAAGAATTTGAAATGAAAATTTATTTTATCATCAGTGAACTATTGAATAATATAACCAAACACAGTCAGGCAAACACTGCAAAGATTACAATACAGGAAAACAATAATGCCTTACAAATTCATGTCTATGACAACGGAAAAGGTTTTGATCCCGCTCATTTTCATTTCCTTGAAGGTTTTGGACTCAATCAGATCCAGGCGCGGATAAACAATTTAAAAGGAGGTATTTCTATCGATTCCAAACAAAACTCCGGAACATCAATCTATATAGCCGTGCCTATTGCATACAGATAAAAGTTATCCTTTTTTCTCTATTTCTATAATTTCTAAATCCTTTATTTTATCGCCATCAATCACAAAACGCAGCATCGTGCGCACTTGATGAAAACCACTTTTTCCGGCAGCTCCAGGATTCATGTGCAATAAATTATGCTTTTTATCAAACATCACTTTCAAAATGTGCGAATGTCCGCAAATAAATAATTTAGGAGGATTTTTATCCATCTCTGCTTTTATATTGGGGTTGTATTTCCCCGGATAACCGCCAATATGAGTAATCCAGACAGCAACGTCTTCGCAAACAAACCGATTGTGTAGCGGAAATTCCAATCGGGCTTTTGCGTCATCAATATTGCCATAAACACATCGCAGCGGCTTTAGTTTTTTTATGGTATCCGTTACTGCTAAATCACCAATATCACCCGCGTGCCAAACTTCGTCAGCCTGTGCAACATATTTTAAAATAGTATCGTCAATGTGACTGTGTGTATCGGAGAGCAGCAAAATTTTTTTCAAAGTATTTGTTTTATTTTCGAGTAATTTACTGCTATCCGGATCAATATTTTATGCTTTTAAGAAAAAGCATAAGCGGATTTTCACCTCTTTCAGGTCTGCAATTTTGTCGCAAAAATAAACATTCAAATTCCAAATAAAAAATCCATTTAAAACTTAACAAACTTTTGCACCATAGCGCCTTCGTGACACAAAAATTAATAAGTATCTTTGCTACTTAAAAGTACAAAACCCGATTTCTCTCAGAATAATCTGAAATCTGAAATCTGAAATCTGAAATCTAACCTTGAGATATTTCATAAAATTAGCATACAACGGAACCCATTATCACGGCTGGCAATACCAACCCAATGCTTCGTCGGTTCAAGAAACGATGAATAAAGCATTTTCTGTGTTATTGAATAAAGAGATTAATCTCATGGGAGCCGGACGAACGGATACCGGAGTTCACGCAAAGGAAATGTATGCTCATTTTGATTTTGAAACTGCAATCAATAGTCCAAATCTAGTCCACAAACTCAACTCCTATTTGCCCAACGACATTGTTGTTTATGACATCATTCCAGTGTCTGATGAAGCACACACTCGTTTTGACGCTTTAAAACGAACGTATGAATATCATATCAACACGTTTAAAGATGTGTTTTCACAGGAACAAAGTTGGTATTTCCATCAAAAACTAGATGTGGATTTAATGAATGAAGCTGCAAAACTACTATTCAATCATACTGATTTTCAGTGCTTTTCAAAAGTCAATACGGATGTAAACACTTTCGACTGCACCATTTTTGAAGCGTATTGGAAACAGGAAAACGGCAACCTTATTTTTACGATTTCTGCCAACCGTTTCCTACGTAACATGGTACGTGCCATTGTGGGAACATTAGTAAACATAGGATTACATAAGATTACATTAGTCGATTTTACCGCCATCATTGAAGGAAAAAACAGAGATAAAGCTGGTTTTTCGGTTCCAGCGCATGGTTTGTATTTGACCAAAATAGAGTACGATTATTTATAGTTAGACTATAAACATTATGCCTAAAGCATAAGGCTAAAAAAAATATATGAAAGCAAAAGCATTTGACACCCGATTATTCAAACGAATATTAAAATTCACCAAACCGTACCAATGGCGTTTTAATGGCGTGATCATTTTTGCCATTTCACTTTCGATATTTGCGGCATTACGTCCATATTTATTAAAACAAACCGTTGATGGATATATTGCAACCCAAGACCAACAGGGATTATTAATGTATGTAATCCTGATGGGAATTGTGCTTTTGTTTGAAGTATTTTCACAATTTTATTTTGTGTATTGGGCCAACTGGCTTGGTCAGGATATTGTAAAAGATATTCGAACCAAATTGTTTCATCATATTTTGACGTTTCGAATGAAATATTTTGATCACGTTCCTGTAGGCCAGCTCGTAACGCGTTCCGTTTCGGACATTGAATCTATCGCACGAATTTTCAGTCAGGGTCTGTTCATGATTATCAGTGACCTGATGAAAATGTTTGTAGTATTAATTTTTATGTTCTATATGAACTGGAAATTGACCTGGATTGTGATTGTAGCCATGCCTATTCTGGTTTTTTTCACCCGAATATTCCAAAAGAAAATGCAAGTCGCTTTTGAGGAAGTACGAACACAAATCGCTAATATGAACTCCTTTGTACAGGAACGTGTCACAGGAATGAAAATTGTACAACTTTTTAACAGAGAGGATATTGAATATGAAAAATTCAAAAGCATCAACGACAAGCACAAAAAAGCGTGGATAAAAACTATCCTTTATAACTCCATCTTTTTCCCTATTGCTGATATTATTTCATCTTTGACACTAGGTTTTATTGTTTTGTATGGTGGAATCAAAATATTAAACGGTGATAATTTTACCACTTTTGGAGATTTATTTTCGTACACCATGTTCATCGGAATGCTTTTTAATCCATTACGCCAAATTGCGGATAAATTCAATGAGATGCAACTTGGAATGATTGCTGCCAATCGTGTTTTTGATATTTTGGACACCCAGGATCAAATTCAGGACACAGGAACTATCGAAGCGCCAATTTTTAAGGGAAATATAAAATTTGAAAACGTTCGTTTTGGTTATATTCCTGAAGAAGATGTCATCAAAGGAATTGACCTACAGGTAAATGCAGGACAAACCATTGCCATTGTGGGTTCCACAGGCGCAGGAAAATCTACTATTATCAATTTATTAAACCGTTTTTACGAAATTAACAGCGGTTCTATTTATATAGACAATCACAACATCGAAAACTACACTTTAAGTTCCTTACGCACACAAATTGCGGTGGTTTTACAAGATGTTTTCCTTTTTGCCGATACTATTTTCAATAATATAACCTTGAATAATCCAGCGATAAGCAGAGAACAGGTTTTAGCTGCAGCAAAAAAAATTGGCGTCCATAATTTCATTATGAGTTTGCCAGATAATTATGATTTTGACGTCAAAGAGCGTGGAGTAATGCTATCGTCAGGACAACGCCAGCTAATTGCCTTTTTGAGGGCTTACGTCAGCAATCCAAGCATTTTAATTCTGGACGAAGCGACTTCATCGATTGACACCTACTCAGAAGAATTGATTCAGCGCGCTACGGAAACAATTACCGAAGGCAGAACCTCGATTGTCATAGCCCATAGACTTGCAACAATTGTCAATGCTGATAAAATTGTGGTTATGGATAAAGGATTGATCGTGGAACAAGGGACGCACCAAGAGTTAATTAACCGTGAAAGCGGGTATTATAAGAACTTATATGACTCCCAATTCTCAGTGGCTAATTAGTTTTGTCCCTAAGATACAAAATGCATATTTTTTTTTTCGATTCCAACCACTACGTTTTTAAATTCAGATTAAAAATTAGTGCATTTGAGACTAAAAAAAACCTCGCATGTATAATTGACAAAACTGTAAGTATATTTAAAATAACGGTGTTTTTTTGAAAATTTGTTAGTTTACTACTTTATTTCGTTGAAACTTTCTCAAAACGGAATAAATCCTTAAATTCGCCCAATCAATTAAATAAGAGCAACAGACAAAAATGAAATATGTTTTACGAATTTCATTTTTACAATTAAAAAAATAAATACTTAAACAATGAAATACGATATTATAGTTTTAGGAAGTGGCCCAGGCGGTTATGTTACAGCCATTAGAGCATCACAATTAGGCTTTAAAGTAGCCGTTATTGAAAAAGAAAACTTAGGCGGAGTATGCTTGAACTGGGGTTGTATCCCTACCAAAGCGTTATTAAAATCAGCACAGGTTTTTGATTATCTAAAACACGCTTCCGATTACGGATTGACTGTTTCATCATTTGACAAAGACTTTCCCGCTGTTGTTCAACGCAGTCGAAGTGTTGCTGACGGAATGAGCAAAGGTGTTCAGTTCTTGATGAAAAAGAACAAAATCGACGTAATTGATGGTTTTGGAAAACTAAAACCAGGAAAAAAAGTTGATGTTACTGACAAAGATAACAAAGTCACTGAATACAGTGCGGATCATATCATTGTTGCCACTGGGGCACGTTCCCGTGAGTTACCCAACTTACCTCAGGACGGTGTAAAAGTAATTGGCTATAGACAAGCAATGACTTTGACTACACAACCTAAATCTATGATTATTGTAGGTTCCGGAGCAATTGGAGTAGAATTTGCACATTTCTATAACGCAATGGGAACTGATGTTACCATTGTAGAATTCATGCCAAACGTAGTTCCTGTAGAAGACGAAGACATTTCGAAACAAATGGAACGATCATTGAAAAAAGCAGGTATCAAAATCATGACCAGCTCATCAGTTGAACGAATTGACACCACTGGAGCAGGTGTGAAAGCATTTGTAAAAACAGCCAAAGGAGAAGAGGTTTTAGAAGCGGAGATCTTACTTTCAGCAGTAGGAATAAAAACAAATATTGAAAACATAGGATTAGAAGAAGTTGGTATTGCCACTGATAGAGATAAAATATTAGTAAACGCCTACAACCAAACCAATATCCCAGGATATTATGCCATCGGTGATGTTACACCAGGACAAGCATTAGCACACGTAGCTTCTGCTGAAGGAATTAATTGCGTAGAAAAAATTGCAGGACTCCACGTAGAACCTATCGATTACGGAAACGTACCGGGTTGTACATATGCAACTCCTGAAATTGCCTCAGTAGGTTTGACGGAAAAACAAGCTAAAGAAAAAGGATACGAATTGAAAATTGGTAAATTCCCATTTTCGGCTTCAGGAAAAGCGAAAGCTGCAGGAACACCGGATGGTTTTGTAAAAGTAATTTTTGATGCTAAATATGGTGAATGGTTGGGTTGTCACATGATTGGAGCTGGTGTTACAGATATGATTGCCGAGGCAGTTGTAGCTCGTAAACTGGAAACAACAGGACACGAAATCCTAAAATCAATTCACCCACACCCAACAATGAGTGAAGCAGTTATGGAAGCTGTTGCTGATGCATATGGCGAGGTAATACACTTATAGATCTTAGATCGTAAAGTAACGATTTTTGATTTCAGATTTAATAATCCGATTTGTGAAAGCAAGTCGGATTTTTTTATGGAATCATCCCATTACTACAACAGAATTATACTGTAAGATAGCTTAAGAAACAACGCTTTTTAGTACGCTCTAAATCCAATCACAAACCTATTAACAATTAATTATGAAACATATATAAATAATTACGTAACAAAAATTTGACATTCAATCACGTACTTTGAATAGATCAAAATAGTTAAAAATAAATAGAGTCATTTTTTTTTATACCTATTTAAAAAGTGCGTCTTATGAAAAATATTTATCTTACTACCGGAACAATAAATGAAGTTTTTAATGAACTCGAAACCTCCTTTAAAGGAAATTTGAATTCAAACAATAACGAATTTAATTTAACCTTAGATTCAGATTTAAGTAAGGGAAATATTGAGGGAATATCATTTATAAATGGTATTACTTCAATTCAGGTTACTATTTCATTTTCTGATGATACATTGCTGAGTATTGAATCCTCGGATAAATCATCTCTTTTATTTGCCTACTGCACTGAGGGATCCATCAACCATAGCTTTGGTGTGTCTGGACACAAATCAACCCTAAGAAAACACCAATCAGCAGTAATGACCAGTAGTCGAAGTATCAATACTATATTGCATTTCAAAAAAAACATACCTATTAAATTTTCTCTTATAAAAGTTGAAATTGAAGACTCCGTGAATAACCCTATAATTTCAAGATTAAAAAAAACCTTTTTAAATAAACAACAAAATTACAGCTATCTGGGTATCCAAAATTTAAAAATCATGAAGGAATTTGATCAGTTGGACTCCGTGACTGAACAGGGAATGACTGGACTTATTATGAAAAAAGAAATTATTCAATCTATTTTAACAATTGAAATTGATCATCATACTGACAATTTGATTAAAATGTCACGTGCAATTAAACGTTCGGCACTAAATCAAATGAATGAATTAAAAAAGATAACTAGTATTATTAAAAACTATTCCCTCGAAGCAATATATAGTAAAGTTAGTACTTCAAAAAAACAAAATCTTTATTAAGCAACCCATCGAAAGGTCTGGATATTAATCATCCCAAAACCCGTAACTGCGTTTGCACCACTTTCAGTAAGAAAAATAATCTAATTTTAATTCCCACAATAGTCGGATTTCAGATCCCCAACTCTGATTTTCTTATGCTTTTATAGCAAATAAAAAGACATATTTTAATTAAAAATATTTTAACTTTTTAACATTTAAATTAATAATAATTCGTAAATTTGATTGTATTGTACGATATTTATACGGAAATATGTTAAAATTTAATAATTTAATTTATTTGCTATGAAAACACTAAGACAATTCAGTTTAAAGCCGGTATTGATTGTTATTTTAATTACACCCGCTTGCGCTAATACTTTAGATGATTTAAAGACCGGTAATCATTTAAATGGTTTAACTCCAATAGATAAACAAAACAATGTAACTATTGTTGTTACTGATGGAACTCTGAAAATAAGTTTTTATTGGGACACTGATTTCAATGAAACAATTAATTTCAATAAATTAAATTTTAGTTTTGAAGCAAATAACGCGCTAACTGCCACTGATGGTATAAATACATATAATGGAACCTGGTTAATTACAGACACTAGTGGTTACATCGATAATTTGACAGATTTGAAATTCGATATTACTTTAACATCTCCAATAAATTTTGTAGAAACAATAAATGAATGGGAAGTGATTGATAAATCCCAAAGTTATATCAAACTAAAAAATGTAATCGGTGACAATGGAGGAATAGACTTATTAACATTTAGTAAAAATTAAAAACTTGGCAAACAAATACTACGTACAATAAAAATGGCTGCACAATAATGTCTTTTTAATGTTCAATCAATATTTAAAATCCAGCAGACCCGATGCACTCTTTGGGCTACCTGATGGCTATGGAAGTTAATGCTGATCATGAATTAAAAATCCTAGATCCGTTTTACTTTATTCTAAAAAATGAGGTGAAAACGGATTTTTGATGACTACTGTTTTGGTATTTGACTTTTCAATCTTTACTTAAAAACAAACACAACATACTAACAAACAATACTTTAACATTAAAAAAGGATCTTATTTGAGATTTTTTAATGTATTTTTTTGTAAATTAGTGGTGTAGATTAAGACGTATTTCTTTATTCTTTCTCATTCTAAACTCGCTAGATTAGCAACACTGCCTTTCCATACATGCGATAAAAAATAGCGATTTGAATGAAAACCGATTAAGACAATACCATAATTTAACCCATTCTACTCAGACAGTTTCAAAGTCCCCAAAATTAACAAGGTAAATGAATTTATAAAGTTTGAATTTGCCCCAAAATTAAATATTATTTCAAATGCTTTGGGAGTATGAATTACTGTAGGACCAGAAGTACCTGCAGTGAATGAAATTGTAACGATTGTTACTTTCTTTAGTTTTGCCAAAAGGCAAGACATTTGTGATAAACTTAAAATAGAAGTCATGATACCGTTTCTGATTTATATTTTATTAAAAAAATACCACAACCAAACCTGGGTGAAAAAAGTTTTACTAACAACTAACTTTTTAAAAACCCTTCTGCACAGGAATTTTTCTCTTTTTATGTTAAGTCTTCTATTGCTCATTTCAATAATAGCAAAAGCTCAAAATCTACAGTTGAATTATAAAATAATACGAGCTGGAAATGACATTGGAACATTGCAACTTGAAAAAAAAATTGTTGGAAATAAATCAAGCCTGTTATTGATTTCTGAAATAAAAACCCGTCTCATTTTTTTGATTACGGTATCGGTAAAAGAATCCGCAACTTTTGAAAATGGAAAACTCATTTATTCTTCCCAATTCCGAAAAACGAACGGCATAACAAAATTGGATAAACAGACAAGCTTTGTAATAGACAAATATGAAGTAATAGAAAATGGTAAAAAGGAAAAACTAAGCGTCCCTTTTATCGGCGCAAACCTATTGAGCCTGTATTTTCTAGAACCTACAGCTACAAAAGCTGTATATAGTGACATCCAACAGTGCTTTGTCAAAGTAACAAAAACGCATGATGGTGGCTATAAAATTAAATTTCCAGATGGCAACAGCAATAGCTTTTATTACGAAAAGGGTATCTGCACTAAAATAAAGATCAGCAATTCCTTTTATCTGATTGAAATAATTCACGAACCTTAAAAAATTCTTCATGCAAACAACAAACATTACGGTATATCTCTTTTGTTATGCTCTGTTTTTTCTATTCAGCTGGATCAGTAAGATCAAGAATAGCCAAAGATTAATTAATGATGAGGGGATTTTTACTTCAAATCCAGGAAAGCTTATTGGATTTCATGTCATAGGAATAATTTTGTTTGGGATTATCCCAATAATACTATTGAAACATTCCACTTTGGAAGTTTTAATTAGTAACAGAATCTTGGACAGCTCTTTTGTTTTTTTATTCATTCTGATTTTTATACTCCTCTTAACCATTGTATACAAACAAAGTAGATATGCTTCCCTAAAAAACCAAAAACCATACGGAAGTATTGTCCATTTATCTTCGCCTTTTTTTATTCTCTACTTCATCGTTAGAACTATCTTTCTGTTTGCTTACGAATTATGGTTTAGAGGTTTTTTACTTTTTGACAGTATCGCTTGGTTAGGAATAACCATGGCTGTCACAGTAAATGTTTTTCTTTATGTATTGTTACACATTTTTAACAGCAAAAAAGAGATATTGGTTTGTATACCTTTTGGCCTGCTAGTTTGTTTTTTTAATATATTATTTAATGCCGCATGGCCTGCTATTATTCTTCATATTGGTGTTTCATTAGTATACGAACTTACTTTTTACCGGTCTTATTTATATACATCTAAAATAGAAAGGTTATGAAAATTTTAATAACTGGAGCAACAGGATTTGTAGGGCACCAACTTGCACTAAAGCTGGCCGAAGGCGGAAATGACATCAATATATTGGTACGAAACCCTAATTCAGTCCATATTCCTGTTCATAAAAACATTCGAGCCTTTACGGGTGATATTACTGACAAGCAATCCATTACCGCTGTAATTAAGGAATGTGAACAAGTATATCATACCGCTGCTCTGGTAAAAATATTTGATAAAGACCCCCGTCTTTTTCATGAAATAAATGTAGAAGGAACTCGCAATATGCTCGAAAAATCACTTGAATCGGGTGTTAAAAAATTTGTATTCACCAGTAGTTGCAGTGTAATAGGACCATCATTGAAAGACCCCATGTGTGAAGATGACTCGCGCACTACCACCTTTGATAATAATTATGACATTACAAAATTTCTTGCCGAAAACCTTGTTACCGATTATGTCCATAAAGGACTAATTACAGTCATTGTATCTCCTTCAAAAGTATTTGGTCCTGGTATTGAAACCCACCCAATCAGTGTAAACAAAGTACTAAATAAATTTATCAACGGCAGTATCACTTTCATTCCCAAACCTGGTAATCTGGCAGCCAATTACTGTTTTATTGATGATGTGGTCAATGGTCACATACTTGCGATGGAAAATGGGACTGGAGGCGAAAAATATATACTCGGCGGTGAAAATGTATCTTTTGTGGATTTTTTTCAAACTGTTCGTTTACTGACCGGAACAAAAGCCACACTGATTCAGACGCCTGAATTTTTCATAAAAATATGGGCTGCGCTCCAATGGATACAATACAAAACGATCAATAAAGAACCTTATGTGACAAAAGAAGGTATTCAACAAATATTCTGCAACAAAATTTTCAGTAGTGATAAAGCAATCCGTCAATTAGGCTACCAAATTACCCCTCTAAAAGAAGGGCTTCAACAGACAATCCAATTTTTAAAAAATAAAACCCATGCATAATTATTTTTATACATTGATAACAGGTGCCAGTGAAGGATTTGGAAAAGCATTGGCAATCGAGTGTGCCACAAGAAAAATGAATCTAATCCTTGTGGCTCTCCCCGACACTAAACTTTATGCGGTGGCCGAATCCATAAAACAACAATACAAAGTTGACGTAATAGTTCTTGAAAAAGATCTAACAATTGAAGAGAATTGCATTTTGGTTTTTAAAGAAGTGGAACAACTTAAGTTATCCGTGAATATGCTCATCAATAATGCAGGAATAGGAAGTACCATGTTATTCAGTGAAGGAAGTCTATCTTTTTATCAAAAGCAGCTAAAATTAAATGTGATCGCTACTACCTTACTCACCAGCTTGTTTCTTGAAATGTTAAAGAGTAATAAACCCTCTCATATTTTAAATGTAGGAAGTCTGTGTAGCTTCTTTTTTCTGGCAAAAAAACAAGTGTATGGTGCCACCAAATCCTATATCTATTTCTTTTCAAAAAGCCTGCGACGTGAATTGAAATCTGACGGTATAAATGTTAGTGTTATTTGCCCTGGCGGAATGAATACAAATTCATCCGTTATGATCACCAATAAAGCAAACAACTGGCTAATGCGCATGTCACTAATGAATCCGGAAGACGTTGCACCAATCGCTATTAAAGGTCTACTAAACCGAAAGGAAATTATTATTCCCGGACGAATCAATAAATTATTTTTACTGGCAGACAAGTTGTTGCCTCCAATCATCAACGAAATGATCTCAACTCATCATATGAAAAAGTTAAAATCTGTTTCAGTAACAGAATAGTAACCGATATGCAGATCCATAGGCGCTGAAATCAGATTGAAAATTATTTTGATTAGTTGTAACAGGACTCAAATTATAGCTTAAAATCCTTATTTTTGTCTAAAATAAATTACACTGCAATGAAACTGATTTCTCCTAAACTGATTACTATAATCTTTACAATACTTTTAACAGCATTTTCTTATGGACAAGCCAAGAAAAACGGAAAAGCTGTTATCAAAACGAATATTTATTGTGACCACTGTAAAACGTGCGAAACTTGCGGAAAAAACTTTCAGTCAAAAATGCTGAAAATCCAAGGTGTTAAAATGTATGAACTTGATGAAAAAGCGATGACAGTAACAGTATATTATAATGCAACAAAGACAAATCCGGAAACAATTAAAACAGCGATTTCAAAACTAGGCTACGATGCCGATGAAAAGAAAGCGGATATCCTGGCTTATGAAAAATTAGATTCCTGCTGTAAAAAAGTATAATCAAAATCTTCACGTAACAAAGTGACCTGTTTTTATTAGTTGTTTACTGCCAATTGCAACTGTTTTTTTTTTAGTATCTCCCATGACTTCGAGTGCCTTTTACGAGCACTATCGCAAGGGCCTATGCATCAGAAAAAGGTTTTTAGAAAAACGGAAATTAATACATCTGTTTTTTTTAATGAGGTATTTTAAACCTAAAAGTAAATATTAACAAATGCTGCGTTTTGATTATCCTTTAATTCGCATATATTTACTTTCTAATTGACAAAATGGTTTCGTTTGGATTATCACACCAACTTAAGTTGACTCCAATTTAAAACAAACACGTTTAAACAGCTCGCAAATGGACATTGAAGATATAAGACTTATTTGCCAAGAAATGCCCGGCGTAACGGAAGATATTAAATGGAAACATGATCTGGTATTCTCTATTGGCGGAAAAATGTTTTGCGTAGTGGGATTAGATCAACTCCCTACAACCGCTTCTTTTAAAGTTAAGGATGAAGATTTCGAAGAAATCAGCAATTGGACTAATTTTAAACCTGCTCCATATGTCGCTAAATACAAGTGGGTTTTTATTGAAGACATTACTAAAATGCGAAGGGCTGAATGGGAAAAACATCTGGAACAATCTTATACTCTGGTGAAAGATAAACTGACCGTAAAATTAAGAAAGCAATATAACTTGGAGTAAAAACCAATAAAAAAACAAAAATATCTTTTAGGATCCCATCAATAACTGATTAGAGTATCGCCTTTAGTCCCCAATATTTTTTAATAAATCATTTAAATAACATTACTATGAAATGGAAATTATCATTTTTCTTAATTATAAGTATAAGCATTTTAGGCTACAGTCAAATAATTGATGAATCCGAAGCAATAAAAAGAGTACTTGAAAAAGAATCGGCCACGTGGAGAGCCCGCGACAGTAAAGGCCATACGGAGTGTTGGCATATTAAGCCATACAGCAGAATATTGGTTTCGACCACTGAAGGCGTTACGATAGACGTTCCTCCTACTGCAATGATCAATACAAATCCCAATTCCATGGGCAATGGAGGTTCTTCGCTGAATACCAATTACAAAATGAGTATTCACGAGAATAATGCCTGGGTGAGTCATGACGAAGAATCAACCGCGAAAGATGGCAAAAAAACTTTCTCTTATGAAATCAGATTATTAGAAAAAATAGAAGGGCAATGGAAATTGGTAGGACAGTCTATTCATATTTACAAACCTAAATAAAAAGAAATGCTGCCCATGAAGGCATTCTTTTGAAAACGATGGTCTACTATTTTAAAACTCTTTTCCCATTTACGTAATAAGAAACAACTAAAAAAGTTATTTCAATAAAAGACGTTTAATCCTAACAATCAACTCATTGGGACTAAATGGTTTTGTTATAAAATCATCCGCACCCAAATCAAAAGCCTTTAATACGTTTTTTTCTAGACCTGCCGCTGATAATATAATTACTGGAATATTGAGTTTCAACTCTACTTTTACTTTTCTAACGATATCTAATCCAGAAGCAAAAGGCATTTCTATATCTGAAAGGATTAGATCCGGATTCTCGGAAACTATTTTTTCTAATGCTACATTACCGTCCAGGCATGGGATAACTTCATACCCTTCCCTGATCAGCTTAAACTCCATAGTTTTTAGCAGCATCTCATCATCTTCGGCTATTAATATTTTCATTTATTGAATAATTAGCAACATGGGAATTAAGTCTTTTAAAAAATTGCTTTTTGTCATTCTTAAATACAAAGCAGCTTTCTCAAAATTAGACTTTTAAAACCTGTAATAGTATCAATATATTAGATATTTGTTGTAAAATTATGGTGTAAAACAAACCAATCTTATATAAAAAGAACAATTACAGTTTATAATAACAATTACGTTTTTTAGTCTGATTTGGTTTTATTACTGGCTATATTTTAGAAAAACCATGCACTTCTTCCAATTCATCGAAAACAAGCTGACAAATTTCATAAAACTTTTCAACTTCAGCTTTTCGCTTTTGCCCTAAAGGATTTACCTCTATTTCGCTTTCAATAATTTCAATACAGAGTGATGCTTTTGTTATACCTAATAAACTTATAGAAGATTTTAATTTATGTACTTCAGCTTTTAAAACTATTATATTATCAATTGCATTTGCGACAAGGATACTTTCTAAAGCTCCAGGGGCATTAT
Source organism: Flavobacterium rhamnosi (assembly GCF_048286515.1). Lineage (NCBI taxonomy): Bacteria > Pseudomonadati > Bacteroidota > Flavobacteriia > Flavobacteriales > Flavobacteriaceae > Flavobacterium > Flavobacterium rhamnosi. Next base: position 141,717 of record NZ_JBLVPS010000001.1, on the reverse strand, counting down.
TTAAAAACAAGGATACCATTTTCTCAATAAAAGCGGTATCTCCATCAGCAAACTCGTTTAAATAATTAAAATTTAGTAATCTTTCGGCAGTGCCTTTTTCTTCTGATAAATCAATTGATTCTATTCTATCTACATTCATTAAATTGTGGTGTAATTTTTCAAGCAATACATTAAAATCAAAAGGTTTAGACAGGTAGTCATTCATGCCACTTTCCAAACTCCTTTTTTCTTCAACTAATGTAGCGTGCGCAGTTAATGCTATTATTGGGATATTCGATTTATACCCCATATTGGTACGTATGTATTTTGTAACCTCATTTCCATCCATTTCTGGCATTTGGATATCCATAAGGATTATATCATAATTATTCTTTTCAATTTTTTCGATGGCAATTTTTCCATTTTCTGCGATATCAATTTCTTTTTCCCATCGGGCAAATACTTTGATTGCTAAAAGTTGATTCAATTCATTGTCTTCAACCAAAAGTATTTTTATGCCTTTTAAGAAATTGGATGATAATTCTTCTTTTTTTACTTTTATAGGTTCAACAATACCTTTTTGAGCCTTTTTATAGTGTAACAAAAAAGAAAAATCACTCCCTTTTGAAACTTCACTTTCTACTGTTATTACGCCACCTTGCAATTCAATGAGTTTACGGGTAATGGTAAGTCCTAAACCGGTTCCGCCAAATTTCCTCGTTGTTTCATTTGATGCCTGATTAAAACTTTCAAAAATGGAATCAATCTTATCTTTTGGGATACCAATGCCGGTATCAATAACCGTAAATTGGATAGAAGTTTCAAATTCCGATTCTTTCTTTTGAGAAATCGTTAGCTCAACATATCCTTTCTCTGTAAATTTCAAAGCATTTCCGACCAGATTAATCAGGATTTGTGATAATCTTGTTGGGTCGCCAATTAACAAATCATTTATTTTAGGGTCGATTTCACATAATAATTTTACTTTTTTCTCTTTTGAAGTTGGAGAAAGGAGCTCAATTACTGAATTTACAATTTTCGACAAAGAGAAGTTTACATCTTCAAATGTCATTTTATTGGCATCTATTTTAGAAAAATCAAGGATATCATTAATGATCGTCATTAAGTTTGTACTGGCTCTTTTTATAGCTTCCACACTTTGTTTCTGATCACTGTCTAAATCTGTACTTTCCAGAATTCTTGCAAATCCAATTATTCCATTCATCGGAGTTCGAATTTCATGACTCATATTTGTCAGAAACTGCTCTTTTACCCTCACCGATTGTTCTGCAATATCTTTCGCATTTATCAATTCCCTTTCAATGCGTTTTTGATCACTAATATCTTGAATAGTACCTAAAATTTTGAATGGTACATTATGTTCATTATTCAAACATTTTATAAATTCATTGACGTACTTAATTGTTCCATTTTCACATAATAAACTATGACTAAACTGAATTTCTGAATTACTATTTTTAACGTAATTTAGATTACTTTCAAAAAGCTCAATATCTTCTGAATTAATTAAACAGGATTTAATAAGCGCTATAGAAGGAATCCTATTTTTGTCAATTTCAAAAATATTGAAAACTTCTTCCGAGAAAAAAACAGCCCCATCATTTAGATTTATTTCCCAACTCCCAATCTTGGCTAATTTTTGAGCTTCATAAAGTCTGTTGGCATTAATATTTAAAGCTAATTCTGTTTTCTTACGCAGTTCAAGACTTTCGTGAAGTTTCATTGCATTTCTGATACTTTGTGAAATCCCATCAGGGGTTAATAGTGTTTTAGGAATATAATCCGAAGCTCCTCCTAAAATAGCTTGACTGGCAATTTTTTCGTCCCCTTGTGAAGTCACAAAAATAACCGGAGTTTCTATCCCTAAATCACGTAGTTTTTTTAAAAAAGAAATTCCATCACTATCAGGCATCATGTAGTCTAAAAAAATCAGATCATACGAAAATGATTTGATCTTTTCAATGCCTTCTTTAGCTGAAAAAGCACTTTCAACATCCGCAATAATTCCGGAGTGGGATATGGAACGGATTATCGTAATCGAATCAACTTTATCATCATCGATTATCAGTATTTTTAGAGCAACAGCCATATTTTTTTACTTTTTTTCACTTGAAAATTCAATGATGTTCCAATAGTCATTAAGTATTGAAAAAAAACTTGTTATTTTTTCTCTTTCATCCGGTTTGTGCATGTATCCGGCAATGTTTAAATTTAAAGCTGCTGCTTTATTTTTATCATTTTCTGTTCTTGTGATTACAAACACTAAAATTGATTTTAGATCCGGATGAACTCGTATCCTATGTAATAAAGATATCCCGTTTAAACTCTCCTCATTAATATCTATCAATACGATTTTAGGGATTGGTGATATTTTATTATCTCCCTGCAACATCATCCATGCTTCGACATCGTTTTGGGCTACATGCAAAGTGGATTTAATACCGATTTCCGAAAATGCGTTTTTTACATTTTCGAAATCCGCTCTACAACTGTCTACTAGCAAGATATTTGAACTCGTCATAACGTAAATTTAATAAAAAAATTTACATTTCACATAATTGCCAAAAATTATTAAGTGTAGAAACTGACGAAACAAACTTTTCAAAAGACAATGGTTTTAAAATATATCCTGCTACATTCAAATTATAGGCTTTAATTTTATCACTGTCTTCATTTGAAGTCGTCATGACAAACACAGATATATTTTTAAGTCTTTCATTCTCCCTTAAAACTTTCAAGAATTCTATTCCGTTCATCTTAGGCATGTTAATATCCAAGATAATGATTTTTGGTAACGGAATAATTTTATCCTCAAGCAATTCTAATGCTTCAACTCCATTTCCTGCTACAAAAAGTGGGTTTTTAATATTATTTTTAGAGAATGCTCTTTTAACATTCATTACATCAACCTCATCGTCCTCAACTAACAAAATGTTTACCAATCTATGTGTCATAATTTTATTTTTTTATTTACTGTTTTGGCCAATTAAAGCTAAAAACCGAACCGTAATTTGCCGCTGGCGCATATTGAAATGCTCCCCCTACCATTTTAATTATTTTAGTGCTTATCGCTAATCCTGCACCGGTCGAATCTACAAGATCTTTCGAATTTACCGTATAGAAAATAGAAAAAATTTTGTCTCTTACCCCTTCCGGTATTCCCGGACCATCGTCACTTACTTTTATTTCATAATCTTTTTCATTTTCAGTCACTTCAACAAACACATTCTTGATCTCTTTATCATGAAATCGAACCGCGTTATCCAGTAAACTAAACAGTACTTTTTGGAGTTTTTTACCCAACGTAACGGCTTTTTCGTTTTTTAGATGATAGGTAAAATGAAATTGAACATTTGACTTCTCTTCTAACATTTCAATACAATCTGCAACTAATTTTGGAATATTAACTTCATACAGTTCCATCTCACTCTTGTCGACGCGTGAAAATTCAAGCAATGCATTCATCATATTTTCAAGGCGTCCTACTCTGTTTTTCAGCAATTTAAAATTGTCCAGAATCTCTTTATCTGCAGTACTCCCTAAATCATCTTCAATCCACGTGGTTATGTTTGAAATGGCCCGCATTGGTGTTTTTATATCATGCGACACAATATAAACAAACTCCTCAAATTCATTTTTAAGAGCCACTAATTCCTGCTGACATTTTTTTTCTGATGCTGTCATGTTCGCTTATTTATTTAGGAAGGGTAAAAATAAAACTTGTTCCATTATCATTTTCAGATTCTATATAGATACGACCTTCTTTTTCTTCAATTATCTTTTTAACAATAGACAAACCAATACCCGTACTCTCTTTTTTGTCACGCGCTTCAATGGTTTGAAAAACTTCAAATACCTTTTTATGATATTCCTCAGCGATACCCGGACCATTATCTTTTACAGTAAATTGATGAAAATCAACTAACGACTCATATAAGCATTCTATTTCTCCAATAGGCTTATCATTATACTTCACCGAATTGCTTATAAGATTGCTAAAAACCTGTTGCAAAAGTATTTTTTCTGTCTCGATAATAGGCATATTTTCAGCAATTGAAATTTCAAATCCTTCAATAGGAACAATAAAATCAATAATCTGATTCAGCATTTTCTTTAAATCGGTCGTCTCTTTCTCAATTTCGGTTCGTCCAATGCGGGAATAGTCCAAAACGCCATTAATCAGATTTTCCATTCGCACTATCCTTCCCCTCAGTAATCCAAAATTTGTACTTACCTCATCCGGCATTTCAGGCATATCTTCAGTAATCCATTCCGCGAGATTATTTATAGCCCTTAGTGGTGCTTTGAGATCATGGGATACTACATATGCAAACTGATCCAGTTCTAAATTCTTTTTTTCAAGATCTTTTAGGGCATTATTTAATTTTTCTTTTGCTAATTTTTCCTGCGTAATATCAGTACTAATGGCAATGTATTGATACGGTTTTCCTTTTGCGTTCAAAAAAGGAACAATGGTCCTGCTTTCCCAATAATAAGACCCGTCTTTTGATCGATTTTTTATTTCCCCTTTCCAAACATTTCCGTTGGCAATCGTCACAAACATGCCTCTGGAAAATTCTGTTGGATGGTAGCCCGAACTAATAATTTGCTGATCCTGTCCTATCAATTCTTCTTTAGAATATTTAGAAATTGTACGGAAATTTTCGTTGGTATAAGTGAATATCCCTTTTTGATCTGTAACAGCAACAATTGCTGCTTCATCCAATGCGGATTTAATATCTCGAATCTCTTTATTTTTCCTGAGTATTTTTTGTTCAGCTAATGTTTTTTCTGTAATATCCTGGACCGTTCCTTGAACTCCAATAACTTCTCCTTTTTCATTTCTATACGGTTTTCCTATTCCCACAACATATTTTATAGTTCTATCAGAGAATAAAACTCTATGATTATAAACTATGTCGGCACCAGTAATTATCGTATTTTCAATTGCTTTATCAAGATTCGATAGATCATCAGGGTGAATTTTGCTTCGGTATTCCTTAAAAAGTTGATCAGAAGGCAATTCTTCTAAATCAAAAATCTGATAGTGGCCTTTAGACCAAATAAGTTCATTTGTAATTAAATCAAACTTCCAGCTTCCAATTTTAGCTATGCTTTGTGACTCATCCAATAATTTATTGCTACTAATTAAATTTAGCTCTGCTTCTTTCTCCTTTGTCTTGTCCCTGGCAATACAATATAGATATCCGGTATCAGGATCCGGAGTTGTATTCCAACTCAATAAAATATACTTGCCATTTTTACAACGATAACGGTTTTCAAAACTAATGTTTGTTCTTTCTTCAAAAAGTTTTTCAATTTCCTTTAATGTTTTATCTAAATCTTCCGGATGAATATAATCTATAAATGGCTTACCTTCTAATTCCTCTTTTGAATACCCCAATACATCCGTAAAGGCAGGATTAACTTTATAAAAGAAACCATCCACGTTTGCAATACAAACCAAATCTTTAGAAAGTTCAATAAAATTCTGTAATTCTTTCTGGGATTTAATAAAATCCCTATTTTTTTTTCGGGAATCCAATAATAAGACGACTTGATTGGCAAGTAATTTCAACCCTTTCTTTTGTTCATCAGTCAATATTCTGGGCGTCGTATCGATAACACAAAGCGATCCCAGATTAAAGCCATTTTTATCCTGAAGCGGTGCTCCAGCATAAAATCGAACATTAGGATTTCCAGTAACAAAAGGATTGTCAGCAAATGTCTCATTTTCTATGGCATCCCTGATCTCAAATACTTCATCGCCCATAATCGTATACTGACAAAAAGACAATTCTCTTGGAGTTTCCGTTACATCTAACCCTATACTTGATTTAAACCACTGTCTTTCATCATCAATTAAACTTACCACAGCTATTGGAGTTCCACAAATATAAGAGGCCAGCTGAGCAATAGAATCATATTCTTTTTCCGGTAAAGAACCCAGAATTGCATATTCGTCAAGTGCTTTGAGTCTTTCTATCTCATTTTCCGGTTTCGGATTTATTTTCATTTTTGGGGCTTTCTTTAAATCAGAGTTAGACTCCAGAAGCTGTAAATTTAAACCGTTTGAATAAATATTCATTCAAAATTCTATAGTTATACTCACTATATTTAAACTAAACTTACAAATTTTGTATCCCTACAAAAATAAAATTATTTTTGAATTATAAATCTTTTTCTAAGCTTAAAATCCCAAAGAATTATATTTATTTTTCCTATCGGTGGTTTGCACACCTCTCTTTTAAACCACCCCAAAAAACACTTAAAACTTTATCCGGATAAAAGCAGCGTTCACCGGTACGTTTTAATCTGTTTGGTTTTTTTAAATCAAAATACAAACTACTGTTTTTTAATCACTTAAATAAAAAATATATTAAAAAAAATATATTTTTTGTGCCAAAAAAATAATTATTTGTTTAAATTTACAGTATTGGTTTTAATAAGCAGGTACACCTACTACACCCTTTTTTTAAGCCACAAAGATGATTCGTGATTTTTAAAACCTACTTCCGAATTACAAAAATTTACGATCGGATTAACTAAAAATTCTGCCTCAAATATTTTTCTATTGTCACCATTCTAATAGACTAATAATAGTCTGTTTCTATTTAAAAAAATACGAAATGGAAAAGTACAAACACATTCTTTTTTTCGACCAAATTGGCATTGAAGCCATAGGTAAAGTTGGAGGTAAAAATGCTTCTCTTGGCGAAATGTACAATCAACTCAATCCGATTGGCATTGCCATTCCTAACGGATTTGCAGTTACTGCAGAAGCCTACAGACTATTCCGTATGACAAATAATCTGGAGCAGCCTCTTAAAGATTTATTGCTTTTATTGGATACAAAACAGTATTCAAATCTTTCTTCTATTGGAGAAAAAGCAAGAAACCTAATTTTATCAGCAACGATTCCTACTGAAATTCGTGATGAAATTCAGCGCGCCTACCAATCCCTTAGTGAACAATGTGGTCGTACTAATCTTGACGTGGCAGTGCGCAGTAGTGCTACCTCGGAGGATTTGCCAACTGCGAGTTTTGCAGGCCAAATGCAATCCTTTTTAAATATTAGTGGTCCAGCCCAATTACTGGATGCCGTACACCGTTGTTTTGTGTCCTTATTTACGGATCGTGCTATCAAATACCGTCATGATATGGGCTTCGCCAAATTAGACATTGCTATCTCTGTTGGCGTACAACAAATGGTTAGGAGTGACAAAGCTGCTGCAGGCGTGGCTTTTACAATTGATCCTGACAGCGGATTTGAGAACACCATCATCATTAATAGTTGCTGGGGATTGGGTGAAAATATTGTTCAGGGTACCGTTACACCAGATGAATGGATTGTGTTTAAACCCACTTTAAATAATCCAGATTTAAATCCAATTTTAAAAAGACAGTGCGGTAGAAAAGAGTTTACGATGGTTTATTCCGATAAGTCAGGCAGTGAATCGGCAGAAAATACAATTGTAAATAGTGACACTTCGGTAGAAAAACGAAATCAGTTTTCACTGAACGATACTGAAGTCGTCCAGCTTTCCCAATGGTGCTACAGTATTGAAAACCACTATAAAAAAGCAATGGATATTGAATGGGCAAAAGACGGTTTGAACAACCAACTTTATATCGTTCAGGCACGCCCGGAAACCGTTCATGGAAAAGCAAATAAGCAAGTACGAGAAATCTATAAACTCAATGAGAAAGGTATCCTTTTAACCCATGGAATTGCTCTTGGAGATAAGATCGCTTCGGGTCAGGCCCGAATTCTAAATAGTCCGCAAGAAGGCCATTTATTGCAAGCAGGGGAAATTTTAGTGACTGATTTAACGAATCCCGATTGGGATCCCATCATGAAAAGAGCTTCGGCAATTATCACCAATAAAGGCGGGCGTACCAGCCATGCTGCCATTGTGGCTCGCGAACTGGGAATTGTTGCAGTAGTGGGTTGTGGAAATGCTACTTCTGTGCTAAAAAATGGTCAGAAAATCACTGTTTCCTGTGCCGAAGGTAAAGAAGGAAATGTATATGAGGGAGTGCTGCAATGGGAAATAAACGAGCAGGATTTCAGTAAACTTGAAATGCCAAAAACAGACCCGATGCTTATTCTTGCCGACCCCGAAAGAGCCTTTGAATTAAGCCATTACCCCAATCAGGGAGTGGGCTTAATGCGAATGGAATTTGCCATTTCAAATACCATCAAAATTCATCCGCTCGCATTATGCGAACCCGAAAAAATAAGCGATGCTACCATCGCTGCCGAGATAGCAGCATTAACCAGTTCTTATGCTGACCCTAAAAATTATTTTATTGATAAACTAGCCGAAGCAGTTTCTATAGTAGCTGCCGCTTTCTATCCTAAGGATGTGATTGTGCGGATGAGTGATTTTAAAAGTAATGAATATGCCAACCTGATTGGTGGAAAATATTATGAGCCTGACGAAGAAAATCCCATGATTGGTTTTCGTGGAGCATCCCGTTATTACAGCGATTTTTATAGAAAAGGTTTTGCACTAGAATGTGAGGCCATGAAAAAAGTACGAAACGAAATGGGACTTCATAATGTAAAACTGATGATTCCTTTTTGCAGGACATTCGAAGAAGGAGAAAATGTTCTTAATGAAATGGCTAAAAACGGATTAGTACAGGGTATCAATGCACTGGAAGTATATGTCATGATTGAAATCCCAAGCAATGTATTAATGGCCGATGAATATGCAAAACTCTTTGATGGTTTCTCTATTGGCTCTAATGATTTAACACAACTCACATTAGGTTTAGATCGCGACTCCGCATTAGTGAGTTATTTGTTTGATGAAGAAAATCCAGCGATAAAATATTTGATTAAGGAAACGATTCGGGTTGCCAAACGATTTGAAATTAAAGTAGGTTTGTGCGGACAGGCTCCCAGTGACATCCCTGAATTTGCTAAATTTTTAGTAAACGAAGGCATTGACAGTATCTCGTTTAATCCCGATGCATTGATAAAAGGAATCGAAAATATTTTAGAAGCAGAAAGGAAAACAAAAAGAAAAATTCTAATGTAAAAATCATCATGGAAACAATATTCAAAAATAAAGTGGCTATTGTAACGGGCGGCTCATCGGGAATTGGTAGGGCCACAGCAATTGCTTTTGCCAAAAAAGGAGCTAAAGTGGTCGTAGTAGATGTAATCGAAAGCAATGAAACGACGAACCTCATCAAAGATTTGGGAGGTGAAGCGATATTTATCAAATGTGATGTTTCGAAAACTACAGATGTAAAAGCAATGGTTGAAAAAACTATTGAAGCTTTTGGCCGATTGGATTATGCCTATAATAATGCAGGTATTGAAGGACTATCCGCACCTACTTACGAATGTACAGAAGAGAACTGGGACAAAACCATTGCTATAAACCTAAAAGGAATCTGGCTTTGCATGAAATATGAAATCCCCGAAATCTTAAAACAAGGTAAAGGCGCTATTGTAAACTGTGCTTCGGTAGCCGGACTCGTTGGATTCGCAGGCTTACCTGCTTATGTAGCGTCAAAACACGGGGTAATTGGATTAACAAAAACTGCGGCCCTTGAATGTGCTAAACTCGGAATCCGGGTGAATGTTGTTTGTCCCGGCGTAATACAAACACCAATGATCGATCGCCTTACCGGAAAAACCAAAGAAGCAATAGAAGAATTTACAGGTCTGGAACCGGTCGGACGTTTTGGTCAGCCTGAAGAAATAGCCAACGCAGTCGTTTGGATGTGCTCAGATGAAGCTTCTTTTGTAACCGGTCATGCCATGGCAGTGGATGGTGGCTTTGTAGCACAATAATTTTTTTAAATTTAATTTTTAAGTAAAACCCTTACACAATGTACATCTACGAAGTAAATCTAAAATGGAAAGGCAAAAGAAAAGGACTTTTAAGCTCTCCTGTTTTGCCGCAAAATATTGAAGTGGCCACACCTCCTGAATTCCCTAAAGGAATAGAAGAAATCTGGTCCCCTGAACATCTTTTTGCTGCATCAATAAACAGTTGCTTATTGACAACTTTTCTATCAATTGCCGAAAATTCAAAACTGCAGTTTATCAGTTTTGATAGTAAATCTATTTGCAATGTTGATATGATCGATGGCAAATACACGATTACCGAAATTATTCTACAACCAAAACTTGTAATACCCTATTCCCAAAAACCGGAGAGGGCAAGACATATTTTGGAGATGAGCGAAAAGGCCTGTATAATTTCCAGTGCCATTAAAGCAACCATCCGATTAGAGCCCGAAATAATTATCGAGCATAATCTTGTTCCGGTTGGCAATTCATTCTAGCCTGTAAAGGCAGTAACAGAAAATATGGAATTATTTATATTCTCTTTAGTCTCATTTTAAAAAATAAAAAAAGTATGATTTCCATCAAAAATAAAATAGAACATCATCTTTTGGATTATGAGAAAGTGCAGGCTTCTTTTTCATGGGACACTATTGCCCGAGAATTAAGTGGCCTTCCTGATAAAAAGGGATTAAATATCGCTTACGAAGCCATTGATCGTCATGCGAAAAGTCATCTGAAAGATACAGTGGCGTTCCGTTTTATTCGAAAAGACAGAAACTTTCAGGACTTCACGTATTCCGAATTGCAAAAACAGACCTCAAAATTTGCCAATGTGCTTCAGAATTTGGGTATTCAAAAAGGGGAGTGTGTTTTCTCTTTGACAGGAAGAATTCCCGAATTATATACAGCCGCTCTGGGAACATTAAAATGCACTGCGGTCTTTTGTCCGCTATTTTCCGTTTTTGGACCTGAGCCTGTCTATCAAAGACTCAGCAAAGGCGAGGCGACAGTTTTAATAACAACATCCGCTTTATTTGACAAGACCATAAAACAAATTCTCGACAGACTGCCTTTGATTCGGCACATCATTATTAGCGACGCAACCTCGCATATTTCAGAAAAAATAGTATCCTTTTCCAAACTTATGGAACAGGCAAGCGAAAACTTCGTTATTCCGAAAACCAATCCGGAAGATCCGGCATTACTCCATTTTACAAGCGGAACCACCGGAATGCCAAAAGGTGTTTTACATGTGCACCAAGCCGTTCTTACGCATTACATAACAGGTAAATACGTACTTGATTTTCAAGAAGGAGACCGGTACTGGTGTACTGCTGATCCGGGTTGGGTTACCGGTACTTCCTACGGGATTATCGCGCCTTTAGTTAACGGTGTTACCGCTATTGTTGATGAAGCAGAATTTGATGCTGCAAGATGGTATTCTATACTTGAAGAACACAAAATAAATATTTGGTACACCGCCCCCACTGCAATTAGAAGATTGATGCGTATGGAAATAAAACCCTGCACAGAATATAATCTTGAAAATCTTCGTCTCATTTTGAGTGTGGGAGAACCGCTTTATGCCGAAGCCGTGCTTTGGGGCGAAGAAAATTTCGGTATACCGATTCTGGACAATTGGTGGCAAACCGAAACCGGGGGTATTATGATTGCCAATTATCCTTCGATGAAAGTAAAACCCGGTTCGATGGGGAAACCGTTACCCGGAGTAGAAATTGCCATTGCATCGGTAAATGACAAACAGCTAAAACTTATTACAGAACCTAATGTTCAGGGACATTTGGTTTTAAAAAAAGGATTTCCGTCTCTTTTTAGAGGGTATTTACATGAAACAGAACGCTATAACAAATGCTTTATTGGCGAATGGTACCTCAGCGGTGACTTGGCCAAAAAAGATGCCGATGGCTATTTTTGGTTTATCGGTCGTGCCGATGATATTATCAAAACTTCAGGACATATGGTGGGACCCTTTGAAGTCGAAAGTAACCTGATGCGCCATCCGGCAGTGGCAGAGGCGGCAGTCATTGGAAAACCAGAGCCCAGTATTGGTGAATTGGTAAAAGCTTTTGTGGTATTAAAAACCGGAAAAGAGCCTACTGAGGAAACCAAAATGGATATTATGGGTTTTGCTCGAAAGGAAATGGGACCGGCCGTTGCTCCTAAAGAAATTGAATTTGTGGAAAGCATTCCCAAAACCCGCAGCGGAAAAATTTTACGACGGTTATTAAAAGCGCGAGAACTGGGATTACCGGAAGGAGATATTTCAACATTGGAACAATCCTAACCTATTTTCAGACCCGAAAAAACTAATAATTCCAGCAATGAAACGATCTAAAAAAATGCATTCGAAAAGTCAAATGGTCTATTTGTTTATTATCCTTCTACTATTTCAAGGTTGCCAAGCACAGGATAAGAAAAATGAAAAAGATATAGAAGAAATTCAGAAAAATGCTAGTTCCATCCCGGATAAAATTTCATATTCGAGCAACGTAGATTTCAGATTAGCTGCCAAAATAGCCACACCCGGGGTAGTGCATATTAAATGTCGTTTCAAATCACAAATGCAACAGTATCAAAATGAAGATAACGATGAATTTCATAATTTGCCTGATCCTTTAAAAGATTTTTTCAGAAATGATCCGTATTTCAGACAATTTAGATTCCAAAGTCCCCAATCCCCAAATTATGATTCTCAGCCTGTAATTGGCAGTGGATCTGGAGTAATATTGACTCCTGATGGATATATAATTACGAACAATCATCTGGTAAAAAATGCAGAGGAAATCAATATAACTCTGTTTGACGGACGCTCCTATCCTGCCAAAGTTATTGGTAATGATCCACAAACAGATCTCGCCCTTCTCAAAATTGATGAAAAGAACCTTTCCTTCATTAGGTACGGTGATAGCGACAGCATAGAAGTAGGAGAATGGGTGGTTGCCGTTGGAAATCCTTTTAATCTCGCCTCAACGGTTACGGCAGGAATTGTAAGTGCCAAAGCCCGAAATATAAACATCTTAAGTGATCAGGGTGCTATCGAATCATTCATACAAACTGACGCTGCAGTGAATCCTGGTAATAGCGGTGGCGCTTTGGTAACCTTAGAAGGAAAACTGATTGGAATAAATACTGCCATAGCGACACCTACAGGAGTCTATGCAGGATATGCTTTTGCTATTCCTGTAGACATTGTAAAAAAAGTAGCCAATGATCTGATGAATCTTGGAACCGTTCAAAGAGGCATTTTGGGAGTAAGCATTCGTGACTTAAACAGTGTTATTGCAAAGGAAATACATATTGACCGTGCCAATGGCGTTTATGTCGATAGTGTAATGGTAAGCGGAGCCGCCAAAGAAGCCGGTGTCAAAGCGAAAGATGTAATAATCAGTATTGATAATATTGAAACAATTACTGCGTCAAAATTACAGGAGGTTATTATGCGAAAACGTCCAGGCGAAAAAGTAAAAATTATACTGATCAGAAACGGTAAAGAAAAAAAAGAACTTACTGCTACACTAAAAAAACAGGAAAGTAGCGCTACAATTATAAAAACCAAAAGTTTGGATTTACTTAAGGATTTAGGTGCTGAACTGGTTGAGATTACGCAGGAAGACAAGAAAAATTACACTATTAGAAACGGACTAAAAGTCACAAAACTTTATGATGGAAAACTGAAAAGATACACCGACATACGCGAAGGATTTGTAATTACATCAATTAACAATAAAGCCGTTTCTACTATTAAGTCTTTTATCGAAGCTTTTGAAGCACAAAAAGGAGGCATAATGCTGGAAGGAAAATATGCCGGCGATCCTTATTATTATTACTATGCATTTGGTATGTAAAATAAAACTAAAGAGGAATCACGGCTCACAATTTGGATCAATAAACCAATCTAATACTAATAACAAATGGCGCAATCTGCAACAATACCGAAACCTATGGATGCAAAAAAAGGTCTTTTACTTTTGTATCAAATGTTGCTTATTCGACGCTTTGAAGAGAAAGCGGCAGAACAATATTCGAAAGCCAAAATTCGGGGTTTCCTGCACTTATATATTGGCGAAGAAGCGGTAGCAGTGGGTGTAAATCAAGCTTTGGATGAAGAGGATAATGTCTTAAGCACTTATAGGGATCATGGCCATGCCTTGTCGCGAAAAATTGATGCCGATCTTATCATGGCCGAGTTATACGGCAAACAGCAAGGCTGCAGTCGAGGCAGAGGCGGTTCTATGCATTTATTTGACACCTCAAAAAAATTTTATGGTGGTAATGCTATTGTATCCGCTCACCTTCCCATAGCTGTTGGAATGGCATTAGCTTCCAAAAAACAAAAGAAAACCAATATCACCTGTTGTTTTTTTGGTGAAGGCGCCGCTGCTGAAGGAGAATTTCATGAAGCCATGAATTTGGCCGCACTTTGGAAAGTTCCTGTCCTGTTTGTCTGTGAAAACAATCTGTACGCTATGGGAACTGCAATCAGATACACCCATTCCATGACAGAGATTGAAAAAAAAGGTGCTGCTTATGGAATCGAATCTGCCGCGGTCGATGGTATGAATTTAATGGACGTTGTTAACGCTGCTAATATTGCAGTCCAAAAAGTTAGGAATACTGGAAATCCCTATTTATTGGTTTGCAATGCCTATCGATTTCGGGCGCATTCTATGGCTGACGCCGAATTGTACCGTGATAAAAAGGAAGTTGAGGAGTGGAAAAAACGCGATCCTATTCCACAATTTGAGGAATTTCTAGTGCAACAAAAATGGATTACTATCGATGAAATTACAGAAATGGAACTCAAAATCGAAGCAAAAATACAAAAAGCAGTAGACTTTGCCGAAGCAGGAACCTGGGAACCATTGCACCAATTGACAAAATTTGTTTACAGTGAAAATTAAATTTTATAGCGAATAAGCATTACCGATTCTTAAGCATATCCACTAACTATTTAAAAATCAAAACCATGGAAAATAGAATATTTTGTCAAAGTTGCGGTATGCCTCTTGACTCCGAAGCTCTAAAAGGAACAGAACAAAATGGCTTGAAAAGCAATGAATATTGTAAGTATTGTTATGAGAATGGCGCTTTTAAAAAGCCAGACATGACATTGGAAGGCATGAAGAATACAGTGGAAACTCAAATGAAAAAATTGAACCTTCCTGTCTATACAATTCAGAGAGCAGTCAATATTTTACCAGTATTAAAGCGATGGAAAAATAGCTAATAGGTTTTTAGAAACACTACACAAAAATGGAGAATAGTAACGACAAAATAACGATCACTTATCGGGAGGCTTTGAAACAAGGTCTTCGCCAGGCACTCCAAAATGACGAGCGTGTTTTTTTAATGGGAGAAGACGTGGGGCGCTATGGAGGAGCTTTTGCCGTAACTCGAGGTCTGTTACAGGAATTTGGAGAAGAACGGATTATGGATGTACCACTTTCCGAATCTGGTTTTGTGGGAGCCGGGATAGGCGCTGCAATAGCTGGAATGAGACCAATTGTTGAATTAATGACCGTCAATTTTGGACTGCTAGCCATGGACCAGATTGTTAACAATGCCGCCACGTTTCAGCACATGACCGGTGGCCAATTGAATGTTCCAATTGTCATTAGAATGAGCTGTGGTGTTAGCCGACAGTCGGCAGCGCAACATTCGCACAGCTGGGAACCATTTTATGCCCATGTTCCCGGATTGATTGTTTTATCGGTGGGAACACATGAGGATGCGCGGGGAATGCTGCTCAAGGCACTACAAAGTTCAGATCCGATTATTATTTTTGAATATACTTCAATGCTTAATATCGAAAAAGAAATAGCAGCTGATATAGGCATGATTGACATTACTACAGCCAAAGTAGTACGAGAGGGAAAAGATATTTCTATTATCTCTTACGGAACATGCGTTTACAAAAGTCTGGAGGCTGCAGCCGAATTAGCTGCTGTTGGGATTGATGCTGAAGTTATTAATTTACGGGTGTTGCGCCCCTTAGATGAAAAAACGTTCCTCATTTCGGTGGCCAAAACACATCAGGTGTTGATTGTGGAAGACGCATGGCGTTCCGGAAGCATTTCCTCGGAAATCAGCGCACGAATTATGGAAAAAGGATTTTATGACTTAGATGCACCCGTACAACGATTGTGCGGTGTTGAAGTACCTATTCCC
Source organism: Flavobacterium rhamnosi (assembly GCF_048286515.1). Lineage (NCBI taxonomy): Bacteria > Pseudomonadati > Bacteroidota > Flavobacteriia > Flavobacteriales > Flavobacteriaceae > Flavobacterium > Flavobacterium rhamnosi. The sequence goes on along the minus strand of NZ_JBLVPS010000001.1, from coordinate 125,714 downwards.
TACCCTGCTCATCTGGAAGATGCTGCAGTTCCCCAGAAAAATGACATCGTTAACGCGGTAAAAAAAATGATACGCCATGATTGAATTTCTAATGCCAAGTTTGGGCGCTGATATGGAAGACGGTACTTTGATCGAATGGAAAAAAAAAACCGGCGATACCGTAAAACGCGGTGATATTATTGCCGAAGTGGAAACGCAAAAAGGACTGATCGAAATCGAAGTTTTTGATGAAGGAACTATCGGAAAATTACTGATTCAGGAAGGATCCAAAGTGCCGGTAGGAACTGTCATGGCACTAATTAATCCAACTGGAGTTCCTTTAGAAACAAGGGAAGAAAAAATTCCTGAGAAAGAATCATTAGTACTACAACAAATAGAAAAAATTTCGGAGAAAGAAGCAATAGAAGAAAAAATAATAGAACCAATCACCGTAAAAAAAGTCATAGAAATACATCTTAAAGCCTCTCCATTAGCGAAAAGAATTGCTGACGATAACCATATTGACCTTTCGCTGATCAAGGGAACCGGTCCCGATCAGGCCATAACTAAAGAGGATGTCGACAATGCGATAGCCTCACGAGAAAAAACTGAAATAGAAAAAACTGAAAAAACACCTCTTGCAATAGAGAAAGGAGGAACTCCTGCCCAAGCAATTCGTTCCGCTGTTGCGGCCGCCATGAGTAAATCTAAGAGAGAAATTCCACACTACTATTTAGAAAAAAGGATTGATATGACACATGCATTGGCATGGCTGCAGATTGCGAACGAGCATCGTAGCGTAAAAAAAAGACTGCTTCCTGTTACCCTATTGATAAAAGCAACGGCGAAATCACTCACTGAATTTCCAGAATTAAATGCTATATGGGATAATGGCTTACAGCTAAAAAAAGATATTATTATTGGTTTTGTGGTATCCTTGCGTACCGGAGGCGTTATTGTTCCTGCTCTTTATCAGGTTAATTTAAAAAATGTCGATGAAATTATGGATGCCTTAAATGATATTATTCCCAGAGCCCGAGCATTGCGATTGCGAAGTTCGGAATTGAGTGATCCTACCATAACAATAACAAGTATAGGTGATGGCGGAGCCGATTTGGTTTTTGGTATAATCTATCCTCCGCAAGTCGCTATTATTGGTTTTGGAAACATTCAGGAACAGCCTTTTGCAGCCGAAGGAATGATTGGTTCCAGGTCTTGCGTAGATGTTACACTGGCTGGTGACCATCGCGCCACCGACGGATTGACAGGCAGCCGGTTTTTATTTTCTTTAAACAAACATTTACAAACACCTGAATTATTATGACCGAAGTAGAAATTAAAACTATTATTTTTCAATTACTAAAAAAGATTGCTCCCGAGACGGAGCCTTCTGAATTGAAACCCGATGAGAATATTAGAGAAACACTTACGATCGATTCTTTTGATACGTTGCAATTCATCGTGGCACTGAATGACAAACTAGGAATAGAAATTCCGGAACAGGATTATGGAAAAATCACAACTCTAAAAGATTTAGTATCTTACATTTTGAATAAAAGAGCAGTTCCGGAGCGATAAAAACACGACTATGAGTAAATTTATTCTGGATCTTATGGATTATTTTTTTTTTGTATTTCATACCCTACTCCTCTTGTTCAATATATTTGGCTGGATTATTCCGCGCTGGCGATTTGCAAATTTGATTACTTTATCACTTACTGCATTTTCATGGTTTATACTGGGAATTTGGTACGGCTTTGGTTATTGTCCGTTTACACATTGGCATTGGAAAATACGGCACCTTTTGGGCTATCATGATGGCAGCAATTCTTATATCCATTTTTTAATTCTAAAAACAACAGGGATCAATTTTTCGGAAAATTTTGTTGATATCTTAACCGTAATTGTCTTTTTTACAGCATTAACTATCAGCATCTATTTCGCCGTAAGTAAGAAGATATTGCATCGAAAGTTAAAAAAGAAATAACTGTAAAAAATCTAAAACCAGGTGTTTTTTTAACCGCTTGCATTTTGTTGTAAACCAATGCCAAAACAGAATAAATATTTCTATTTTCGAGCCCGAATTATTCCGATACATCAAATTTATGACTTAAATTGATGTAACTTTACATAAGTTCTTTCTTCACAAAAGAAACTACAATTTATTGATTTTTAACTATTTGAATGCCCCACATTTTTACGAATGCGCTTTAATTTATTGATATTAAAAAATTCAAAAAAATGAAAGTATTAGTATATAGTATATTGGGATTTGATAAACCTTTTCTAAAAAAAGCAGCACATGGCAATCATGAATTAGTTTTTACAGGGCAGTCTTTGAATAAAAGTACCGTGATTTTTGCCAAAGGCTTTGATGCCGTTTCTCTTTTTACTTCTGATGATGCTTCCGAAGCAATATTAGAAAAATTATACAGCTATGGTGTTAAATACATTGCCCTGCGTTCTGTAGCTCATGATCATGTTGATTTAGCAAGAGCAAGATCTTTAGCAATGAAAGTAGCCAATGTGCCGACTTATTCGCCTCATGCCGTTGCTGAACTTGCAGCAGCTTTAGTATTGGCATTAAACAGAAAACTGGTTTTCGGTCAGACGCTAATGCAAATAGGCGATTATCGTTTGGATCATTTAGTAGGTTTTGATTTGTATGGAAAAACAGTAGGCATCGTGGGGACCGGTAAAATTGGTGCCTCTTTTGCAAGAATTATGCATGGCTTTGGCTGCAATATTCTGGCATTTGACATTGAGGAAAACAAGGAGCTAATGAATGAAATTCCTATTGTTTATGCTTCGCTGGAAGATGTATGCAAAAATTCTGATGTCCTATCTGTCCACTACATACACAATCGAACAACAGACTATTTGTTTAACAAATCCATTTTTTCGATTATGAAAAAGGGGATCATCTTTATCAATACTGCTCATGGAAAACTTGTAAACACAGAGGATTTAGTAGAAGCCGTAGAAAACAAAACGCTCGCTGCAGTTGGCTTGGATGTTTATGAAAAGGAGAAACCAATATTTTTTCAGGACCATACAGACGCTCCCGTAAATGACTCCTTATTTCTAAAACTCCGCTCCTATCCTAACGTATTGATTACAGGACATCAGGGGTTTTTAACAAATGAAGCATTAGAGGCACTGGCCCATACTACCATTGCTAATTTAAATGCTTGGGCTTATAATGGTATTTCTGAAAATGAAGTACAATGATTGAAGCTTTGTATTCATTTCTAAACGAATACAATATATTGATTTTTATTATTTGCTTATTTTTTTACTCATACTATGATTAATAGTACTAAAAATTTAAAAAATGAAAGGGTCTTTTAAACTTGGAAAAGTAGCAGGTATTGGAATATTTATTCACTGGACCTTCTCCTTACTTATTTTGTTTATCATTTTCATTAACTACAGATCAGGCCAAAATATGGAGCAAATAATATGGTCTGTTGCATTTATTTTGTGTATTTTCATTACTGTATTACTGCACGAACTCGGTCATGCATTAGCAGCAAAAAACTATAACATAACGACCAAAGACATCACACTTTTACCTATTGGCGGTTTAGCCCGACTGGAACGAATCCCTGAAAAGCCTTCGGAAGAATTAGTAGTCGCTTTTGCGGGACCTCTGGTAAACATCTCTTTGGCATTACTCACAGGACTTTTTATTACGATTCCAGATACTTCGGAGCAATTGATGACTGAATTATCTCATGGTATCAATGCCAATAATTTCTTTCTCAATTTCTTTTTAGTCAATTTTTGGCTAGCCATTTTTAATTTAATTCCGGCTTTCCCAATGGACGGTGGGAGAATTTTACGTGCGCTGTTGTCTTTTAAATTACAAAGACATGTTGCCACAAGAATCTCGGCAAGAATTGGTCAATTATTAGCAATGGCTTTTATTCTTATTGGTTTTTTCACGTCCCCGTTTTTGATTTTTATAGGTATATTTGTCATCATAGGCGCTCAAGTTGAAGCAGATTATACCGAATCGAAATTCATGTTGAAGGGTTTTAAAGTACACGATGTTGTAATGAAAAATTACCCAACTATAGATGCGAATGAAAAAATAAAAACAGCGGTAGCATTAGTTCTGGACAGCCAAAACAAGAATTTTTTGATTACGGAAGATGCTATTCCTGTTGGAACACTCAATCGGGATGAAATTATAGTAGCACTGTCCGAAAAAGGAGACGACGAATTCATTTATAATGTCATGGATCGAAATTTAGTTTATCTTGACAGTAGTTCCCTTTTGGAAAATATCTTTGAACTCATACAACTCAATAAATCAAGATTAATGCTGGTTATGGAAAATAATGAACTTGTAGGCACTCTGGATGTAGAAAACCTTATGGAATTCATTTTAATTAATGAGGTAAAAATAAACAATGCCCATGATGAAAAGAAAAAATAACTGTGATGCCTCTAAAAGCCTCGAACTTGTTTATAGTGGCGAAGATTATTTTTCTCGATTAGAAGCTATTATACTTAATTCCCAATTTGAAATCGATATTCAGATGTATATTTTTGAAAACGATTTAATAGGTAAAAGAATTATTACCGCTTTAAAAGAAGCTGCTGCACGTGGTGTTAAAATTTATATTCTTTTAGATGGATTAGGCTCTTTATCCTTTCCCTCAGAAATAAGAAACGACCTGAAGCAATCTGGCATTAACATTCGTTTTTTTGCCCCTTTATTTTCAGCATACACCTTTTATCTTGGCAGAAGATTACATCATAAAGTAGTTGTTGCCGATGCAAAAATCATACTGATAGGAGGAATAAATGTAGCCGATAAATACTATGGAACACTCACAGAACCACCTTGGCTTGACTATGCGGTTCAATTAAATGGTGAAATTGCTGAACCTCTTCAAAAACTTTGCAGAGATCTCTATTTTAAGAAAAGACGTTTGGGCAGCAAAAAAATCAAATCAGCCTTTCATCTTCAGGAGGATGCTTTGGTACGCATCATTCAGAATGACTGGTTAAAACGGAAAAATGAAATTTGCAATGAATATATAAAGTCCATTCGAAACGCAAAAAAAGAAATAATTATAGTGGGAAGCTATTTTCTTCCCGGCTTACGAATCGTTCAGGCGCTGAAAAAAGCTTCCAAAAACAAGGTAGAGATTAAATTAATTCTGTCCGGAATATCAGATTTGCCTATGACAAGGCGTGCTACTTGCTTTCTCTATGGCAAACTGCTTAAATACAACATCGAATTATACGAATGGGATAAATCTATTTTGCATGGAAAAACAGCAGTAATAGATGGTTGCTGGACAACTATAGGCTCTTTCAACCTGAATAATTTAAGTTCCTATGGAAGTGTAGAAATGAATGTGGAAATAAATTCTATTCCTTTTTCTACAATGTATCGATCCCACCTTAACCAAATTATTGCGCAATGTCAAAGGGTAACTCCAGAATCACTACGAATTAAAACTAATTTATTCACAAAAATCATCAACCTTCTTTCCTATTTTTTTACCCGAATAATAGAAATAATCGTTACCTACACACCTTATAAACGATTCAATTATTGAAACAATTCCAGGGCAATAGTTCGCTTTTACTTCATAAACAGAAAAATCAATATTCTGTTCCGTTAGGGTAAATTTACAGGGAAAATAAATTATGATTATAAGTATTGTTAATTAAATATTTTTTGTAACTTTAGCTCATATAACACTATAAACAAGCATTTTACACATTTTAAATACTGATTTAGAATTTAAAAAAATGGAACCACATCGCATAAAAACTAAAAAAAAAGAGGACTGGATTCAAAAGGATTTAAAGAATAAAATCCCAAAATTAGACAGAAAAACAATATTTGTTCCAGGTCAGGATGAATTGTTTTTCTAGTCCCTTCCTCAAAGCTTTGTTAACCCAGGTTAGCGACGGAGCCGTGAGTCACTGTTCTGTAATTGAATGCTCTTTCAAGCACCAGGTTTAAAAGATTCTCCGCGGAGCTCCAAACTTTTAAACCGGTATTCTTAATCGGGGTTAGGGACAAAATAGTCCCTACTCCATTAACGATTTAAACCCTATGGATTTTGATCAATACAAAGAAGCCTTTATAAAGGAAGCCCGTAAAATAGGATATTCCCTGCCCAATATTCAACGTTGTCTGGATTATGCTGAAATTTTATTTTCACATGATATACCTGTAATTTACAATCCTGCCCATTTAGCAGCTCATGTAGGATACAAAAAAGAATACCTAAAAAAAGCATCTCTTTTCCCCAAGTATTTTTATCGGGATTTTGAGATTGCTAAAAAAAATGGAACCAAACGACTTATTTCTGAACCCCTTCCCAGTTTGAAAGAAATCCAAATCTGGATTCTAAGAAATATTCTTTACAAAACGGCTCTTAGTCCTTTTGCAAAAGCATACAGACCTAGTGTAACGCTGCTGGAAAACCTTAGATTTCATAAAAACCAACCCAAAGTTTTCACGCTGGATTTAGAAAATTTCTTTTCATCAATTACCATTAAGGCAATTGAAAAAGAGTTCCATCAGTTAGGATATTCTAAAATGGTCTCAAAACTTCTTTCCAAATTATGCACCCGTGATAAAACTTTGCCACAAGGCGCTCCTACGAGTCCCTATCTTTCGAATTTAATTTTTAAAGATGCCGATTCTGAAATTGCTGCGTATTGCAAAGCGCAAAAAATAAGATACACCCGTTATGCCGATGACATGAGCTTTTCCGGTGATTTTGATGAGGATGAACTACTCCTTAAAGTAACGGAAATCGTTGAGAAATTAAACCTTCGTATTAATAAAAACAAAACCAGGCTCATGACTTCCAATACACGGCAAGCCGTTACAGGTATTGTAGTCAATGAGAAACCTCAGGTTGTGTTTCATAAACGCAATACATTAAGACAGGCAATGTATTACATAAAGAAATTTGGTTTTGAGGAACATCGCGAATACAAGGAAATCGATCAGAAGAATTACTTAGAACATTTGCTGGGAAAAATAAATTTTGTACTACAAATCAATCCAAAAGACACCGAATTTATTGGGTATAAATCGGTACTTATAGACCTAAAAAAGAAACAAGACTTAAAAGCATTAGAAGACGAATTATTACCAATATGATAATCAATATTTAAGTATTAAAAGCAGATAGATTACAACAGCACTCAGAGATTCCACCTAGTATAAAAAAAACATCATGAAAAAAATAACAACAATTATCGCAACACTGTTTCTATCGACTTTTCTATTTGCACAAACAACTTGGAAAGCGGACCCAATGCATTCTAAATTATCTTTTAGCACCGTGCATCATGGCATTTCAGATATTGCCGGATTATTCAAAACATTTGAGATAATCGCCACAACCAGCGAAACCGATTTTAGTGACGCCGCCTTTGAACTTTCAATAGAAGTAGCATCAATCGATACTGAAGTAGAAATGCGGGATAATCATTTACGAAGTGCTGAATTCTTTGAAGTAGAAAAATATCCAAAAATGACTTTCAAAAGTACATCAATAGAAAAAACTGAAAAAGACAAATACAAATTAATGGGCAACCTCAAACTACATGGAATAACAAAGCCGGTAACCATCAATATGTGGTACAGAGGAACTATAGAAAATCCACAATCAAAAGCACTCACCGCTGGTTTTCAATTTAGTGGAATACTAAAACGTTCTGATTTTGATATTGGTCCAAAATTTCCTGCGCCAATGATAAGTGATGAAGTAAAAATTAAAGTAAATAGTGAATTTATCAAACAATAATTTTTCTATAATGAACGCTATAAATCCCATCATTGATCCAGGATAAATAGATTACAAAAGAACACGTTTCTTATCTTGATTAGTCCTAAAAAAGACCAGTTCTTTTTTAGGACTAATCATATATAAATCAATGAAATAATCTATTTTATCCGTTTTACAACTAAAAATTGATTAAATTTGATAAGAGAAATGCTCCATTAAACAGGATGAATTTTGATACCTCATACTGTCACAAGAAGATAAAACTAATCATAGTAGCAGCAAATATAAAAAACAATCTGCGATGGCATTTATAGACTATTACAAGATTCTTGAGGTGGATAAAAAAGCAACCGAAGCCGATATAAAGAAGGCTTATCGAAAACTCGCCCGAAAATACCATCCCGACTTAAATCCCAACAATAAGGAAGCCGAAAGAAAATTCAAAGAAATAAATGAGGCCAATGAAGTATTGAGCCATGCCGAGAATCGTAAAAAATACGATGAATACGGTGAAAACTGGCAGCATGCTGAGGAATATGAAAAAGCAAAACAGCAAGGTCAATACGCAAGAGGCGGACAGCAAGGGGGGTTTGGCGGAGGTGCTGGCGGATTTGGTGGCGACGGAGGAGATTTTTCTGATTTTTTTGAATCAATGTTTGGTGGTCGTTCATCAGGGAGACAAAGTGGAGGCAAAGCCCAATATAAAGGACAAGATTTCAGCACTGAGTTGCACCTTGATCTAAAAGACACGTACACAACTCACAAGCGAACCTTAACTATCAACGGCAAAAGCATACGAATTACTATTCCTGCCGGAGTAGAGAATGGCCAGCAAATAAAAATTAGCGGGTTGGGTGGTGAAGGAGCTGGCGGAGGGCCTAAAGGAGATTTGTATCTCACCTTCACAGTTGAAAACCATACCAATTTTAAACTAGACAAACACAATCTATATTCCACCTTTGAATTAGATTTGTATACCGCCATATTGGGTGGCGAAATCACCGCAGATACATTTGACGGAAAGGTAAAACTGACCGTAAAACCCGGAACCCAAAATGGCACAAAAGTAAAACTGAAAGGAAAAGGATTTCCTATTTATAAAAAGGAAGGAGAATTTGGTGATTTATATATTACCTATCAAATACAAATACCCACAAATCTTACCGAAAAGGAAAAGGAATTATTTACCGAACTTGCTAAGTTAAGAATGTCATGAACATAGAAAACCTCATCCCTGTACCAGCACTATGCATCCATTATGAAGTAGAAATGTCTTTCTTTAACAATCTCAGCGAAATGGGTCTGATCGAAATAAAAACGATTAAAGAAACGCAATATATCGATACCAGTATTTATGAAATAGAAAAAATGATCAGAATGCACCAGGAATTAGCCGTTAACATCGAAGGAATTGATGTGGTACTTAATCTGTTGCAAAAAATAGATGATTTACAAAATGAATTGATTTCTGTTAAAAACAGATTACGTTTGTATGAAAGTTGAATGGTACTTAAAACTGTATTAATCCTTAAAAAATATCTAAAATCTAAAAAGTGATACTTTATAGTAGCCAATAGCATCATACGTTCTATCCGCAAGTCAGCTCTAAAATCAAGCCCTCATCCCCTGACCTTACAACAAGTAGTTATTAGCTATTCTATGAATGGTATATTTTGGCGGTCACTGCAATGCAATCCTATTTAAGCGAACATTTTGCTCATGCAAGCAGTTTAGGATAAAGTTTTTTCGCTACCTATATCATAAAAATAAAAACCAAAACGATGAACTGGCATTTGCTCCCTCTTTCGGAAATAGCCCATCTGCTGAGTACTAATCCATCCGGCATTGATGCTGTAACGGCATCCCAGCGCTTGCATAAACACGGGAAAAATCAAATTGAGGACAAAAAAAAGAAGACTATTTTGCAAATGCTACTACATCAGCTATTAGACTTCATGATAGTCATCCTTATAATAGCAGCAGTTATTTCTGGAATATTGGGCGATGTAACAGATGCGGTAATAATTCTTTCCATTGTTGTAATTAACGCTCTTGTAGGGTTCATACAAGAATACCGTGCAGAAAAAGCAATGGAAGCATTAAAGAATATGGCAGCAAACCATGCCCTTATTTTACGTCAAGAAAAAATAATTGATATTCCTGCTTCCGATTTAGTGCCAGGAGATGTCGTACTACTTGAGGCCGGAAATATTATTCCCGCAGATGTCCGCTTTTTTGAAACACATCAGGTAAAAGTGGACGAATCAGCCCTTACGGGGGAATCCAATAACGTGGAAAAAAATCCGGAAGAACTTTCCGCAGGTGAATATCCGCTTGGCGACCGGACAAATATTGGTTATAAAGGAACATCCATTACCAACGGACGAGGACTTGCTTATGTGGTGGCGACCGGAATGAATACTGAACTAGGGCAAATTGCAAAAATGATTCAGACCGATGAAACCACCACCCCCTTACAAAAAAGGCTAACCGCTTTTGGAAAACGATTATCGGTTGCCATTCTTATAATCTGCACCGTAATTTTCCTTATCGGATGGTTGCGCGGAGAATCTGTTTTAACGATGCTGATTACTTCCATTTCGCTTGCTGTTGCCGCCATTCCTGAAGCTTTACCGGCATTGGTGACTATTGCTTTGGCTTTTGGCGCCAAGAAGTTAGCGAAAAGTAATGCACTTATCCGAAAATTACCAGCAGTAGAAACTTTGGGTTCCGTTACCTATATCTGTTCTGATAAAACGGGAACTCTTACGCTGAATAAAATGACAGTGCAGGAAATTTTTGAACCTTCAGACACAAAATACAATGCTTTTTACGGAGAAAACAATACGTTACTCCATGCGATGGCCCTAAACAATGATGTCACAGAGGGTAAAGAAGGTAAGTGGATTGGAGATTCAACTGAAGTGGCCTTAGTTCAATATGCTTCCGATAAAAATTCGAATCGAGCTGATTTAGAACAAAAATTTCCCAGAATTGCAGAATTACCTTTCGATTCTAAAAGAAAGTGCATGACTACAATCCATCAAATTAAAAATTATGACGCTAATCAGAACACGGGAATTATTGTAATTACAAAAGGGGCTGTCGATGTACTACTTAACAAACTAAACACCGACCAGAAATCACTTATTCCTGAATTTGAACTCAAAGCCAACGAGATGGCCGAAAAAGGATATCGCGTATTGGGATATGCTATGAAAACAATTCCTTCGTTGCCGGAAAATTTGGATGCTATTGAAATTGAAACAGAATTAACGCTTATTGGTTTTGCCGGTATGATTGACCCTCCGCGTGAAGAAGCAAAGCAAGCTGTTGCTGAATGCAAAGAAGCAGGTATCATTCCCGTAATGATTACTGGTGATCATAAGCTAACCGCCAAAGCCATTGCCGAAAAACTAGGAATCATTTCTACAGCTGAAGATCTGGTACTGACAGGTCCAGAACTTACGGTATTAACACAAATTGAGTTTATAAATATTGTGGAAAAAGTAAAAGTATATGCCCGGGTAAATCCGGAACAAAAATTAAGAATCATTAACGCCCTGCAATCAAAAAATCACTTTGTCGCGATGACAGGCGATGGCGTGAATGATGCGCCAGCGCTTAAAAATGCCGATATCGGTATTGCAATGGGAATTAATGGAACGGAAGTTTCCAAAGAAGCCTCGCACATGATTTTGCTGGATGATAATTTTGCCACTATCGTTGTAGCAGTAAAACATGGCAGAAAAATATTCGATAACATCCTCAAATTCATTAAGTACATCATGACCGGAAATTCAGGCGAAATCTGGGCGATATTTTTAGCTCCTTTTTTCGGGTTGCCCATTCCACTATTGGCCATACATATTCTTTGGATCAATTTAGTAACCGATGGTTTACCAGGGCTAGCGCTTGCCTCAGAACCGTCCGAATCAAACATAATGAAACGGCCGCCAAGAAATCCGAAGGAAAATATTTTTTCAAATGGTATGGCCCTACATATTTTGTGGGTAGGATTTTTGATGGGTGTCGTAACCATTGGAATGCAAGCATGGGCAATACACGGTGCAAATACCCACTGGCAAACGATGGCATTTACAGTACTATGTTTCAGCCAGCTGGGACATGTTATTGTCATTCGTTCCGGAAGACAATCCATATTCAAAATAGGATTTTTTTCTAACAGACCCATGATAGGCGCCCTACTAATCACCATCATTCTTCAGTTTATGATTATTTACATGCCCTTCTTTAACGAGGTATTTAAAACACAACCCCTTACTATTTATGAGTTGCTGCTAACCTTAGCAGCGTCAAGTATTGTATTTTGGTCTGGTGAATTTGAGAAATGGATTAAAAGCAGAAAAAAATAAACTACAATCATCTTTTAATTCTTTATTTGATTTTAATATAAAAACTGCTGTGAAATTTTCTACTTTGTCTGAATGTTTTTTTTCATTCGCTTCGTAAACAAAAGCAACTTTTATGATCGCTTACTTCAGGACAAATATAGTGTCCAAAATAAAAAGAGTGAATCCATAAGCATCCCTATTTTAGTATAATTTCCCAAATCAATGTTTCCTCGGCGAAACGATTAAAAAAATAGATTAACGACACCTAAAACACCTGATAATCAGAGAAATAATCGTATATTTGGGTAGCCATTTTCTGTTAAAAATTAATTCATTCGCCTATGAATAGTATTTTTAAAATAATCGAATTGTTTAAAGTTTTTTTACTTGAAATTGGTGAACTCTCGTACTTTGCAGCCCGTTTTTTTAAAGAAGTTTTTAAACATCCTTCAGAATTCAAGGAATTCCTTCGCCAATGCTTTAATATGGGAAATCGTTCTCTTCTGCTTGTTGCTGTTACGGGGTTTATCATTGGTTTAGTTTTTACTTTACAATCTCGTCCCACTTTGCAGGAATTTGGCGCAGTTTCCTGGATGCCATCTATGGTGAGTATTTCGCTTATTAGAGAAATAGGACCAATTATAACGGCCTTGATTTGTGCGGGCCGCATCGGCTCCGGAATTGGTGCCGAGCTGGGTTCCATGAGAGTTACAGAACAAATTGATGCCATGGAAGTTTCAGGGACAAACCCTTTTAAATACTTAGTAGTTACACGAATATTAGCGACCACTTTTATGCTGCCCATTTTGGTTTTTTTTGGAGATGCTATCGCCATTTTCGGCTCTTTTCTAGTGGAAAACATCAAGGGAAATGTGTCCTTTTTATTGTATTACAATCAGGTTTTTGATGCCCTGGAATTTGGTGATTTAATCCCGGCGACCATTAAAACTTTCTTTTTTGGATTTGCTATTGGACTGGTTGGTTGTTTCAAGGGATATAATTGTAAAAAAGGTACTGCAGGTGTAGGTTTAGCGGCCAATTCTGCGGTGGTTTTCACATCGATGCTGCTTTTTATTATTGACTTTGTTGCTGTTTTTATTACCGATATTTTTTATGATTTATAATTGATTATGAGTACACCTATACAAAATCAAAAACCTATTATAGAAATCAAAGACTTAAAAAAAAGCTATGGTGATAATCATGTTTTGGCTGGTTTTAATATGGTTTTATACGAAGGTGAAAATTTAGTTATCATGGGGAAATCCGGTTCCGGAAAATCCGTAATGATTAAATGTCTTATTGGACTGGAAGAACATGACAGTGGTTCTATCCTAGTTATGGGAAAAGACATCAATGAACTCGACCATGAGGAATTAGACGAGCTTAGGACAGAAGTTGGATTTCTTTTTCAAGGAAGCGCACTTTATGATTCTATGACGGTCAGAGAAAATCTGGAATTCCCATTAAGACGTCATAAAAAAAAATTCGGAAAAATAAAAGACACCACTCCATTGGTTATGGAAGCATTGGAAAACGTGGGTTTGGCTCAAACTATAAATTTAATGCCCGAAGAACTTTCGGGAGGAATGAAACGGAGGATTGCTTTGGCAAGAACTTTAATTCTCCAACCTAAAATTATTCTTTATGACGAACCAACCACTGGTTTAGACCCCATCACAGCAAAGGAAATTTTGCTACTAATGGTCTCCATCCAGAAAAAATACAACACTTCGGCAATTATCATCACACATGATGTGGATTGCGCCAGAGTGATTTCGAACAGAATGATTTTATTGGTAGATGGTATCAATTATATCGAAGGCACTTTTGAGGAATTATCAGTCTCAACTGATCCTAAGGTACAAGCATTTTTTAAATAAGAATAAAAATGGAAAAAACGACATCACAAAAAATACGCCTTGGGCTTTTTGTAATAATCGGGTTAATAATTTTTATACTAGCCGTTTATTTCATTGGCGATAAGCAACAAATGTTTGGAAAAACCTACCATTTAAAAGCTGTTTTCAACAACGTGAATGGCTTACAATTAGGCAATAATGTACGCTACTCCGGGATAAACGTAGGAACCGTTGAAGGAATTGAAATGGTTAGTGACACAATTATTCGAGTGGATATGCTTATTGAAAAAACCATTTTTTCCTATATCAAAAAAGATGCAGTTGCCATTATAGGTTCCGATGGTCTGGTAGGAAACATGATTATAAACATTCTTCCGGGGAAAGGCAAATTTCCGCCCGTCACCCCAGGAGATGAGATTAAATCCTTAAACCGAATTCGTACGGATGATATGCTTAATACACTTGGGGTGACAAATAAAAACGCATCACTTCTTACCGCTGATTTACTTGAAATCACAAAGGAAATCACTAATGGAAAAGGGACTGTGGGCTTATTGATTAAAGATTCCATTCTAGCAAGAGACCTGAAAGAGACAGCGCATTACTTAAAAATTACAGGAAAAGGGACCTCCGAATCTGTAACAAAATTAAACCAAATCATTTCTTCACTGGATAATAAAGACAATGTGATAGGTGTTTTGAAAGACACGGCTGTAGCCAATAATATGAAAACAATTGTTCGAAATTTAGATGAATCAAGCTATAAAATTGACGAGGTGGTCAGCAATCTCAACGCGACAATAACAAATATTAAAGATGGAAAAGGGACTATAAATTATCTTTCAAATGACCCTGAATTAGTACGAAAAATAGATTCTACGATGACTAACATCAATGAAGCCAGTTTTCGTCTGAATGAAAATATGGAAGCTTTGAAACACAATTTCTTCTTTCGAGGTTATTTTAGAAAACAGGAAAGAGCAAAATTAAAAGAACAGAAAAAATAGATTCATGTGATTAACATTGAAGAAATCTATAAAAAGATCAAATCATGGTTTCAGTAGAAAAACTTGGAATAATCCTTAGCCCCACCGACAAAGAATTTGAAAATAACGGCGTATTTAATCCCGGAATTTATCAGGAAGGCGATACGGTACATATATTATACCGAGCGGTGCAACATGGAAATTACTCCACCATCGGCTATGCAAAAACGGAAGGACCACTCAAGATAATCGAAAGAAAAGAGAAACCATTAATTGTCCGTGATTTTGATTACGAGAAACATGGTGTGGAAGATGCACGAATTGTAAAAATTGAAAATACTTATTACATTACTTATACAGCATATGATGGTATCAATGCGATGGGAGCACTTGCCACTTCAACGGATTTAATCAATTTTGAAAAACACGGAATAATAACACCACATATCAATTACCAGGAATATGAAAACTTTGTGACTTGCACCGCTGATGCCAAATTAAATCCAAAATACCATCAATACTACAATCTTTTTGCACAAATAGGATTAGTAGATGATGAATTTCGACTGCTCAGAGATAAAGATGTGGTATTATTTCCAAGAAAAATAAACGGAAAATTTGTTATGCTGCATCGCATCTGGCCTGGAATTCAGATTGTTCAGTTTGAAGACTGGAAAGATTTAACGGAATATTTTTGGGAAGAGTACCTTAAAAATCTTGTCAATCACATTGTCCTTGACCCCAAGGATGTATTTGAGGTAAATTACATTGGAGCTGGTGGTCCGCCTATAGAAACTGAATTTGGCTGGCTACTCATATATCATGGTGTACAAGAAACGATAACAGGAAAAATATATCACGCCAAGGCGGCTTTATTGCAATTAGACAACCCAAAAATTGAAATAGCAAGATTGCCTTATCCCTTGTTCTCTCCTACCAAACAATGGGAATTAGAAGGTGAAGTAAGCAATATTGTATTCCCAACTGGCCATGCTCTATTCGGTAATGATCTTTATATCTATTATGGTGTAGCAGACAAGCATATTGCTGTTGCAAAATTAGACTTACAAGAAATACTTCTTGAATTGCAAAAACAACCCTAAAAAAAGCGTCATGGAATTCGATAGAAGAATAAAAATGTTAATCGTAAGTTCTTATACGCCAAGAGAATGTGGCATAGCAACTTTTTCAAATGATATTGTCAATGCAATAGAAATTGTTTTTGGAGACACGCTTTCGGTAGAGGTATGTGCATTGGAAAACAAAGACAAGGAATTTAAATACAATAAGGAAGTAACGTATACTTTAGCTGCTGGTTCTTTAGACGATTATCGGCTGGTTGCTGAGCGAATAAATGAGCGAAACGATATAGGTTTGGTTTGCATTCAGCATGAGTTCGGACTTTTTGGTGGTGAATATGGCGATTATATCCTCTCTTTTATACTAGCGCTAAATAAACCAATCGTGACTGTTTTCCATACAGTGCTTCCAAATCCCGATGAGAAGAGAAAAAAAATTGTACATGCCTTTGCAGATTTATCCGACCGCATCATTGTACTTACCAAAAATTCTCAGTCTATTTTAACAAATGATTACGATGTTCATAAAACGAAAACAGTGGTAATTCCTCACGGAAACCATAGTGTGCTTTGGGAACAAAAGGAAAAATTAAAAAACAAATATAATTTCTCGGATAAAATAATAATGTCCACTTTTGGTTTAATCAGTAAAAATAAAGGGATCGAAAACGTATTGCGCGCTTTACCGGAAATTGTTGCTAAATATCCTGAAGTGATTTACTTAGTGATTGGAAAAACGCATCCTGAAATAATTCGTCAGGAGCGTGAAGAATATAGAGAAGTACTTCTCAATACTGTAAAAGAGCTCCATTTAGAAAACAATGTTCTTTTCATCAATAAATATCTTAAACTACAGCAATTACTGGATTACTTAACTTTATCTGAAATCTATTTATTTTCTTCCAAGGACCCCAATCAGACTGTGAGTGGCACTTTTGCCTATGCCATGAGTTGCGGCTGTGCCGTTATTTCTACTCCAATACCACACGCTGTTGAATCACTAGTGCATGGAAACGGAATACTCTTGGAAAATTTTGATAAACCGGAAGAGTTTCAAAAAGCAATACTTCATCTGATTGAAAATAAAGAAGAACGAATTTCGATGGGAAAAAATGCGTTTTCGGCAGCGAGCGCCACGACATGGGAAAATATTGCGATTCAATATCGGCTGTTATTTGATGAATTAACGAATCGTGAAGGAGATTTGCGATTTAATTTTCCTCCAATAAAACTAGACCACATTGAGAAACTTACCACTGATTTTGGAATACTACAATTTTCAAAATTTAGCCAGCCAGATCCGGAATCAGGATACACATTAGACGACAACGCGAGAGCATTAATCGATATGGTGCTCTATAACAAAGCCTATCCAGATGACAATACCTTAAAATTAGCCAGTATTTATTTGAATTTCATAGAAGGAATTCAACAAAGTAATGGATGGTTCAATAATTACAAAGACTTTAATAATCAATTAACGAAACAAAACGCAGAAGTAAACCTTGAAGATGCAAATGGGAGAGCTTTATGGAGTCTGGGAACGGTAATTTCCCATAGGGAATCCTTACCATTAGAAATGGTTTTTCAAGCTGAGAGGTGTTGGGATAAAGCAATAAAAAGGATTGATGATATTAAATCCCCGAGGGCCATAGCCTATGCATTGAAAGGACTTTACCACTACTATTCTATTTATAAAGAGGAGGAAATAAAAAAGTATATTGTGAGACTTGCCGACGAACTATTACATCATTATAACATCAATTCCGAAGAAAATTGGTGCTGGTATGAAGATTACATGACCTATGCTAACAATATATTGCCCGAAGCAATGCTATATAGCTATTTGGTCACAGGAAAACCGAAATATAAAAAAATCGCAGCTATAACATTTGATTTTTTACTATCCCATTATTTCATGAAAGGACAGTTAAAAGTAATATCAAACAGAGGATGGTTTAAAAAAGAAAATGAAAGGGTCTTTTACGGGGAGCAACCCATTGAAGTAGCTACAACAATTATTGCATTAGATTTGTTTTATGAAGTAACCAAAAACAAAAAATACAAAGACCAATTAAAACTGGCTTTCATCTGGTTTTTAGGGAACAATCATCTGAACCAAATCATGTACAATCCTAAAAACGGCGCGTCCTACGATGGATTGGAAGACAAACACATCAACATTAATCAAGGTGCTGAATCTACCTTGTGTTATTTCAAGGCCAGATTAATAATGGAAAAATATTCTGAAAACTAATCCTTAAAACCTCCGATAAAAAACTATTGTACTATTTTTTTTAAAACCTAAAAGAGGCAAATGTTTAGGATTTATTTCTTAAGCCAATGTTCCATTGGACTTTCTCAAATACTTTTCAATGCTTCAATGAGTAAATCGACATCCTCTTTTGTGTTACAATGGCTTAAAGAAATGCGCAAACTTGGTTTCTTTAAATCTTCTTTGGAGAGCATTTCTGCCAATACGTGGGAAGGTTTTATACTTCCGCTTTGACAGGCGCTACCGCGAGAAACCGCAATTCCTTTCATGTCTAAATGGAATAATATCATTGCTGTTTTATCTTCTGAAAAAGGCAATAAAACATTCAATATGTTATAAAATCCATCGATACTTCCGTTGATTTCAAAAGCTGGAAATTCAATTTCAAGTTGGGCAATCAAATAGTCTTTCAACTCTGAAATACGATTCCTTTCTGTTTCCAGATTACTTAACGAAAGTTCCAGTGCCTTAGCCATTCCGGCGATTTGGTGCAATGCTTCTGTCCCGGCTCGCAATCCTTTTTCCTGTTCACCACCAAAAAACAAAGGTTGCAAACCTGAATTTTTTCGAATAAAAGCAAAACCAACACCTTTTGGACCATGAAATTTGTGAGCGCTAGCTACAATAAAATTAAGAGGTAGTTTTTGTAAATCAAATTCTGTTTTACCTATAGACTGCACGGTATCGGAGTGAAACAAGGCACTGTTTTCCTGACAAATAACCCCTATTCTTTCCAAATCCAAAACAGTTCCTGTTTCGTTATTCACATGCATCAGGCTGACTAGTGTTTTCTTTTCCTGCGAAAGCAATTCCACTAAATCAGTGATATCAATTTCACCATTCGGCTTAACAGCTACATAATCTACCTGAATACCATATTCTTTTTCCAAAACTAAAACAGTATACAATACTGCATGATGTTCAATTTTACTTGTTATAATTCGTTTCACTCCCAAATCTTTAACGGAAGAACGAAGAATCCAGTTATTGGCTTCGGTACCACAAGAAGTAAAAATTATTTCTTGTGCAGTCGCATTTAAATGTTTCGCAATTGACTTTCTCGAAAGTTCTAAAATACTTTTTGCATTGCGTCCAAAACTATGTGTTGACGATGGATTTCCATAGTCTTCCGTCATTACTTTTGTCATTTCCTGGATTACTTCAGCACGAATAGCAGTTGTAGAAGCGTTATCGAGATATATTTTTTTCATTTTTTGAAAATTATGAATTATTTGAGCCTTCCATTTTTGGTATCCCTTTTAATTTTCTGGGAAAGATCAGTTTCTCATTAAAAACAGCTATCGAAACCAAAATCAAGAAATACGAAAATAATTGAAGAGAAGTAGCTTCCTCATTGAAATAAAAGATGGCCAGTAAAAACCCAATAATCGGGTTAATGTAGATCATTATTCCAACTGCCGATGAATTAATTCCGTTTAGGGCATACAGATTTAAAAACAACGGAATAATAGTGAAAAACACAACAATAACCAGCAAACATCCATAAAACAAAGGAGCAACAGGAACTGCTCCACTATAATTCGGATAAAACGGCAAAAGGATTATCGCGGTAAACAGTAATTGTATGTTCAAAATCAGAAATTTATCCAATTCACTATTTTTTCGCTGACTCACTAAATACAAAGCATAAGTCGCTGCAGTAATCAAACTATAAAAAATATCTTCAAAATGATTGAATGATAATAACACGCAGCTAATAATACTTATTGTTACTGCAACCCATTGCCATTTACTCAATTTTTCCTTCAGCATAAAAAAAGCAAAAACGGTGGTAAGAATCGGACAAATTAAATAGGCTAAAGATGCCGCTTTTACACTAACATGATTCATCACATAAATAAAAACGAACCAGTTGGAAGACAGAAAAAGCCCTCCTCCCAAAGTTAAAACAACAACTCTTTTTCGCTTTTTTGCAGTCATGCTTTTAAAATGATTCCAATTTTGCGTCAATACATTTCGCCGGAAAGCAACATTAATAAGCACCATTATGATAACACTAAAAAAAACACGGTAAAATAAAATGTCTAAAGACGCGTAATTATGTAAAGGTTTTAACGCTAAACTGAAAAACCCCCAAATAAAAAAGGCAGAAAAAGCAGCTAAATAATATTTATTAATTCTCATAATCGGTATTAAATTCCGGCAAAGATAATGATTTCTATTCGCTTTAAATTACCGACATCTTTCATTTAAACAAAGCGCTAATGATCTGCACTACCCATATAAAAACCCAATATGTTGTTAAATTCGATGATTTTGAATCGGAATGTATTTGGAACAAATTAAAAATTCTATTTTTGTTTCAAATATTATAAACATGAAACGATTACTAGGATTATTGGTTTTTACATTACTGCTAAACAGTTGTGATGATGGTGATTTAACTTTGGAAACCATTAGTTTTGAAGATGCCACAACAGAAAGCTGTACTACGAAAAACATCATCTATAAACTAAAAGATAAAGAATCGTTGCTTCTGGAAATTCCCGAAAGTTCTTTCAAAAACGAACCCAGTTTACCTGATACACCAACGATAGTAGACATTACCAGTACCAACAGGGTTGTGTATCGTTTTTATGACGGAACAGTTTCCTCTTCAACCATTTGCGAATCGATTCCACCAGCAACTCCTGTTGTAACAGATCAATGGACTGCTACAGACGGTAAAATTCAAATATTTACAACCGCTGTAAAAACCACAGATGCTACTGATAATAGCACCAAGATTACGGGTTACAATCATAATATCGTTTTCAAAAACATCACTTTTGCAAAAACTAGCGGTACGCAGGTTTATGAAACGTTCGCATTTGGAGATTATGTCACCTCAGCAACTTCATTGCCTTTTCTATTTGATCAAACAATAGAACAATGCAGTACTTCGAAACAAATTTATAATTACACCAGTAGCGAAGCACTCATATTAGACGTTGATCCTGCTTTGATTGTTAACACAGCTACGCCGCTAAACGCTCCAAGAACCGGACTTATCGGCGCAACAATTAACAAGCTTACGTATCGATTATTTTCAGGTCTACTGACATCAAGCTATTTTTGTAATACGACTTTTCCAACAACTCCTCCAATAAGTGAAGAATGGATTGCCATAGCCGGCGTTGCAAATGTGAGTGGAATTATTGAAGTAACAACAACTCCTTTTGGCAATGGATTCAAACATACCATCGTGCTTAAAAATGTTACAATGAAGAAAGGCAACAACGATTTCAAACTTGGAGATAGCTTTATTTATGGCGAACTATTGACCAGTAATTAAACGTAATTTTAAACCTCAAAAACGGTTTATTTACCTCCAAAAAAAGCGTCCCATTCTAAGTTAGAACGGGACGCTTTTTTTGATGTTACAAACTCAAAAAAAGAGCTTTCCTACTTACTTTGTTTTATAAAAACTTCCGTCGCTCCCTGACCATATTTTTGGTAATTCCCTTCTTGAAAAGCGATGTTGTCATAACGCCCCAATAAAAAATCCAACTCTGCTTTTAGAATTCCTTCTCCCACACCGTGAATAAAAACAATCTTTGGAATGCGATTGCGAATCGCAAATTCTATGTGCCGTTTTGCCGTTTCTGTTTGCAAAGTCAGAATATCATAATTAGACATTCCACGTTTATTAGGAACTAATTTTTCGATATGTAAATCGAACTCCGGAGCTGAAATTTCGTATTTATCTTTACGTTCTTTGACAAAACTTCGTGGTTTTGGGATCTCCTTCTCTTTTGAAATTTCATCTACATTAATTCTTCTAATAGAATCCATTAAGTTACTGGAATCATTTACTTTAAGCAACTCGTTGACAAAAAATGTCATCGTAAAACCATCCTCTGTTTCTATTGTAACTTGGTTCTCTTTTACGGACAACACTACTCCATTCATAGCCTCGTCAAGTACTGAAACTTTATCTCCTTTATTAAACATTTTCGTCTTCTTTATCTTGATTTTTACTTGGCGTTTTGGCACTTAATCGCATCATTCCCATCATAAAAATGACAATCGCAATTACCATTATATAAACATTTTTTTCTGCGCTCACCTGCTCATAAAAAGCAATCATGATAGCAATAACCATTATTGGAATTATAATTTTTTTCATCTCTTAAATATCAGTTTTCAAAAGTAATCAATTTAAATTGCATCAATTTATTATTGAAAAGGTTTCTTATTTTTTCGTAAAATTGTAAAAAATAAAATCAGTGGATTTAGAAAAATATATGCTTCCTTGTTTAAGCAAAACACTCTTCGGAATAGAGTGTTTCGGCTGTGGTTTTCAGAGAGGATTAGTGCTGCTTTTACAAGGTGATTTTACGGCTGCTTTCAAGATGTATCCTGCCCTATTTACAACACTTTTATTTTTAGGAATTGTTAGTTTACATTTCATTGACAAACGCAATAATTATCAAAAATACATTATCGGAATGGCAATCATCAATGGACTATTTATGATTGTTGGTTACTATTATAAACACTATTAAATCACCTCTTTTATTTTTTAAAAGAGAGAACAACTCTTCATGAATTGAAAAATTGATTTTTAGATTCTTAAAAAAGTAAACTGAAAATTAAAACAATTTAAATTCTCTCTACGTCATAAAAATTATTATTTTTGAGCTTATGACCATATTAAATTCATCTGATTGTAAAATTCTACTGTAGTCATACAAAGCCCAAAACTCAGTCACGCCTATTCTGATTTCAGCATTTATGAAAGAAATTAACCTAAAAAAAATACCATTTCAAAGAATAGTCTTTTCTCTAATTCTTATTTTGGGAATATTTTATCTGTACTATACCTGGACCAGGTTCAAAGAGGAACGAACTGACAGCGTATTACAAATTGCGAGATCGATTGAAACAACCTTACCACAAGAAACAATAAAAACTCTTGAAGTAAGCCCATCCGATAGCAATAAGCCCGAGTATCTGGCTTTAAAAAATAGCCTTAAAGCAATAATCCAGATTAATCCCAAAGCAAGTTTTGCCTATTTATACACCCAGAAAAACGGCAAAATATACTTCATGGTTGATTCAGAACCTGAAAATTCTAAAGACTACTCTCCTCCCGGGCAAGAATATACAGAAGCGGATGCCCCCACTTTCAAAGCAATTAATACCGGAAAGGACATTATCACAGAACCTTCTTCCGACAGATGGGGAACATGGGTTAGTGCATATATACCTATAAAAGACAAAGTTTCTGGCAAAACTATTGCTGTATACGGAATGGATTTTGACGCAAAATCATGGAATAATGCCTTACTCATTGAAGTATTTGAATCTGGTTTGTTAGTACTGCTATTTCTAATCACAGCTTTATTTTTATTTAAAATAACAGACAAGAATAAAATTCTTAACTATGACATCATTAATCGAAAAATAGAAGAAAAGAAACTACACCATGCTTTATCAGTGCTTAAAAAAAAGAATGACGAGTTAGACCAATTTGCCTATATCGTTTCTCATGACCTTAAGGCTCCATTAAGAGCAATTCACAGTCTTTCAGAATGGATTATTGAGGATTTACCTACTGTTTCCGATGAGACAAATTCAAATTTCAAATTATTACAGGGAAGAATTCTAAGGATGGAAAACTTAATTAATGGTATTCTGGAATATTCCCGCATTGGATCAACAAATATTGAATTGGAAAGGGTAGATTTATATAAAATGCTAGAAGAAATAGTTGAAACTATTGTCCCCAATGAAGGATTCGAAGTTTCTATTGACAAGGATTTTCCGGTGATTATTACCGAAAAAATATTAATGGATCAGGTTTTCAGCAATCTGATAAGCAATGCGGTAAAATACAACAACAAACCCGTTGGAAAAATAAAATGCACTTATACATCATTACCTGATTTTCATCAATTTACCATAAAAGACAATGGATCTGGAATACCTAAAAAATACCATGAAAAAGTATTTGGCGTTTTTCAAACTATTTTGGCCCGGGACACTAAAGAAAGTACAGGTATTGGACTGTCTATTGTAAAAAAAATAGTCGAAGGAAAATTAGGAAGTATTCATATTGAATCCGAAGAAGACAATGGTGCCAGTTTTGTTTTTACAATCCCTAAAAAACCAAAGATCATACTTTAATAAAATTTTGACTTTTAACCAACCAGAAAAAATAGCAATCAGATAACTTCAGGCTATGTATTTTGTTATATTTTTTTAGAATTTGTTCAAAAATGTTACCAATCAAAAAAAATATTCCATTCTCATTCAATCTCCTAATTTCTTTGCATTATTGTTGCCACTGTTTCTAAAAAACGCCTTACTTTTATCCTTTTAAATTAACAATTCAATTCTATAATCGTGACAAAAGATCTGATTATCAAAAATATTAGCGCTTTAAAAAGCCATTTTTCCATCAACTACGGGATTAAGACAAAAACGGAAGCTTTTACTGAAAAACTGTTTTATACGTTATTTGATGCTAATGCACCTTTAAATGAAAGCATCGATGAGCTGGAAATACTATTCAAAGAGATCTCCGCAATTGCCTGTAAAAAACCGCATGCCTTATGCGATTCTATTTGGGAAAAATATCTTAAAACCTTGCCTTCTGTCCTGGAAAAACTAAATCAGGACGCTGCTTACATCCTAGAGAATGATCCTGCTTCAAATAGTATTGAAGAAGTGTATTTGGCATATCCGGGATTCTACGCAATTGCCATTTACAGATTAAGTCATGAATTGTATTTGTTAGATTTACTGCTTTTCTCCAGATTAATGAGTGAATATGCGCATCGCATTACCGGTACAGACATTCATGCAGGTGCAACCATTGCATCGCCTTTCTTTATAGATCATGCCACCGGAATTGTAATTGGCGAAACTACTGTGATTGAAAAACACGTAAAAATCTACCAAGGAGTTACTTTAGGAGCACTGAGCGTAAGCAAAGACATGAAAAATGCAAAAAGGCATCCTACCGTGGAGAAAAATGTTTGTATTTATGCCAATGCAACTATTCTTGGCGGAGAAACCGTCATAGGTAAAAACAGTATTATTGGTGGAAATGCCTGGGTTACCAAATCTATTCCGGCAAAATCGATGGTATTAAACACTACAACTACAGAAGTAAAAATAAAAGAGATAAATTAGCATGAAACCACAAAAATTATTAGACCTTATTGGAAATACCCCTTTGGTGGAGACTACTAATTTGATACAAAATAAAAACGTAAAACTTCTACTAAAACTCGAAGGAAACAATCCTGGGGGCAGCGTAAAAGACAGAGCGGCTTACAATATGATTAAATCCGCGCTGGAAAGAGGCGATATTAAAAAAGGAGACAAGCTCATTGAAGCGACCAGTGGCAATACCGGAATTGCTTTGGCAATGATTGCCCAATTATTCAATATCGAAATTGAATTAGTTCTTCCGGAAGATTCTACCAAAGAACGTACACAAACCATGCGCGCTTATGGAGCAACAGTGATTTTAACACCTGCAGCAACAGGAATCATTGGCTCCAGAGATTATGCAGATAAAAAAGTTGCCGAAGGTGGCTACATCATGTTGAATCAATTTGCGAATGACGACAACTGGAAAGCACATTATAAAACGACCGGTCCTGAAATATGGAATGATACTGAGGGGACTATAACACATTTCATTTCCGCTATGGGAACCACGGGAACAATTATAGGAACTTCTACTTATTTGAAAGAGAAAAACCCAGCAGTACAAATCATAGGCGCACAACCAAGTGACGGCTCCCAAATTCCGGGAATCAGAAAATGGCCTCAAGAATATTTACCTAAAATTTTTGACGCTTCAAAAGTGGATACAATTATTGAAGTGACAGAGCAGGAAGCACGGGACATGACCAAACGTTTGGCCCTTGAAGAGGGCGTTTTTGCAGGAATGAGTAGCGGAGGTTCTGTTGCTGCTGCCATAAAAACAGCCAATACTTTAGAATCTGGTGTGATTGTCGCTATTATTTGTGATCGTGGCGATCGTTATTTATCTTCGGATTTGTTTGATTAAATTACACTGACCTTTAAAATAGTCTTCCTTATTGAGTATCTTTCAGATAAAAAAGAAAGGCTTCTGATTTTAATCTGATAAACTCATATCCTGAATACAAATGAAGAACATAAAATTAACAGGCTGCATTCTATTTTTATCACTATTTATGGGAGGAAAAGCACAGGCTCAAGACTGGCCAAATTTAAATAAATACGAAAGTGAAAATGCAAATCTCAAACCGGCAGAAGCGGGACAAAAAAGGATTGTATTTATGGGAGATTCGATAACCGAATTTTGGTCAACGGTCAATTCTGAATATTTCTCCGGGAAACCGTATGTAAATCGGGGCATTAGCGGACAAACTTCGCCTCAGATGCTAGTTCGTTTCAGAGCCGACGTTATCGCTTTAAAACCAGCCGCAGTAGTGATTTTAGCTGGGATAAATGACATTGCCGGCAATACAGGTCCTGCATCTTTGGATATGATTAAAAATAATATTTTTTCGATGGTCGAATTGGCAAAAGCCAATCAGATTAAAATAATTCTTTGCTCTGTTCTTCCTGCTTTTGATTTCCCTTGGAAACGCAATCAAAATCCTGCTGAAAAGGTTATGGCATTAAATAAACTACTGAAAAATTATGCAGACGCCAATGGCATTGAATACCTTGATTATTATTCTGCAATGGTGGATAAAAGAAAAGGGCTTCTGGCCTCGTACTCGAATGATGGCGTACATCCCAATAAAGCAGGCTATCAGATAATGGCTCCTCTTGCTGAGGCAGCAATAACCAAAGTTTTATTAGAAAAATAAACTGTCTCTTTTAAAAAATACAAAAATGAACTATCGCAGACTAGGCAAAACAGATTTTGAAATCTCCGAAATATCTCTTGGTACTTGGCAAGTTGGCGGAAAATGGGGATCTCCCTTTAATGACAAAACCGCAGACGAG
This sequence comes from Flavobacterium rhamnosi, assembly GCF_048286515.1. Taxonomy (NCBI): domain Bacteria; kingdom Pseudomonadati; phylum Bacteroidota; class Flavobacteriia; order Flavobacteriales; family Flavobacteriaceae; genus Flavobacterium; species Flavobacterium rhamnosi. The sequence goes on along the minus strand of NZ_JBLVPS010000001.1, from coordinate 98,436 downwards.
TTAATCAATACCGCAATCGATAACGGTGTGAATTTTATTGATACTGCCGATGTTTACGAAAATGGATTGAGCGAAACCGCTGTAGGCCGAGTGGTTCGTTCCCGTTCCGAACGAATCTATGTAGCAACAAAATGTGGACGACACATCAATCCGCATGTAAATGAAGGCTACCAGCCAAAAGTATTGCAAAAATTCGTAGAAGACAGCCTGAAAAGAACAGGTTTAGAAACATTGGATTTAATACAATTGCATTGTCCTCCGACTGAAGTATTTTACCGTCCCGAAATCTTTGAGATGTTTGATCGATTAAAAGAACAGGGAAAGATTTTAAACCTTGGCGTTAGTGTCGAAAAAGTAGAAGAAGGACTAAAAGCGATTGAATTCCCAAATGTAACTACAATTCAAATTATCTTTAACCTTTTCCGCCAGCGCCCATCTGAATTATTTTTCAGAGAAGCGGTAAAACATGATGTTGGAATTATTGCAAGAGTACCGTTAGCCAGCGGACTTTTGACGGGAAAATTCAATACAGAAACTACTTTTAACGCTCAAGATCACCGCAATTTTAATCGAAATGGAGAAGCTTTTGACAAAGGCGAAACATTCTCTGGAATTAATTACGAACTGGGCTTAAAAGCTGTTGAAGAATTGAAAGCATTATTTCCAAATGTAACAAACCTTGCTCCTATTGCTTTGCAATGGATTTTGAGTTTCGATGAAGTTAGCTGTATTATTCCAGGCGCCTCTACAGAGAGCCACGTATTGTCCAATCTATCGGTTTACGATTTACCAAAATTGACTTACGAAAAAATCACAGCGATGAATGAAATTTACGAACGTTATATCAAGCCTGAAGTACATCAGCTTTGGTAGCGATTTGATGCAAGTTTAACGCAATAGAAAAAATAAAGCCATCCTAAAAATAGTACGCTAGACATAGCTCTAAAGTTATTTATTAAAAATAGTATTTAAAAAATTGTTGATGTAATTTACCGTTGGATCAAACCAAGGATCAAACAAACAAAATGAATGTGGTGAACCTTCAAATGTGTGAACTTCAGAGTAGACATGACTATTATTCAACACCTTAATATAGTCTTCCCTCCCAGCATGCATCCGAGGTATAGAACTGTTGATAAAAAGTGTCGGAGGCGTTTTGGCACTTACATAACTTAGTGGAGATGCTGCTTCCCATAATTTAGGATTTTCTTTCTTTGAATATCCAAACCAATTGGTCGCCGCTGAAGTTCTTTTACTATCGTCTCCTTCTTGACCATTCGGATGAACAAAGGACAAAGTTCCATCAATATCTACCACTGCATTAACATCCGAGCGGATATTCGTAGTACAATCTGTTCCCTCGAACAATGGCATATTTCCTGTAGTGCCCATGAAAGAAGCTATTTCACCACCAGCAGAAAATCCCAATATCACAATCTGATTAGGATTAACATTATACTTTGAAGCATTTTCTCTTACCCATCGAATTGAAGATTTAACATCATAAATTCCCGCAGGAAAAAGTGCTTCTGTCGAAAGCCTATATTCGGGTGTAAAACATACATAACCTAAATGTGCAAGTTTCTGAGCTAATGGATAATGTTGTGTTCGACTGCCCGATCTCCAGCCCCCTCCATGGATTATTATAATGGCTGTTCTTGGTGATTTCTCTTTTTCAATATTATAAAAAACATCTAATTTTAACGCTCTGTTACCAACTTTACAATAGGTAATATTCTTTTTTTCCTTAACCGATTTAAAACTAAACTCTTTTACAATCTTACTATAAGGATGAGTCTTTTTAGTATTTTCGTAAGCACTGTTAGTAGTAAAAGAGGTATCAAGAGTCATCGTGACTCCTGCTAAAGATTGAGAACTAACCTTTCCGGCTGCTAATAAACCGCAGATGATAAAAAAAAATTGTTTTGAATTCCGTAGCAATGGTGTTCTAGTATACAAATCAAAAAGTTTCATTAACATAACTTAGATTTTATCGATTTTTAAGGCAGTAAAAAAAGCTGGATTCTCTGAACAGAAAAAGGCTTGATTTAATAATAAATCGAGCCTTTAAGAATTACTATTTTATACTAAAGAGGCCGTTGTAGAAATTGCCGCGTTCAATAGTTTAGAAATTGGACAATTTTTCTCTGCTTTTGTAACTAATTGTTGGAACGCGTCTTCACTTATTGCTTTTACTTTTGCATTTACTGTTAAGTGAGAAGTTATAATTGTTCCTTCCACTAAATCGATATCACATTTGGTTTCAATACTTTCAATTTCAAAACCGGCTTCAGTGATATAAGCAGAAAGTTGCATTGTAAAACAACCAGAATGTGCTGCTGCAACAAGTTCTTCTGGATTAGTCCCTACTCCTTCCTCAAACCGGGATTTGAAAGAATATTGGGTGTTTTCTAATGTTTTACTTTGTGTTGTTAATTTCCCGGCTCCTTCTTTAAGTGAACCAATCCAAACTGCGGTTGCATTTCTTTTCATAATTATAGCTTTTTAGTTTTCTCAAATTTACTTTATTTATCAAAAAATACTTTCAAACTAAGCATTTTTTTAACGAAAATTTAAAATACAGATTCGAAAAAACACAATTCCATTTACAGGTTCGTCAGCCGTTCCTATAACCGAGGCGAGTCAAAGCCCCTTTACAGAAGTAGTGTTGCAGCTTGCGGAAAAACATAGAAGGGTCGGGATTTAAGTGGAAAGCGGGAATTGGCTTAAATAAAAATGCTGCCTTTTCAAAAATATTTCCCAATTTGATTTATAAAACCATTCAAAGGCTTATTTTTGCGCTATGGCAAAGAAAAATACAGACAAAGTTGTCTTTCATCAAATAAAAGTCCTTGATGCAGGTGCAAAAGGCGTATCGGTAGCAAAGGCACCCGACGGAAAAGTAGTTTTTATCCCGAATGTGGTCCCAGGTGATGTGGTTGATGTGCAGACTTTCAAGAAGCGTAAGGCTTATTACGAGGGAAAAGCAGTTCATTTTCATGAATATTCGGAGCATCGTGTAGAACCTATTTGTGAGCACTTTGGTGTTTGCGGTGGTTGTAAATGGCAGAATATGAAATACAGCCAACAGTTGTATTACAAGCAAAATGAGGTGAAAAATCACTTGCAACGCATTGGAAAAATAGAACTTCCTGAATTTGAAGCAATCTTAGGTTCAGAAAAACAGTTTTTTTACAGAAACAAAATGGAGTTTTCATTTTCGAACAGCCGTTGGTTAACCGAAGCAGAAATTGACAGTACTGAAGATTTAGGAAACAGAAACGCACTTGGTTTTCACATTCCGAAAATGTGGGACAAAATCCTTGACATTAACAAATGTCATTTGCAGGAAGACCCATCGAATGCGATAAGGAACGAAGTGAGAGCTTTTGCTAACGAGCATGGCTTGACTTTCTTTAACCCAAGAGCGCATGAAGGATTGCTTAGAACTTTAATGTTACGTACAGCTTCAACAGGTGAAATAATGGTTTTGATTCAGTTTTTCGAAAATGACAAAACCAATAGAGAATTACTTTTGGATCATATTTATGACAAATTCCCTCAAATTACTTCGCTTCAATATGTAGTGAACAACAAAGCCAACGATACTTTATACGACACCGATATTAAATTATACAAGGGAAGAGATTACATTTTGGAAGAAATGGAAGGTTTAAAATTCAGCATTAATGCAAAATCTTTTTATCAAACCAACTCCGACCAAGCGTATGAATTGTATAAAATAACGCGCGATTTTGCCGGATTAACCGGAAATGAAATCGTCTATGATTTATATACAGGAACAGGAACGATAGCTCAGTTTGTTTCGAAAAAAGCAAAAAAAGTAATTGGTGTAGAAAGTGTCCCTGAAGCAATTAAAGATGCTAAACTGAATGCAGAACGCAATGAAATTACCAATTGTGAGTTCTTTGTAGGAGATATGAAAGTCGTGTTTAACGATAGTTTCATCGCTCAACACGGCCACCCTGATGTAATTATCACCGATCCGCCAAGAGATGGGATGCACAAAGATGTAATTGAACAAATCATGAAAATTGCTCCTGAAAAAGTAGTTTATGTAAGCTGTAATTCCGCTACACAAGCGCGTGATTTAGCCTTAATGGACGAGAAATATAAAGTAACTCGTGTGCGTCCTGTAGATATGTTTCCGCAAACGCATCACGTTGAAAATGTTGTGCTTTTGGAAAGAAGATAGAGAGATTTCAGAATCCAGTTGGACCCTGATTTCTTTTGCGCAAATTGTCTATAGCATAGGTTTACACAAAAACAAAATGTAAATGAAAAAAATAATTTTCTTAGTATTCGCTTTAGCGTTATCTTTCTCAAGTTGTGAGAAAGATGATATTTGCGATGCAAATACGCCTACCACGCCCCGACTGGTAATTACCTTCTATGATATTGAGAATCCTGCGGTTTTGAAAAGCGTAACGAATCTTAAAGTAGTCGGAGCCGGAATGACTGACGGGATTATTTTTAATGCGGCTGCGACAGATGACTCAAAGTACCTGATCAGCGGAAGTGAAATTTCTATCCCACTAAAAACAAACGAAGATACCACTAGTTATAGCTTTACATTAAATTCCGGAAATGCTAATCCAATATTTGTAAACGAAGACAATATAAAGTTCGATTATACCAGGAATAACGTATTTGTATCAAGAGCCTGCGGTTTTAAGACCCTTTTTATGTTAAACACTTCAAATCCTTACACACACACAGACGCAGCGGTTCCTGATGAAAAATGGATCGAATATATCTCGGTTGAAAAAAGTAATATAGATAACGAAAATGACACACACATTAAAATATTTTTTTAGTTTTTGCCTCATGTTGTCTCTATTTTTGGCACAAGCACAAGAAACTACACCAACCAAGAGTACTACACAACCAACCAAAACAAACAGTGTAATTCCTCAAACTCCTGATCCCTTAAGAACAGTTGATTTAACAGAAAAGGAGAAGGATTCTACTATTCCAGTTCCTGTTAAAACAGAGCGTTACGGTTTTCGCGTAGGTGTAGATTTATACAAATTGACTCGTGCCTTATATGACAAAGATTATAAAGGCCTAGAGTTAGTAGGTGACTATCGCTTGACAAAGAAATATTTTTTAGCAGCAGAAGTCGGAAATGAAAATAAAACAACGGATGACGACCGATTGAATACTACAACAAAAGGTTCTTATTTAAAAGTCGGTTTTGATTACAATGGGTATGAAAACTGGCTGGATATGGAAAACATCATTTCAATAGGTTTGCGATACGGTGTGAGTACTTTTAACCAACAGTTAAACACTTACAAAATTTACAATGCCAATCCGTATTTTGGTGAAGTACCTGTAATTACATCTGGTGCTAAATATAACGGTTTAACCGCTAGTTGGATCGAAGTTGTTGCCGGAGTAAAAGCCAAAGTTTTCAATAATATATTTATGGGCTTCAGTCTTCGGTTGAACCGATTAGTAACCAATAAAGAACCCGAAAATTTCAAAAATTTATATATCCCTGGATTTAACAGAACCTACGATGGAGATTTTGGAGTAGGATTTAATTACACTGTCACCTATTTTATACCTTTTTACAAGAAGAAAATTACCCCTAAGAAAGTTGCCCCTAAGAAAGAAGATATTAAAAAGTAATTATGGATTTTGAATAAAAAAATATCGCAAAGAGAAGAACGACTCTCTTTGCGATATTTTTTTTTTAATCTTGTGCTATAAGAACTATCCTATTTCCTTTATTTCTTTTATAAAAATCCATTTCATAAATAACTTTTCGCCATCTTTCGTCTTCACCGCCTGAAATTTAGGTGATAAGAGCGTACCTACTGCAAAAGCGGTTAACGGAACCCAATAACCGGTTAAATTGGTATATTGATCCACTAAAAATCGGAATGATGTAAATAATATTGCAAAACAACCGAGTTGGAAAAGAAATGCTCGTACTTGTAATTTGGTCATACTAAATTATGATTTTTATATTAATCTGATGCTATTATTAGGGTATTACTAACTGATATCTGAAATCTGATCTCCGCTTTCTGATACTTGAAACTTTGTTCTTTTGCTTCCTTCATACATTTCGTATTTTACCAAACGTGCTTCCAGACCAGCGTTGAAAAGTTTAATTTTTCTCGAAGGTTTTAGCCCGACATATTTTAAGGCTTCAAGATTGGCCGTTATAAGCCAAGCATTTGTTCCCGGATAATTTTTCTTCAGCGTATCCCCAATGCTTTTGTAGAATTCTTCCATGTGAATATCCAAACGCTCATCGTATGGTGGATTAAACACCATATGCAATTTTCCTTCTGATGTTTTTTCCGTATCAAAAAAGTTTTTCTCCTCGATAGTTACGTACTCATCAAGATTAGCATTTTTGATATTGTCTTTGGCTTTTTGAACTGCACTTGGTGCTTTATCATAGCCTTTTATGGTGTAATGAAATTCACGAATACGTTTCAATAAACTATCTGAAATATTATCAAACAAATCATTGTCCCAATCGTTCCATTTTTCGAAAGCAAATTCTTTACGGTTAATGTTTGCTGGAATATTACAAGCAATCATAGCGGCTTCGGCTAGAAATGTTCCCGAACCACACATCGGGTCCAAGAAATCACCCTGACCATCCCAACCGGAAAGCAATAGAATTCCTGCAGCCAACACCTCATTTATAGGAGCAATATTGGTCGCGGTTCTATACCCACGTTGGTTCAATGAATTTCCAGAAGTATCCAGTGCCACCGAAACCTGGTCTTTATCGATGTGAATGTTAATTCGTAAATCGGGATGTACTTTATCAATACTTGGACGCTGACCCGTTCTTTCTCTAAACTGATCTACAATCGCATCTTTACATTTCTGAGAAACAAATTCCGAGTGATTAAAGTATTCCGAATGTACTGTTGTATCAATCACAAAAGTCTGATTAGCATTCAGTAATTTAGACCAGTTCACTCCCGAAATCCCTTTGTATAGCGCTTGCTCATTATTTGCCTTGAAAAAATAAATAGGTTTCAGGATTTTTAAAGCCGTACGCAACGCAATATTCGCTTTATACATAAAGCCTTTATCTCCTTTAAAACTCACCATTCTCACACCTTGCTCGACGTTTTGTGCGCCCAGCATTTGCAATTCTTTAGCTAATATTTCTTCAAAACCGAAAAAGGTTTTGGCAACCATTTTAAAATTATTTTCCATTGTAAAATCAAGTATTCGTTGCAAAAATACACTAAATTTGCATCAATCGAATTAATTGAAAAAGAATAAATGTCTGTAGCACAAAATCCACCAACTGAAAATCAACTAAAATCACCATCAAACTGGTATACCTCTTGGTTTGACACTCCGTATTATCACATTCTTTACAAAGACCGAAACTATAGAGAAGCCCAGGTTTTTATGGATAATCTTACACATTATCTCAATCTTCCTGAAAAAGCAAAAGTATTGGATTTAGCTTGTGGCAAAGGCCGTCATTCTATTTATTTGAATCAATTAGGATTTAATGTCATAGGTGCTGATTTGTCAGAAAACAGTATTGTTGAAGCCAGTAAAAACAGTAATGAAACCCTTCATTTTAAAGTGCACGATATGCGTGAACCTTTTGAAGAGAAATTTGATGCTATTTTTAATTTATTCACCAGCTTTGGCTATTTCGAAAATGACGAAGACAATTTAACTACTCTAAAAGCTATCAAAGAAAGCCTTTCTGAATATGGTTTTGCCGTTATTGACTTCATGAATGTCAACAAAGTCATCGAAACACTGGTTCCTGAAGAAACAAAAACAGTAGAAGGAATCGATTTTCATATCAAACGTTATGTAGCCGATGGCCATATATACAAAGAAATTGATTTTGAAGACAAAGGGCAAAAATTTCACTTTACCGAAAAAGTAAAAGCGCTAACCCTTAAAGATTTTGAAGAATTAATGGAAGAAGCGGGAATTTACCTGTTGGATATTTTCGGCGATTACAAATTGAAAAAATTCCACAAAACAGATAGTGAACGACTAATCATGATTTTTAAATAGGTCAGATAGGTTACTATTGATTAATTGACAAACCATCTCAACAACTTAACGGTTAAACAGATAAACGATTCAACGAATAATATGAATTACCTTTTACCACTACTTTCCGTACTCATAGGATATATCGTCGCATTGGTTTTAAGACCAAAAAACAAAACCAACCTAAAGTTACTGTTAGCCTTTAGCGGCTCTTTTTTACTCTCCCTGACGGTAATGCACCTATTACCGGAAGTGTACGAAAGCACCAATCCTAACATCGGAATCTTTATCATGTTGGGAATCTTATTCCAAATCATTTTGGAGTTTTTCTCAAAAGGAGCAGAACACGGACACGTTCACGGACATGAAATAATGACGCATATTCCGTGGTTACTGTTCATTAGCCTTTGTATCCACGCCTTTCTGGAAGGATTTCCCGTAAGCCATCACCATGATTTAGCCGTGGGAATTGCCATCCATCACTTACCCATCGCTATTATTTTGACCACTTTTTTCATCAATGCAAGTCTGAATAAAAAAGCAATATTTTTCTTTATGGCAACCTTTGCAATCATGACCCCGCTGGGAACATTTTTGTCTGATTATATGCCAATATTAAACGTGTATTATACTGAAATCACAGCTGTTGTAATAGGAATACTATTTCATATTTCATCCACCATTATTTTTGAAACAAGCGAAGGGCATAAGTTTAATATCGCCAAAGTTTCGATGATTGTAATCGGAATTGCATTAGCGTATTTTATATAATTTCATTATTTAGTAGTGACTAACTAAAAAAGGAGTGGACTATTCGCAATCTTTTTTTTAAGAAAAATAAAAAGATTTTTGCTGCTAGCCCTCACGCAAAAAAAAACAATGTATGGATAACTCGTGAGCTATCCCTTCAAAAACATAAATTATGGACTTCACTAAAACTACAGAACAATCTTCAAAATACGAGCATTTAGAAAAAATGTCGGTTCAGGAATTACTTTCCAATATCAATCAGGAAGATAAAACTGTTCCATTTGCGGTAGAAAAAGCCTTGCCCCAAATAGAAAGCCTGGTAACTGAAATCGTTGCAAAAATGAAACTAGGTGGCCGATTATTCTACATTGGAGCAGGAACTTCCGGAAGATTGGGAATTCTTGATGCTTCGGAATGCCCACCAACCTTTGGTGTTCCTTTCGATTTAGTGATCGGAATAATCGCAGGAGGTGATACCGCCATTCGCAGAGCCGTAGAAAATGCAGAAGACAACGCGACACAAGCGTGGATTGACTTGAAAGCTTTCAATGTAAATAAGAATGATGTCGTGGTAGGAATAGCTGCCTCAGGAACAACCCCTTATGTTATTGGAGGACTACAAGCTTGTAACGAAAACAGCATAACTACAGGAAGTATTTCCTGTAATGCAGGAAGTCCTCTTTCGCAAACAGCAAAATTACCTATTGAAGTAGTTGTAGGACCAGAATTTGTTACTGGAAGTTCTCGCATGAAAGCAGGAACTGCCCAGAAATTAGTACTTAATATGATTACCACCGCTACTATGATTCAACTAGGAAAAGTAAAAGGTAACAAAATGGTCGACATGCAACTGAGCAATAGCAAACTGGTGGATCGTGGTGTAAAAATGATTATGGAAGAAATCCCTGTTTCCTATGAACAAGGTGCCGAATTACTGAAACAACATGGCAGTGTGAGAAAAGCTGTTGATTATTTTACAGCTAGGAAATAGCAGGTTCTTAAACATTAAACTTTTAAACTAAAGAATGGCAACCAACAAAGAACTATTATCTAAAGGAATCAAATACTTAGCAGGTGCTTTGCCGTTACTTTTTATAGGACCGGCATTCATTTATAATGCTTTCATGAATCAGCAAAATATCTGGCACTATTTGGTCTTAGCAATAGGAATTATTGCTTGTCTTGCTGCTATGTTACTTATATATTTGGGATTACGAACAATTATGAAAAGCTTATTTAACGACTAATGGAAAGCCTAATACACATTCAAAAAACATTTGAAAAAGTCGTTTATATCGACAAAAAAATCAATAACAGAGAATTTGAGGATTGCGTTTTTAAAAACTGTGATTTCTCAAATAGTGATTTTTCCTATAATACTTTCGTGGATTGTGAGTTCATTGGATGCAATTTATCTATGACAAAATTATCAGGAACCAGCTTAAAAGGAGTACAATTTAGAAATTGCAAATTACTGGGTATACTGTTTGACGAATGTGATGATTTCTTGTTTAATGTAAATTTTCAGGAATGTGTTTTGGATTATTCCTCGTTTGCGAATAAAAAAATGCCCAAAACAAAATTTAGCTCCTGCTCACTGAAAGACACTACCTTTGTTGGAGTCAATCTTACGAATTCAGTTTTTGATAACAGTAATTTGGATGGGGCTATTTTTAACAATACCCAATTAGCAGGGGCCGATTTTTCAAAAGCATCTAACTTTAAAATTGATCCTGAATTCAATCCAATGAAAAAAGCCAAGTTTTCTACCCAAGGAATCATTGGACTTCTAGACAAATACGACATTAAAATCCTGTAATTATGGAAACGTCTGTTACCTATCTTGAAAGCGCGAAAAAGCAGTTTTTGTATTATAAGACGCTTGGAGAAAAAGCCATGGAGCAACTAGAATCAGAACAATTTTTTGTCGCTACAAATGCAGACACAAATAGTATTGCCATGATTGTAAAACATCTTTCGGGGAATATGATTTCACGGTGGACGGATTTCCTGACCACCGACGGCGAAAAAGAATGGCGCAACCGCGATTCTGAATTTGAAAATGATTTACAATCTGAAGAAGCCGTTTTAACCGCCTGGAATAATGGCTGGAATTGTTTGTTCCGCGCTTTAAACGAATTAAAGCCAGAACAGCTTTCGCAAATTATATACATTCGAAATGAAGGACATACTGTCTTGGAGGCTATCATCCGACAATTGGCACATTATCCGTATCATGTGGGACAAATCGTGTTTTACGCAAAACAATTGAAAAATAGCGACTGGGAAAGTTTATCGATTCCAAGAAATAAATCCAACAGTTACAATGCGGATAAATTTGCACAAGAAAAAAGCATCAGGAATTTTACAGATGACGAATTAAAACGATTAAAATAACGGTCCCACTTATGCTTCTTTACTTGACTTTTATTTTAATTAGGAGGTCATTTTTTCCGACCAGACCAATAAAAGATATAGTAAAAGCAGAAAACAGCTCCAAAAAAAATAAAAATAAACGCACTAAAAAATGAAAAAAACGATACTGCTCCTCCCACTACTGTTGCTAATGTCATGTTATGATGCGGAGCGCAACTGCAAGGACTTTAAAACCGGAAAATTCAAATTTGAATATGAAGTTGACGGCATCAAGAAAATGACTGTTTTTGAACGTAATGACAGTATCGAAATCGAAACTTTTGAAGGCAAAACAGATACTGCTTCGATCCGATGGGTAAACGATTGTGAGTACATTTTGCAGAAAATACATCCAAAAAATATGGCAGAGGAAAAAGCAATTGGTATGAAAATTTTGACAACCTCGAAAAATTCCTATACCTTTGAATTTGGAATGATTGGTGTCGATGCAAAACAAAGGGGAACAGTTACTAAGATTTCCGACTAAGTACATAAAATCAAAATTAATTATAAATAATACCAAAATAAAATGGAAGTATTTTTAAATCCAGATGCTTGGATTGCCCTGTTGACATTAACATTCTTGGAAATTGTATTAGGGATTGATAATATTATTTTTATATCGATTGCCACAGGGAAATTACCTCCTGAACAACGTAAGAAAGCCACAAAAATAGGAATGTTCCTTGCCATGTTCATGAGAATTGCGCTTTTGTTTGGTATCAATTTATTGATTCAAATGAAAGAACCTTGGTTTCATATTGATTTCAGTTGGTTTTCAGCAGGAATTACTGGTCAAAGTATCATTTTATTACTCGGAGGATTATTTTTAATTTATAAGAGTACAAATGAAATTCGTGAAAAAGTAGATGAGAAAGGACATGAAGAAAAAGAACTAGGCAAAGCAGCCACAAAATCATTTCAAAATGTACTTTTTCAAATTATCATGATTGATTTAGTTTTCTCTTTCGATAGTATTCTTACCGCAGTAGGTATGACAAACGGAGTTGAAGGCGCTTTATACATTATGATTACAGCTGTAATTATATCTGTACTAATAATGATGCAATTTGCTGTTCCTGTCGGAAGTTTTGTAAATAAACATCCTTCTATTCAAATTTTGGGTTTAGCATTTTTGATTTTAATTGGAATGATGTTACTTACGGAAAGTGCACACTTATCGAATGCTTTAATATTTGGAAATCATGTTACACCGGTACCAAAAGGATATCTGTATTTTGCGATATCTTTCTCATTATTAGTGGAAGTATTAAATATGAAAATGAAGAAAAATAAATAAACGAAACTATGTTTTAGATAAAGAAGCTCCTTTTTTTCGGGAGCTTTTTTTTTTATTCCGAAAATATATTCCTCCTTAAATAGGGAAACGCTAAAAAGACCCAAATTTGGTCTTTTTTCTTTTTATTTTATTTTTTATGAATTATCTTAGGCACAAATAAGCATCATGAAAAATACCATCTCCCATAGAGTTGCAGACTTTTTAAAAAACTTCCCCCCTTTTACTTTTTTACAACAAAAAGAGATCGAAATCATTTCCGAACAAATATCCATAATTTACAAAGAAAAGGATAGTGTTGTGTTTTCCGAAAATGAAGAAACGCACTCCTGCTTTTATGTAGTCCATAAAGGAGCAGTAGCACTCAGAACAAATCTGCAAAACGATATTTTGGACATGTGTGATGAAGGAGACATTTTTGGATTGAGACCACTTATTGCAAATGAAAACTATAAGATGGAAGCCAGAACCCATGAAGAAAGTATTCTTTATGCTATCCCCATTACCATTTTTAAACCTTACGCATTAGAAAACAGAGCTGTCGGTAATTTTTTGATAGAAAGCTTTGCATCAAATACACTCAACCCCTATTCCAAAAGTCACAGCGGAAAACTATATGGTGAAACAGCTGGGAGCGAATTTTTGGATAATGACAAAAAGTTACTGGACTTACAACCTGTAAAATATTCTAAAAAATTAGTCACCTGTTCTGCTACAACTACGGTAAAATCCATTGCTGAGACCATGACCAAAAAAAACGTGGGGGCCATTCTCGTTGTAGAGGATATGCTTCCCGTTGGCATCATTACGGATAAAGATCTGAGGAATAAAATTGTAACTGGCGAATTCCCAATCACCACAACAGCTGACTTGATAATGACAGCCCCTGTTATTACGTACCCCAAGAAAATGACTGTTACTCAAGCGCAAATGGCAATGATGAAAAGTAACATCAGCCATTTATGTATTACAAAAGATGGCACCCCAAATTCCAAAGCTGTTGGAATCCTATCCAAACATGATGTTATGGTAGAACTTGGTAATAATCCAGCGGTATTGATAAAGGCAGTAAAAAGAGCTAAAAAATTCAAACAAATAAAGCCAATACGGGCCAGTATAATGCAATTACTACAAGGATATTTAGATCAAAATATCCCCATGACACTGACTTCTAAAATAATAACAGAATTAAATGACGTCTGTATTAAGCAAGTCATAACGATAGCGTTAAAAAAAATGAAGACTCCGCCACCTGTGAAATTTGCATGGTTGGCATTGGGAAGTCAGGGAAGAAGCGAGCAGTTGCTACATACTGATCAGGACAATGCTTTAGTGTATGAAGATGTTCCGGAAGAATTGAAAATAGAGACCAAAAAATATTTTTTAGAATTGGCTACGCATGTCAATAAAGGGCTCTTTGTTATTGGATACGATTATTGTCCGGCAGAAATGATGGCTTCTAATCCAAAATGGTGTTTGAGCCTTGGTGAATGGGAAAGTCTGGTTTACCATTGGATTACCAACCCAGGAAAAAATGAAGTCCTATTGTCTTTTATATTTTTTGATTATAGTCTCTCTTATGGAGACAGTGAACTCGTAAACAAGCTTTCTGAATTTATTTTTGAAAATGTAAAAGCTAATCCTGTCTTTTATATTCATTTAGTAAGCGGCGCGCTACAAAGCCCTTCTCCAACCGGATTCTTCAGACAATTTTTACTGGAACAGGACGGTGCCCACAAAGATTTTTTTGATATAAAAAGACGGGCGCTAATGCCACTAACTGATGCAGCAAGAGTTTTGATTCTCTCTCACTCTGTGAAATCTATTAGTAATACTCCGGAACGTTTTGAAAAATTGGCAGAATTAGAACCCCATAACACAGAGTTGTATTTAGCCTGTTCCTATTCCTATAAAGCATTATTGAAATTCAGAACTAAACAGGGCCTTTTACATAACGATTCCGGACAGTATATTGCTTTGGAAGCGCTTTCTAAATTAGAAAAAATAAAGTTAAAGCGAACTTTTAAAACGATTAAGGAATTGCAGGAACTCATCACTATCCGATTTAATCCTTCAAATATATTATGATGATGAACTTTATAAAAAAAAGCGAGGCTATTCTATTTAAATTTTTGGGCAAATCCGAAACATTATCCGATGACGAACAATCAAATGATATTGACAGGATGCGCTTTGTTGTGTTGGATACAGAAACTACTGGTTTTGATTATATAAATGACCGGATACTTTGTATTGGAGCCATCATTTTGCAAAATGGGATGATTCCTATTCATGACAGTTTTGAAGTTTTTATTCAACAAGAACATTACGATCAAACGAGCGCACAAATACATGGAATCCTAAAAGAATGTGTTATTGACCACCGAAATACTGAATTAGAAGCCCTTCAACAGCTTTTAGAGTTCCTGGGAGACTCCGTTATAATTGCCCACCATACTATATTTGATATCACCATGATCAATAACGCACTGGAGAGAAACGGATTGCCTAAATTAAAAAACAAGACTTTAGACACTGCAGTGCTGTATAAAAAAACATTATTGGTTTCAAATTTATTAGAACGAAAGGAAAACTATAGTTTAGACGAGCTTGCTGATAAATTTGATATCTCTAAAAAGGATAGGCATACTGCAATGGGCGATGCATATATAACGGCAATCGCTTTTTTAAAAATTCTAAATAAATTGAGAGAGAAAAAGCAAATCACTTTAAAGCAGTTATTCAGATAATGGGTAGTTTCAGATAGGATATAACCCCTATATGTCATTTTACTCCTGACGTTTTATTATTTATTTTTTTCAGTTCTTCCGCTACTCTAATTTCTTTATTTGCATTCACGCCAATCTATTTCTCTTCTGAAAAAACATACATTACCATTTATTCAAAACCAAGTGATGCAATTTCAGCCCATTTCTATATCTTTTCGCTCACTTACAGTAGCATTTCATAACAAACGATAAATTGTTTTGGCTTGCGTCATTTCCTGCAAGAAAATAAGCGACTGAGAATAGAATTACTGCTATTCAACAATCGCTTGTCTTAAATTTTCAAAAAATAGTTAGGTATAGACGGCAGCGCTTTTCTATTCTAAACTTAACGTTATTTGACCATCATCGTCAAGTTGAATAGTAGCATCATCTCCATCCGTCTCTCCTTGAACTTCCATTTCTTCGGGAATAATTTCCTCTGGCAATTCATAAGGCAAAGGTTCTAATAGATTTACTTGTTTCAACTTATCAGTTGTCAATTGGTTTCCTAAAGCTTTAAAACCTTTTACTGCAATAAATGATTCAATATCGACCGTCATATTTTCTTTTTGAACTCCTTTTACTTTCGTAAAAACTAATTCTGCCACAGGACGATAATCTGTGGATACGATTTCAAGATTCGAGTTAGGATGTTCCGTAATAAACGCTTCCTCCTTATTTTCGGTTTCTACCAGGAAACGCTTGATATAATAGCGTTCCTTCTCCCCATCATAGTAAATTGCCGAAATTGGTTTCTTCGGAATCCATTTCTCTAAAACGATCATATCTTCATCAAAATGTGTTGACAATTCTGGTGTAATTACTTTTACTTTTCCAGATTGCGATAAGACCAAAATCTTATCATTCGGTCTGAATTCGCCCAGTAATTCACCTCTGGCATCAACGTTTAATCGTTGAACCGTATCGTCAAACCAAACTTTTCGGGGCAATAAAGTCGAAATTCCTTTCTCCTTTAATTCAATTTTTTTAATTGGGTATTTGGTAACCAAATTCCCTTTAGAAGCCCTTCCTTTTATTGCTAAACTGGCAAAATCAATATCGAATTTTAACTTTTTGACACTTCCTACCTGACGCAATAATATGGTAATCACTTCCGCTTCCCCATTTGGATTACAGGAGAAATACAACACTTGAGAACCTGCAGTCTCATTGGTTAAATCATAAGGTTTGTCCCGGGTTACTCCGGAAACATTAAAACGTTTAATATAGGAAGGTCCGGATTTTCCGTCCCGGTAAATCATATTGTAAATGGTACGCTTATCGCTTTTGTCAAAAATAGCAATGTGAATAATGTCTTTCCCAACAAAGGTTTTGGCATCTACCTTGGTAATCATCATTTTTCCATCACGCAGAAAGACAATTACATCATCAATGTCAGAACAATCTGTAACATACTCGTCTTTTTTCAAACTCGTTCCTACAAAACCCTCTTCTCTATTTACATATAGCTTCGTGTTTCTTAAAACCACTTTGGTTGCCTCGATATCATCAAAAATACGAAGTTCTGTTTGGCGTTCCCGCCCCTTTCCGTACTTCTCTTTTAAGCGGGTAAAATAAGCAATCGCAAAATCAATCAGATGTTCCAAATTTTGTTTTACCTGCTCTATGTCTCCTTCCAGCGATTCAATTTTGTCCTGCGCTTTGTTACTGTCAAATTTTGAAATACGCATGATTCGGATATCCAGTAAACGTAGAATATCGTCTTCGGTAACCGCTCGTTTTAAATGTTGAATATGTGGTTTCAAACCATCATCCACTGATTTTATAACGCCTTCTCTTGTGGTTTGTTCTTCAATGTCGCGATAGATTTTATTCTCGATAAAGATTCGTTCCAAAGAAAGAAAATGCCACTGTTCCTCGAGTTCACTCAACTGAATTTCGAGTTCGCTTTTAAGCAATTGGACGGTTCTGTTGGTCGAAATTTTCAACATTGCAGAAACTCCAATAAATAAAGGTTTATTATCTTCAATCACACAACCTAATGGAGCCACCGAAGTTTCGCAAGCCGTGAAAGCAAACAAAGCATCAATGGTTTTATCTGGAGAAACACCCGGAAAAAGGTGAATTAATATCTCTACCTCGGCAGCTGTATTATCCTCAATTTTCTTGATTTTGATCTTTCCTTTTTCATTTGCTTTAAGAATACTATCAATCAAAGTAGTCGTATTCGTCGAAAACGGAATTTGGGTAATCACCAAAGTATTTTTGTCAAGCTGACCAATTTTAGCACGAACACGAATACGTCCTCCGCGCAATCCATCATTGTAATTTGACACATCAGCAATACCTTGTGTCATAAAATCAGGATAAAGCGTAAAAGGTTTTCCTTTTAATATTTTAATCGAAGAATCAATTAATTCGTTGAAATTATGAGGCAACACTTTCGTGGAAAGACCTACTGCAATACCTTCGGCTCCTTGTGCCAAAAGTAGCGGAAACTTCACCGGAAGATTGTTCGGTTCTGCTCGCCTTCCATCATAAGAAACACCCCAATCGGTGATTTTTGGACTATAAATAACCTCTAAAGCGAATTTAGACAAACGCGCTTCAATATAACGAGAAGCTGCAGCACCATCACCTGTTAGAATATTTCCCCAGTTTCCCTGACAGTCAATTAATAATTCTTTTTGTCCAATTTGTACCATTGCATCACCAATACTCTGGTCTCCGTGAGGATGATACTGCATGGTATGTCCGACAACGTTGGCAACTTTATTATAACGACCATCATCTAATTCTTTCAAAGAGTGCATTATACGACGTTGCACTGGTTTAAAACCATCTTCAATCGCAGGAACAGCACGTTCCAGAATTACATAGGAAGCATAATCCAGAAACCAGTCCTTATACATTCCCGTAACTTTGGTAATAGTATCGTTTGCGTCTTCTTGATTATCGTAAAAATGCTGACCTTCAGATGGTTTTCCCTCATATTGATTTTCATCAGTTGAATTATCCCCTTCTTGACCTTCTGGAATTGTATTTTCGTCTTCTTCGTCTTTCATTAAATATATTCTATTGAATAATAATCAATTATAATTTTGTTCTAGACATTCTAAAAAGAATATTTTTCTTTACAGAGATGTTCATTCCTGGTAATTTTATTTCCATTTTTATCCACCTCTTTCTTTATGACTGTCTCACATTCTTTATGATCATTGCTCCTTATAATAAAAAAGGTAGCAGAAAAACTAATTACAAATAGTAAAGCAATAAAAATAAGTGTTCTTTTTGTAGGCATTTTGTACTATTTAAACTTTCTCGATCACATCTAATTCAACCTTCAAATTTTTGATGATAAATTCTTGTCTGTCCGGAGTATTTTTACCCATATAAAAAGACAATAATTGCTCAATCGAAGTGTTTTTATCCATCATAATAGGATCTAATCGAATGGTTTCTCCAATGAAATTTTTAAACTCATCGGGAGAAATTTCTCCCAATCCTTTGAATCGAGTAATTTCAGGTTTTGGTTTTAGTTTTTCGATAGCAGCTTTACGCTCTTCATCAGAATAGCAGTAAATCGTTTCTTTTTTATTTCGAACCCTGAATAGTGGTGTTTGCAAAATATACAAATGCCCTTCTTTTATCAATTCAGGAAAAAATTGCAAGAAAAAAGTAATCAACAGCAATCGAATGTGCATTCCGTCAACATCTGCATCAGTTGCAATTACGATGTTGTTGTAACGCAATTTTTCTAAACCATCTTCAATATCTAATGCAGCTTGTAGTAAATTGAATTCTTCATTTTCATAAACAATTTTCTTGCTCATTCCATACGAATTCAACGGCTTACCACGCAAACTAAAAACGGCTTGTGTATTTACATCGCGCGATTTGGTAATAGACCCGGAAGCAGAATCCCCCTCCGTAATAAAAAGTGTACTCTCCAAACTTTTAGGATTTTTAGTATCCGGAAGATGCGCACGACAATCCCTTAATTTCTTATTGTGCAGATTCGCTTTTTTGGCACGATCTGTCGCTAATTTTCTAATACCTGATAATTCTTTACGCTCTCTTTCTGCCTGAAGAATTTTTCGCAATAATGCTTCTGCTGTGCTGGGGTTCTTATGCAAATAATTATCTAACTTCGTTTTCACAAAATCATTTACAAAAGTACGCACTGATGGCATTCCTGGTTCAGAACCCATATCAGTTGAACCTAATTTAGTTTTAGTCTGCGACTCAAAAACCGGCTCCATTACTTTAATACTAACAGCTGTAACAATGGATTTCCGAACATCTGAAGCTTCGAAACTTTTATTGTAAAACTCTCGAACGGCTTTTACAATAGCTTCTCTATAGGCCGCTAAATGCGTACCTCCTTGTGTCGTATTTTGTCCATTCACAAAGGAATGGTATTCTTCGCTATATTGCGTTTTGCTATGTGTTAAGGCGATCTCGATATCTTCACCTTTCAAGTGAATAATTGGATATTCTAAATCATCGGCATGAATGGTTTCTTCTAATAAATCTTTCAGACCATTCTCTGAAAAATATTTTTCACCGTTAAATAAAATGGTTAAACCATTGTTTAAGTAACAATAATTTTTAAGCATTTTGATTACATACTCAAATCTGAATTTGTAATTTTTAAAAATCGCCTCATCCGGAGTAAAAGTTACTTTGGTTCCTTTTCGTTTGGTCGTTTCTATAATATCTTCTTCAAGAACAAGATTTCCAGCCGAGAATTCAGCTGCTTTCTGTTTCTCATCACGAACGGATTCTACACGAAAATAATTAGACAAAGCATTCACCGCTTTTGTACCTACTCCATTCAAACCAACAGATTTCTTAAATGCCAAAGAATCGTATTTCCCTCCCGTATTCATTTTAGAAACCACATCAATCACTTTTCCTAATGGAATTCCACGACCATAATCCCTAACCGTAACGGTCTTATCTTTGATAGTAACCTCTATTGTCTTACCTGCACCCATGACGAATTCATCGATACAGTTATCGAGTACTTCTTTTAGAAGAATATAAATACCATCATCCGGAGAGGAACCATCGCCAAGTTTCCCAATATACATTCCGGGACGCATGCGAATATGCTCTTTCCAGTCGAGCGACCGAATATTATCTTCGGTATATTGATTTTGTTCGGACATTTTAAAATTTGTGGATTTTGTGCTAATGTAGTGTAATTCGATAAAATTTAAAACAGGAAGCCATCAAAGTTATTAAGAATAATATTCACAACAAAATTCAGATTTCAGATCACAGACTCAGATTATAGATTTTGCTCTTCGATAATTTTTAAGTCAAAAAAAATCATTCTAAAAAGACTATTTTATAAACGGCAATTATCTTTCTATTTACAAAAAGTGTAAGATAACCATTCTTTTTTTTAGCTAATTGAATATTAAAATCTTTCAAATTATCTTCTTGCTCCAAATAATTCATTTTGTTATCATCGCTATACGAATATGCCACATCGTCGTAGGTATTTAGTCCTTTAATTGCAAAAGTAAAAACTCCATTTTTAACCGTAGTATACAATCCTGATTCAGGCTTAGTCATCTGATAATTATACTGAAAATAATAACCAAAAAACAATGGCAGCTGAGCAAAATCCTTTTTATTTTTGGCAGTCAAAAGCCAATTTTCATCTGACGGGTAATGATTCAAAAAGAACTGATCCGGATCCGTAAGAAAATAACTTTCATTAAAATAAAACTTAAACAAATTTGTAGAAGAAGAAATGAATCCGGCACCTAATGTTGCATCAATAAATTTCCAGTTATTATCGATTTTGACTACATTCCAAGCATGATTCAAGACTTCTGGCAACTCTCCTATTTGCGACGGATCAGATTTTAAATTCCCTATTATAATCTTCGCTTCCAATCCTAATTTTACGCATAAATATTCTACCAATGCAGCGTAAGAATGGCAAACTCCTATTTTGGAAATCATCGTATTGGTTACCAAATCCAATTTAAATTTCTTCTCCTTAATTTCCATTTCTTTTTGGGTTTTATAAGAGAATGCATTTATGGATTTGTAATCCATTGATTTCGCCAAATCAACATCGTAAGCAATAACAGTTGTAACCCACCGAAACACAGCTCTGGCTTTTTCATCCTGTTTAGAGAAATCCTTTTTAATTAACACCAATAACTGATCCGCATTGATTATGTTTTTGGGATAATTATCAACAATAGAATCAACTGAATTGTATTTTTGGGAATAACTCGCATTTAAAAATACGATACTTAAAATAAAAATTAATACATATTTTGATTGCATTTTAGCAAATATGAATTAAAAAGCTTTAACAATATCCCTCAACTGTTTATCCAACTCAGGGTTCGAAATTTTACCATTTACCACATCAAAATTAGCATCAAAACTGGGTAGAGAGAAAGTTGCTTTTATAACTGCTCCAAAACGAGGAAAAGCATTATTTGCAATTTCCAATACGGACGCTCCGCCTCTGCCTCCTGGCGAAGTTGCCATTAGCAACATTGGTTTATCTTGGAATATTTTTGCTGTAATTCTTGAACACCAATCGAAAACATTCTTAAAGGCCGCAGAATAATTGCTATTGTTTTCCGCTAATGAAACGACTAAAATATCAGCTGTGGCAATTTTAGCCAAAAATGCTTTTGCTAATTCATGCTGACCAATTTCTTTTTCTAAATCAACACTAAAAATCGGCATTTGGAAATCGTTTAAATCTAAAACCTCAACATCTGCATTTTCGAAAAGATGAGCAGCATAAGTTGCTAATTTTTTATTAATAGAGTTTTTACTGGGGCTTGCGCCAAAGGCAATTATTTTCATGATGATTTATTTTTACTAAAGTAATTAAAATTGCTACAGTTGCAAAATAATTAGCGACAGATTCACAGATTGCGGAACCAATCATAAATTCGTCGGCCTCACATTATAAATAAAAAACCTGCAAAATTACTCCTGCAGGTCACTTTATTTTAATTCAAATGATTTACTAATTTTTATACATTAAATCTAAAATGCATTACATCACCGTCTTTTACGATGTATTCTTTTCCTTCTACCTTGAATTTTCCTGCTTCTTTACATTTTGCCTCTGAGCCGTAAGTAACGAAATCTTCATAAGCAATAACTTCAGCACGAATAAAGCCTTTTTCAAAATCAGTATGAATAACTCCTGCTGCTTGTGGCGCCGTTGCTCCAATATTTATGGTCCAGGCACGAACTTCTTTAACTCCTGCGGTAAAATAGGTTTGTTGCTTCAATAATTTATAAGCTGCACGGATCAATACAGATGCACCTGGCTCTTGTAACCCCATGTCTTCTAAGAAAACCTGACGCTCTTCGTAGCTTTCCAATTCTGTGATATCAGCTTCAGCACCTACAGAAAGCACGATAACTTCAGCATCTTCATCTTTAACCAATTCACGAACTTGATCTACATATTTGTTTCCGTCAACCGCTGAATTTTCATCTACATTACAAACATACAATACTGGCTTTGCTGTAATTAACTGAAACCCTTCCATTAAAACTTCTTCGTCATAGTTTTGTGGAGTTATAGTTCTGACTGATTTAGCCTGAAGTAAAGTCTCTCTAATTCTGTTCAACAAACCCTCCTCAACAATTGCTTCCTTATTTCCCGTTTTTGCTGCACGCTTTACTTTTTCTAATCGTTTTTCAACATTTTCAAGATCTTTCAACTGCAACTCAATATCAATCGTTTCTTTATCCCGGATTGGATTTACATTCCCGTCAACGTGAACAATGTTATCGTTATCAAAACAACGTAAAACATGAATAATAGCATTACACTCTCTAATATTTCCAAGAAATTGATTTCCCAAACCTTCGCCTTTACTTGCTCCTTTAACTAATCCCGCAATATCAACGATGTCAACAGTTGCCATTTGCACGCGTTCTGGCTTCACCAACTCTTCCAGTTTTTCTATTCTGGAATCCGGTACATTTACAACACCTATATTTGGTTCGATTGTACAAAAAGGAAAGTTAGCACTTTGCGCTTTTGCATTTGATAAACAATTGAATAATGTTGATTTTCCAACATTCGGTAATCCTACAATTCCTGCTTTCATGTGTAGATAATATTTGATTTTAATGGAATATGGCAACGCCATTCTTCATGCTATTTTTGTTTACAGATAACAGTCTCCTGCTAAAAGTTTTAGAATTCACTTTAAAAGTCTGCAAATATAAGATTTAATAAATGTTTGATGGCATAATCAATCTATTTATGTATTTACATTGATTTTTTTACCTTTTTTTCAACCCAATTCTACTCTTTACAACGATTTTCTGCCACCATAATTAACCGTATTACCAATTTTACTAATAAACCACAAGCAAATGTTCGTAAAAAATAAAACTAAATATTAATATTTTGTTAAAAAAAAATTATATTGCGAAAGATTTCAAACCAAACAAAAACCAAAATCAACTATTTATGAAAAAGTTTACACTATTACTATTCTTGTTAAACGTCACGTTTCTTTTTGCGCAAAAAGAAATTTCTGGTACAGTAAAAGACAATGCCGGAGCAGGATTACCGGGCGTTAACATTATCGAAAAAGGGACAAACAACGGTACCTCAACCGATATTGACGGAGCATATAAGATAAAAGTTAAAGACGGAGCCACTTTAGTTTTTAGTTATGTAGGATTCAATAAAGTAGAAAAAGCAGCTACTAGTGCTACAATAGATATAATACTATCGGAAGAAGGCGGGCAAGCTTTGGATGAGATTGTAGTTACAGGGACAAGAACTGCTCCAAGAAGTAATACTACAACTGCACTGCCTATTGATGTATTATCAGCAAAAGACTTAACTTCAACTGGACAAGCTTCATTTGACAAAGCATTACAGTACAAAATCCCATCGTTTAATACGGTTCAAACACCCGTAAATGACGCAACTTCTTTACTTGATCCATACGAAATTAGAAATATGGGACCGAGCAGAACATTAATCTTAATAAACGGAAAACGAAAAAACTTAAGTTCTTTATTATACGTTCAGACATCACCAGGACGTGGAGAAACTGGTGCTGATATTTCTGCTATTCCTACTGACGCGATCGAAAGAGTAGAAATACTTCGTGATGGCGCATCAGCCCAATATGGATCTGATGCTATTGCAGGGGTTATGAATATTATATTAAAAAAGAATACAAGCGGTGGATCTGTAACTGTAAGAAGCGGAGTGACTTCTGAAGGTGATGGTGAAATGTTAGGAGTAAGTATGAACAACGGTTCTACTGTAGGAGAAAAAGGATTTGTAAATTATACGGTTGATTTTTCTAAAGTCAACTTATCTAACAGACCTGGAACAGTAGATGCTGCAGGTGAAGCAGGAGATTTCGGAGCTTCTCTTTCAGATGTTCAAGCCTTTCTTGCTAAAAAACCAGATGCTGGAAATATCAATGGATCTCCAGAAACCGCAGCTGCAAAATTCTTGGTAAATGGTGGATTTAGCTTATCTGATGAAACATTATTATATTACAATGCTGCTTATGTTTACAAAAAAGTAAATTCTTTTGCTAACTATAGAACTCCTTACTGGAGACCGCTATCTGATTACCCTTTCCTAAAAGACTTCTTTGGTGATGGAACACCCGCTTCTTATCAAGGTTACGTACCAACATTTACAGGAGACTTAAACGACTACAACGCTACTTTGGGTTATAAATCAACAAAAAATGACTGGAATACCGATGCTAGTATTACTGTTGGTGGAAATACACAAACCTATTCAGTTGACAACTCTTTCAACAGATCTGACATTCAAGATGCTGACGGAAACAATGTATACTTAGAAAACAGTCCAATCTCTTTTAAACCAGGAGGAACTTCTTTTAACCATGTTGTAGGGAATTTAGACATCTCTAAAGTATTATCTGATGAAATCAGCATTGGTTTTGGATCTGAGATCAGAACAGAAACTTTTGAAGTAATAGAAGGAGACAAAGCTTCATGGGACGGAATGGGTGCAGATTCATTCGCTGGTAACAGACCGGAAAATTCAGGAAAATGGAACCGCTACAACTTAGGTGCTTATTTTGACCTTGCTTATGATGTAACTGAAGACTTCTTAATAAACGGAACGGTTCGTTATGAAGATTATAGTGATTTTGGTGATGCAACAGTATGGAAATTAAGTTCCAGATATAAATTCTTAGACGACAAGATCACATTAAGAGGATCTATTTCAACTGGATTTAGAGCACCTACATTACACCAAATTTACACTCAAAAATCACAATACTCTTTTGTTCCAGGACAAGGAATACAAGTGAGCGGTATTATCAATAACGTTTCTCCACAAGCACGTCAATTAGGAATTGACCCATTAGATGCAGAAAAATCTACCAACATAACAGTAGGAGTAGGTGCCAGACCTTCCAAAAACTTTAACTTCACAGTAGATTACTATAACATTAAAGTAGAAGACAGAATCGTTCTAGGAGATAAAGTGGACACTCAATTTGGTACAGTTGCCTGGTTTGAGAATTCATTTGATTCCAGAACCTCTGGTTTAGATGTTGTTGCTAATTATAGCAACATCCAATTAGGGACAGGGAAATTAGGATTTAATTTATCCGGAAATATTACTTTTGAGAATGAAAGAATCTCTCCTGTAAAAAGTGATAATTTTGGACAGATACTTGAATCTTTAATGTTTACTTCAAGACCTGACACAAAATGGATTTTAGGAGCAAATTATGAAATCGGAAAATTTGGTTTCTCTCTTAACAATACCTACTTTGGAAAAACTACCTTTAATCAAGATGGTCTAAATGCAAATTTAAAAACGGAGTTTACGCCAAAAATTGTTACCGATTTAGGAGTTACTTTCTCTGCTACTGAAAAGTTAACTTTGGCATTGAATGTAAACAATTTATTAAATATATTGCCGGAATGGAAATTTGTAGCAGAAAATGCAGCTGGAACAGCTATTTTAAACGATCCTGCACAAGTAAAAACACAATCAAACTTGATTACTTTCAACCAACGATATTCACAAATGACGTATGATGGTTTTCACTTTAGCCAATTAGGAACAATGTTTAATTTATCTTTAAACTATAAATTCTAATTCGGATATTTAAAAATTTCAAAAGGGGCTATCGAAAGATAGTCCTTTTTTATTTCGCTTATTTTCATTAAATTTAGTTTTTAAACAAATAGCATGACACATCTTTATGACGGTAAAATGGCAGCAATTTTTGATGCAATGTACCAAACCTTCATTGATTATGATGAGGAATATCAGTTTTATAGCACGATAATACAAGAATTCCATTGTAAAACTATTCTGGAAATTGGAAGCGGCACAGGCAATCTTGCCAAGCGATTTCAGGAAAATCACCAAGACTATATTGGCTTGGATTATAGCCAGAGTATGATTGCCATTGCCCAGGAAAAGAATAAAAACTGCACTTTCATTCATGGTGATATGAGGGAATTTGAATTGGAAAAACCAGTGGATTCGATCATTATCACAGGGCGTTCTACAAGTTATTTGATATCAAACGATGATGTAAACAGCACTTTTGATTCTATATATAAAAACATAAATAAAGATGGAATTCTCATTTTTGACTTTATAGATGCCAACCGTTTTATTCCGTTTATTAAAGAAAATGAAGTTATACTGCACCAAGCCGAATATAAAGGAGTAAAATATTATAGAAACAGCAGCTGGAAAACAACTTTATCAGATAACTTTATGCTGGAATGGACTGCGCAATATTACACTATGAAAGACGGTGAAAAAGAAATAATTGCAGACGATTTTTCAACAGTTCGTGTATTCACCTTAAATGAAATCCAGTTATTTTTATATTTAAATGGTTTTGAGATCAGTAGAATAATTGACAGAAAAACCTATGCATACGATACCTATGTTATAGTAGCGAAAAAAACGGAAGCCCTTTCGAAATAAATCATAAATAGTTTTTAAGTAAATAATGTAATTTTTTACAATAATTATGCAACAAATTTACAATCAGATAATTGTAGTTTTGTTAAAT
This sequence comes from Flavobacterium rhamnosi, assembly GCF_048286515.1. NCBI lineage: Bacteria > Pseudomonadati > Bacteroidota > Flavobacteriia > Flavobacteriales > Flavobacteriaceae > Flavobacterium > Flavobacterium rhamnosi. The sequence goes on along the minus strand of NZ_JBLVPS010000001.1, from coordinate 71,140 downwards.
ACAAATTTTAAATAAAAACATCATGAAAACTATAATTTTAGGAATGTCCGCTTTTTTAGTATCATTAACTATGCAAGCGCAAAATGAAAACGTAAAATCAGAAGTTAAAACTACCATTACAACAATAAAAGATTCCGAAGGAGAACAAAAATTAGTCAAAACTCAGGAAGTAAAAGAAGTTCAAACTATTGAATTAAAAGATGCGGACTCTAATGTCCTGAATAAAGAAATAAAACAAACACCAGTTCAAGTTACAGCAACTACGGCAGTTACCACAAACGGAATTACTAAAGTAATTGATATAGACAGATCTGCTTATTACAACTTAAACGGCAAAAAATATCAGGTTTCATCTGACAATAGTGGCTACACCATGTATTTACCTGACGGTAAAAAAGCCGCTATTTTAAGAAAGACATCAAATAACAATTATATTTATAATGCAAAAAATAAGACTTCCTACGGTTATTTTGATGCTAATGGAAATCTAATTTTAGAATCTTACGACTACAAAACGGATAAAGTTACTGTTACAACTTACGTTATTGTTAAAGAATAAGAAGTAAAATAAGCAAAAAAAAAATCCTGAGTTTAAATACTCAGGATTTTTTTTTTACCTATTATAGAATCTATTCATTATGTAAAAATGCTTGCCTGTTTAGCAGCGTTTCTTCGCTTTCTACATGATTTTCGTCTGGAATACAACAGTCAACAGGACATACTGCTGCACATTGTGGCTCATCGTGAAAACCTTTACATTCGGTACATTTTCCTGGAACAATATAGTATACCTCGTCAGAAATTGGCGTTTGCGCTTCATCTGAATCTACTTCACTACCATCAGGCAAAATCACTTTCCCTTTTAATTTTGTACCATCTTTATATCTCCAGTCATCTGCTCCTTCGTATATTGCTGTATTTGGGCACTCTGGTTCACAAGCACCGCAATTGATACATTCATCTGTTATTATAATTGCCATCTTTATATTTTTATGAGTTAAAAGCTATGCCTTCTGAGATAAAAACATGGAACATTTTTTTCTCTTTTGACTTATAACTTATTATAGCTTATTTTTGCACAAAATTACAATCAAAACTATTCATATACAAGTTACTTATGTTACAAAACGAAAAAAAACGAAGTTTTATCGAATTAGGAAAGTTTTTAAGCCAATTTTCCGAAAATAATACTTCCAAGAAACAAACTGTTTTGCATAACGATTTATTTTTTGATGATTTTACAGCATTAATAAAATTATCTCAATCCCATAATGGATGGTATACGCCCGAACAAGTCTATTTTTCCATTCAGTCCTGGGCCGAAGCATTAACTGAAGAGAACTTAAATCAATGGCTTTCGGCTTATGATTTTCAAATAAACGAACCTAAGACCGTTGCATTAATTCTCGCTGGAAATATCCCATTAGTGGGTTTTCATGATTTCTTGTGTGTTTTAATCACAGGACATAATGTGTTGGTAAAAACATCATCAAATGACCAACATTTATTGCCCTTTTTAGCGAAATATATTAGTGCAATTGATTCTGAACTGGGTAATAAAATAACTTTCGTCGCGGGGAAACTAGAAAATTTTGATGCTGTTATAGCAACTGGAAGTACTAATACAGCCCGATATTTTGAATATTATTTCAAAGACAAACCTTCCATAATCAGAAAAAGCCGGAATTCAATCGCCGTTTTGAACGGAAAAGAAACTAAAGAGCAACTTACCGCTTTAGGGGAAGATATTTTTAGATATTTTGGATTGGGTTGTCGCAATGTTTCTAAAATATTTGTACCCGAAGGATATTCTTTCGACGCTTTTTTTGAAGCTATCTTTGAATATCAGGACGTTATTCATTATGAAAAATATGCCAATAATTATGATTACAACAAAGCCGTTTTCTTAATGAGTAATTTCAAATTATTGGACAATGGATTTTTGACAATAAAAGAAGATAAAAGTCATGCCTCACCTATTTCCAGCGTATTTTATGAATTTTATTCCAACATAAATAATTTACAGGAAAGACTACAATCTGAAAACGAGCAAATTCAGTGTATTGTTAGTAATAATCTTATCGAAAACAGCATTGATTTTGGACAAACCCAAAAACCGAAATTGTGGAATTACGCAGATAACCTCGATACAATTTCATTTTTGTTAACAATATAGTCTAAAATTGTTTAATTTTTTCGAATTATTTAACGCTTTTTAAACTCCTATTGCCGAAATTTGCACTTTAATTTTTTGGACTTAAACTACACCATGAAAAAACACAACTACAGCGCGGGACCTTGTATTTTACCACAAGAAGTTTTTGAAAAATCAGCACAAGCTATTTTAAATTTTAACAATTCTGGGTTATCTATTTTAGAAATTTCGCACAGGAGTAAAGACTTCGTTGCCGTTATGGATGAAGCAAGAGCTCTTGTAATTGAACTTTTAGGCCTTGAGGGAAAAGGATATCAAGCATTATTTCTTGCTGGCGGAGCTAGTTTAGAATTCATTATGGCTCCTTACAACTTGATGAAAGAAGGTGGAAAAGCAGCTTATCTTGATTCTGGAACTTGGGCTTCATCAGCTATAAAAGAAGCAAAACTTTTTGGAGAAACTGTTGTTGTCGCTTCTTCAAAAGAAGAAAATTACAATTATATTCCAAAAGGATATACTGTACCTTCAGATGCTGATTATTTCCATTGTACGAGTAACAACACAATTTTTGGTACACAAATGAAGGAATTCCCAGCAGTGGATGTTCCTATGGTTTGTGATATGAGTTCGGATATATTTTCACGAGAATTGGATTTTTCTAAATTTGATTTGATTTACGCTGGCGCACAAAAAAATATGGGTCCGGCAGGAACCACTTTGGTTGTTGTAAAAGAAGCTATTTTAGGTAAAAATGGCAGAATAATACCAAGCATGTTGGATTACACTAAACACATCAAAGCAGAAAGTATGTATAATACTCCACCTGTTTTCCCAGTGTACGCATCACTATTGACTTTACAATGGTTGAAAAACCTTGGAGGTGTTGCTGCAATTGAAAAACTAAACAATGCTAAAGCAGCATTACTTTATGGAGAAATTGACAGAAACCCATTATTCAAAGGAGCTGCAGCGGTTGAAGATCGTTCAAACATGAATGCAACTTTCTTATTGAATGATACTGCTCATGCAGAAACTTTTGATGCCATGTGGAAAGCTGCAGGAATATCTGGATTACCAGGGCATCGTTCAGTAGGTGGCTATAGAGCTTCTATGTACAATGCTTTGCCATTAGAAAGCGTTCAGGTATTAGTTGATGTAATGAAAGAATTGGAAAAAAGCGTTTAGCAATCAGTCACTGTTTTCAGTTAAAAAAAAAAAAAAAAACAAGGTTTACTGGAAATTCCAACCTCAATAGTAGTACAATCCTCTTTTGTTTTTCCTTAAAAAAAAGACTGTAGTGGATGGCAGGAGTTCTAGAAAAATAAAATAATAAATTAAATATGAGGATGAAATTGCTTCATTTCTCGCAATGATATAAAAAATGAAAGTATTAGCCAATGACGGAATTTCTAAAAGTGGAATTCTTGCTTTAGAAAAAGGTGGATTTGAAGTTATAACTACAAAAGTAGCACAGGAACAAGTAGCTAATTTTGTTAATGAAAACAATGTAAGCGTAGTTTTAGTGCGTAGTGCAACGAAAGTACGTAAAGATATTATTGACGCTTGCCCAGGATTGAAAATTATTGGTCGTGGTGGTGTAGGAATGGACAATATCGATGTGGACTATGCAAAAAGCAAAGGGGTTCACGTAATAAACACTCCAGCTTCTTCATCAGAATCAGTGGCAGAATTGGTTTTTGCTCATTTATTTTCTGGCGTTCGTTTCTTACATGATTCCAACAGAAATATGCCTCTTGAAGGAGATACAAACTTTGAAGGTTTGAAAAAAGCGTATGCAAATGGTGTTGAATTAAGAGGAAAAACTCTTGGAGTAGTTGGAATTGGCCGTATTGGTCAAGCTACTGCTAAAATGGCATTAGGATTAGGCATGAAAGTGATTGCTGCTGATATGTTTATCCCACAAGTTGATGTTACAGTTGAATTTTTTGATGGTCAGTCTATAACAACAAATATCGTTTCCCAATCATTGGAATCTTTATTCAAAGAAGCTGATTTCATAACTTTACACGTTCCTGCTCAAGACGGTTACATCATTGGAGAGAAAGAATTGGCAATCATGAAAGATGGTGTAGGTATTGTAAACTGTGCTCGTGGTGGTGTTATTGATGAAGTTGCATTAGTAAAAGCATTAGACAGCGGAAAAGTATTGTTCGCTGGATTAGATGTCTTTGAAAATGAACCAACTCCTGCAATGGCTCTCTTAATGCATCACAAAATCTCAATGACTCCTCATATTGGAGCTGCAACTGGAGAAGCGCAAGATAGAATTGGTACAGAATTAGCACAACAAATTATTAGTCTTTTGGCTTAATATTTTTGTATTAAATAGTAAAAAGGGATTTATTAACATTGTTTAATAAATCCCTTTTTTTATTTGCTTTGGTTTTCCACCAAAATCATATTTAGTCCAAAAACAGTACACTATAAAACATAACTTATTGAAAATCATTTATTTTTCATACTAAATACAATACAGAAGTTTTTTATTTTTTGTAACTTTATATTTCATTTTTTAATCATGAAAAATAGTTTTTACATAATCGTCTTGTTTTTTTGCTTTCTCGTTGGTTGCAGCTCTTCTAAACCTATAATCCCAGTTAAAGGCGAATCAACTTTTACTCAAAACGATACGGTCAGAATTGCCAATGATGCACTGGAATATGAAGTCATAATAATCGACCCTGGCTTTAGCACTTGGCTTAATTCCAGAGCTTTACCACGAAGCTATCATTCTCAAACCTACTTAGAGGCCAAAAACCAACTGTATGTCAGTGAATGGAATTCTCGTGTTTCACAGCCTCAAAGATATAACCCCAATCTTTATGAAATGACCATTAATTATGATCCCAACATTGACTATGGTTATGAAGTCAATTATTTAATCTACAATTACATGATCTATTTTCAAAACACCTACAAACAAAAACTATTTGGTCATGTTCCCATACGATAATGTTACTATATTTGTAATCATTATAAATAAAAATGAAGAAATTAAAACAACGCTGGGGAATTGAAACTAATTTACAACTCACAATTATTTTTATTGTTTTTGCAATTACAGGTTCTGCTTCTGCTTGGTTATCAAAACCATTTTGTTTTTGGCTAGGAATTACCAAATCAGATTTGGGTTATTGGTTCACTCCTGTTAGACTACTATTAATTTTTCCAATATATCAAGTGCTTCTAGTGGTCATTGGGTTTCTATTCGGACAATTTAAATTCTTTTGGGCATTCGAGAAAAAAATGCTACAACGCATGGGTTTGGGTTTTTTGTTCAAGGAATAAGGAACGCCTACTCGCCCTTTTTGTTTTTAATCCAGTACGTATAAATCCATGTCAGGGTAAATGTGGGAATAACGTCCGAAAACGGTAAAATTTCTTCTAGAAAAGTAAGCACTCCTCCTACCTTCCCTACGGTTCCTTTATACATTACTGTCATTAAATAACCTGCAATTGGTGCCCAAACAACATCCGAGAACTCTCCAATGAACGGAACCGTAAACGATAACATTCCTATTGCATCAAACAATATACTCAGAAAAAAATTTCTGTTTTTATTATCTGTTTTACCAACTTGTATTTCTTCCATCATTATCTATTAGAATTATTCATTATATAATCTGCAAATCTAATGCCAATTAATTTTTGAGCTTATCTTTGAATATCTTCTTTAATTTTTCGACTTTTGGCGTAATAACATAGCTGCAATATCCCTGTAATTTGTTTTGATTATAATAATTTTGGTGGTAATCTTCTGCTTCATAAAAAATAGCAGCAGCTGAAATCTGGGTAACAATTGGTTCCTCAAAGGTATTTTCTCTGGTCATCAGAGCAATATACGCTTCCGCTACATCTTTTTGGTTTTCATTGTTATAAAATATTTCACTTCGGTATTGTGTGCCAATATCATTTCCCTGACGGTTCAAAGTAGTAGGATCATGTGTTGCAAAAAATATTTCCAACAGTTCTCCGTAACTTATTTTATTGGGATCAAATGCAATTTGAATCGCCTCTGCATGCCCTGTATCACCATTACAAATATCCTTATAGGTTGGATTAATTGTTTCCCCGCCTATATATCCCGAAACCACACGTTGCAATCCATTTAACTCTAAAAAAACCGCTTCAGTACACCAAAAACAACCGCCGGCAAAAGTGGCAACTTCCATTCCTTTTTCAATTTCCATTTACAAGATTATTGTGTTTACAAAAAAATATGGAACAATGAAGACCAATATTCAAAATCAAATTTAATCTAATAAATGGAAGCAATTATTCCATATTAACTAAAGTTTATAATTTGTCAAAGCAAAATAAATTGTGAACCATTTAATAATCATTTAAATCTTTGTTTCTTTGTAAAAATAGTTTCAAAATGATACAAGCCAAAAATCTACATAAGTATTACGATCAGCTACATGTGTTGAAAGGAGTCGATCTACATATACAAAAGGGGGAAATTGTCTCTATTGTTGGTGCGTCGGGAGCCGGAAAAACAACACTTTTGCAAATCCTTGGAACTTTAGATAAACCTACAGTCGAAAACGGAATTGAATTGCGCATCAATGATGAAGATATTCTTACGATGAATGACAAAACCCTGTCTAAATTCAGGAATTTAAACTTAGGTTTTATATTCCAATTTCATCAATTATTACCTGAATTTACGGCATTGGAAAACGTTTGCATTCCCGCTTATATTGCTAATAAATCCAAAATAGAAACGGAAATAGAAGCCGAAAAACTGCTGACTTATCTTGGTCTTTCCCACCGTATGAATCACAAACCAAATGAACTTTCTGGTGGAGAACAGCAACGTGTGGCGGTAGCAAGAGCTTTAATTAACAAACCCGCAATCATTTTTGCTGATGAGCCTTCGGGAAATCTTGATACAGCATCGGCTGAAAACTTGCATCAGTTGTTTTTTAAACTGCGTGATGAATTGGGACAAACCTTTGTCATTGTAACGCACAATGAAGAACTAGCGAATATGGCTGATAGAAAATTAGTAATGATTGATGGATTGATAAGTAATTAAAAAGGTTCAGGTTTAAAGTTCATTTCAAAACCATGCCCCTCTTTAACAGCAAACTTTAAACAAAAATGAATGATTCCGAACTAAAAGGCTTCCTGGACGAGAAAGTTATACAATACAACACAATCGAATTTATAGAAAGCGATCCTGTCCAGATTCCACATTTATTTTCACAAAAAGAAGACATTGAAATCGCGGGTTTTCTAAGTGCTACAATTTCTTGGGGAAATCGAAAAATGATTATCAAAAATTCCCATAAAATGTTGAATTTAATGGGGAACGCCCCTTATGACTTTGTTATGTCACATACCGAAAATGATTTGGATCGATTAGAGTCTTTTGTTCATAGAACTTTTAACGGACAGGATTTTGCCTGTTTTATCACAAGCCTAAAAAATATTTATCAAAACCATACTGGGTTAGAATCCGTATATGCTAAAAACCAAGAATTAGCATCTATGCAAAAAAGCATTTCGGAATTCAAAAAGACATTCTTTGAAATTCCACATCAATACAGAACCCAAAAGCACATATCAGATCCTTTGAATAATTCAGCCGCGAAGCGAATCAACATGTTTCTCCGGTGGATGGTACGCCAGGACAATAAAGGAGTTGATTTAGGAATATGGAAAAGTATATCACCTGCTTCTTTATCGTGTCCGTTAGATGTACATTCTGGCAATATCGCACGCAAATTAGGAATACTGACACGAAAACAAAATGATGGAAAAGCAGTAGCTGAATTGGATTTAAAACTCCGTGAATTCGACTCCAATGACCCGGTAAAATATGATTTTGCTTTATTTGGATTAGGTGTTTTTGAGGGTTTTTAAAGCATCTATTTAGTACCGTAACCGACTAAAAAAGAGCCATTCATTTAACTTTTTCTTTGTAGTAAAATTTAATTAAAATTGACTATTTTTGCCGTACATTATATGCAAATACCACAATATTATAACTTACCGTAGAATGAATTTAAACGTGCCCCATTTAATTCATTTTATTTTACTCTTTTTGATTCTTACTCTGATTTTAATTATTTCGGTAATTACAAATCAATCGAGATATGAATCTTACAAGTCTGGAATAAAATTATCAAAAACGAATGTGTTTTTAACATTCCTTTTCCCCTCCTCTGTAGACCAAGAAGGTATCAATTCTGATAGCAATCAATTCAAGAAAGATTTTTTTTTGAAAAAACAATGGCATTTATTAAACTTCAGCGACAAAGAAGTTTTGTAAATGAAATAACCCATTTTTATTGATGAGTTTCAATTCCTGCAACAAACATGTTAAATCTTAACTATTAACCCCACTAAAACAATTAGAACGATGAATGCTGCTAAAAAAATTGTTTTGGCTGAAGACAATTCTATTCTTTTATTACTACTGAAGTACCAATTGGAAAAAGAAGGATACAAACTATTAATCGCTGTGAACGGAAAGGAAGCAGTCGACTTAATAGAAGAACACAATCCCGATTTAATTCTGACCGACATTATGATGCCTTTTATTAGCGGATTAGAGGTAATCAGTCATGTAAGAAACAATTTAAATATGAAAACTCCAATAATCGTTTTTTCTTCAGCTGGTCAAGAGGAAATGGTTCTTAAAGCTTTTGACATAGGAGCTACTGATTTCATGAGTAAACCATTAAGTCCTAACGAACTGGTAATTAGAATAAAAAAACTATTACGTTAATATTTTAAATATAAGTACCTAAGGTATATAAGATGAACGAAAATCATTATTTGATTGAATACTTTAAACAATCCCCCTCTATAATCCAACTGGCATGGATTCTAAGTGGTGTGTTTTTTGTAGCTATCGTTCCATTGATATTTTACCTGAAATATTTAAGGGGCCATTTGCGAGAAAATGAAAAAATAGTTGCGAAATATCAGAATGAATACGAACAATATCTTGTAACTTATTTATACGCTGGAAATGAAGAAGAGGAAATCAGCTCAGACCAACAAGTAATCATTACCAAATTAAAAAAATGCATAACGGAAACATTCAAAAGAAAGATAGTGATTTCAACATTGTTGAAGTTAAAAAATGAAATATCTGGAGAAGTGGCTGAATCCATTCAAAAACTCTATTTTCAAACCGGACTTATAGATTATACTTTACCTAAACTGAGAAGTAAAAAATGGTATAGTATTGCAAAAGGAATCCGAGAACTTCGACAATTTCAGGTAAAGGAAGCGCATGATGAAGTTATTATTTATATAAACCATCCAAAAAGAGAGGTTCGTAAAGAAATGCAATTGTATATGGTCAATTTATTTTATTTCGAAGGACTCGATTTTTTGAATGTTTTAGAAACCCCCTTATCAGAGTGGGATCAGATTCAATTATTAGAAGTCCTTCAAAGATTTGATAATCAAAAAATCCCTGATATTAAACCATGGTTGAAATCATCAAATGATTCCGTAGTTGTATTCGCCTTAAAACTTGCTAAAATTTACAATCAATTTGAGGCAAAAGAGGAGCTTATTACGATGTTAGAACATCCAAATAAAGATATAAGAATAGAAGTCATTTACGTGTTAAGCCATTTAATTGTCCTGGAAGCCAAAGAAGTTTTAAAAAACAATTTTGATGAACGAAGTCAAGAAGAACAAATTGCTATTTTTAAAATGATAGAAAATTTATATCAGAATAGTGATGAACCTTTCCTGCTGGAATATATTCATCATGAAAATTTTGAAATTAAGTTATCCGCATTAAAAATTTTGAAAGTTATCAATAGTGATTCGTTCAAAAGTATGAAGACAGCATCATTGGAACCTGATTTTTTGAGGATTGTTAATTTTATAGAAAACAATTAATTATGAGTACGGAACAAATTTTAATACTTATAGTTCACTATTTATTTTTCATCTATAGCATTTCAGCCATTGGATCTTATATTGTATTAGCTTTTATTTCTGCAATCGAAACAAAAGAATATATGAGAAAAAATAGCTTTGTAAATTACAAAGAAATATTAGCCTCGACTATTTCTCCTTCTATTTCAATTATAGCCCCTGCATACAATGAAAGCTTAAATATTGTTGAAAATGTGAGATCCTTACTATCCAGCTATTATGTGAATTACGATGTGATTATAGTAAATGACGGAAGCTCAGATGATAGTTTGGACAAACTCATTAAAGCCTATAATTTAATTCAGGTAGATTACCTCATCAACGAGCAAATTCAGACAAAACCGCTGAGGAATGGAATTTATAAATCTACCAATCCTGCATTTGAAAAATTGATTGTAATTGATAAAGAAAATGGAGGAAAAGCGGATGCTCTGAATATGGGACTTAACATAAGTAATAACCAATATGTTGCGTGCATCGATGTAGACTGTTTATTACTGGAAGAATCTCTTCAGAAAATGATAAAACCATTTTTAGAAACAACGGATGCCAAAGTTATAGCTGCTGGAGGAGTAATCCGAATTTCGAATTCATGTCTTGTTAAAGACGGTAAATTACACGATGTAAACTTCCCCGGAAAACTGCTTGAAAAAGGACAAATTCTAGAATACTTACGCGCCTTTTTATTAGGAAGAATGGCTTGGAGCAGACTTAATGGTTTATTAGTGATTTCAGGTGCTTTTGGTTTATTTGATAAAAAAATAGCCATTAAAGTGGGAGGTTATGACACAAAAACTGTCGGAGAGGACATGGAAATTGTTGTGCGAATGAGAGGCTATATGGAGGAACAAAAAGAGAAATACAAGGTGGCTTATATTCCTGACCCACTTTGTTGGACTGAAGCTCCTGATAATTACAAAACATTTATTTCCCAAAGAAACAGATGGACTCGTGGTACTATTGAAACGTTGAGGAGACATCGAAAAATTGGGTTTAATCCAAAATACAATTCCTTGGGGCTTCTAAGTTATCCCTATTGGTTTTTCTTCGAAAGAATGGCGCCAGTAGTAGAAGTTGCCGGCTTACTATATTTTGGAATTCTAATAGCACTAAATCATGTGAGGTGGGACTATTCAATAGCCTTTATTCTTTTGGCCTATTTATTTACAGTCTTGTTTTCAATAGTTGCCATAATCACAGAAGAACTTACATATCATCAATATAAAAAGAAGGGAACCGGTTTCCACCTTCTAAAAATTGCTTTTTTAGAACCTTTTGTTAATCATCCTTTCATTTTGTATGCCGCAATTAGAGGGAATTTTGATTACTATTTTAACAAAAAAAAGAAATGGGGAGCTATGACACGAAAAGGAATGGCAAAAGCCTAAAAGCATAAAAAAACGCAGATCTATGAAAGAAAAATTTTCTTACCAAAACAGTTTAGAATATATTTATTCAACGGTTTCTCTTATAATTATTTTTTGCTTGTTAAGTTTAATTGAAGTATTCAAAAATTTTGAGTTACAGGCGTTCGCTTATAAATTATTAAATGATTTTTTTACGGGATTACTAATCGGTTTATTCTTTTTCCCACTGTATTTACTATTAAAATATATAAAAAGTTCTTTAGGAATAATTGTAATTAGAGTACTATTCTCTATTATCGCACTTATTCAACTTGGATTGATAGGCTATAGCCTTACCACTAACATTAATCTTGGAGCTGACCTTTTAGGTTATTCTTTAAGCGACATGTACACCACTGTTACTGCATCTCTCTCCATATCATTTCTGTTATTTTTACCCTTTATAGTCCTACCGGGTGTTTACCTGGCATTGAATTGGCTCTTTCATTTATTTGGACATAAAATCAACCCGAAAATTTTACTTTTAGCCGTATTCGTTTTTGGGAGTTTAAATTTATTAATTGCGAGCTCCAATAAACCTGCTTCCCAAAACAAATTAAATTTCTTGTTGAGTGACATCATAAGAGTTAAAAACGACAGAGCTTTAGCCTCTGAAGGCACGCTCTCTTTTAAGAAAGAATTCCCTTTAGAGAAAGCGGCTGAAAATACTAAAGATGTACTGGAGCCTTTTTTCAACATTAATAAAGAAAATCCAAATCTTGTATTTATTATTGTAGAAGGGCTCGGGAGCGATTTTACTGATGATGGTGAATATAAAGGTTTCACGCCTTACCTCGACTCATTGTGTTCCAAATCACTCTATTGGGAAAATTTCGTAAGTAATGCAGGACGTACATTTGGAGCACTGCCTTCCCTAATCGGTTCATTGCCTTTTGGAGAAAATGGATTTATGGAATTGAATCCGCTGCCGAAACACAATTCACTCATCAGCATTCTAAAATCAAACGGCTATACTACCAATTATTACTGTGGCGATGAATCTACTTTTGACAGAAAAAGTAATTTCTTAGAATACAATGGGATTGATAAAATTATAGATATCAATAAATTTGGCCCTGGATATGTTAAAACAAAGGAAAATTCAGGTGGATTCTCCTGGGGTTATCCTGATGCTGAAATATACCGTAAGACATTATCTGAATTAAAAGATAAAAAACAACCTCGATTGGACATCATAATGACCCTTACCAATCACGAGCCATTTGATTTCCCTTCTAAAAAAGTGTATTTAGAAAAAGTGGAACGTATCTTGAAAACCAAATCTTATTTTGAAAAAAATAAGCTGAAAGAATATAAAGACATATTTGCATGTCTTCTTTATACAGATCAATCTATTCAAAACTTCATGGAAGCCTATTCTAAAAGACCAGATTATGCGAATACCATATTTATAATTACGGGAGATCACAGGTTAATTCCGGTTCCACAAAAAGACAACTTATCTCGTTTTCATGTTCCCTTTTACATTTACAGTCCTATGTTGAAGAAAACGGCAAAATTCAAATCTATTTCTTCACACAGTGATGTAACGCCAAGTTTAGTTTCCTTTTTAATGAATAATTACAAATTCAATAAATTGGAGAAAACGACCTGGATTGGACAGGGCCTGGACACTGTTAGGGAGTTTAGAAATACGCACAGCATTCCATTGATGCGATACAAAGGCAGTATTAATGATTATATATATAAGGACTATTTTTATTCCGATGGGAATCTATTTAAAATTGATGAAAATTTCAATATTAGTGAAACAGGAAGCGACATGACGGAAACGATAAGCAGTTCTTTTAATGATTTTAAAAAATTAAATGCTTATTTAACCACAAAGAATAAAATCACCAATGCTGCCAGCAGCTTTAAGAAGCCTACTTATGAATTTACAGTGGCGCAGCTTTCGACAATCAAAAAATTAACAAAAGGACTGGATCGTGATCAGATTTTCTTTCTGGCCAAAGACTTAGCATTCAAAAAAGAGCGCGAAAAAGCAAGATTATTATGCAATTATGTTTTGAATGACCTACCTAATTATGGTGATGTGAGAACTTTGAAAGGCAGAACACTAGCATGGGATGGTGATTATAAAAATGCTGAAATAGAATTACTTGAAGTTATTAACAGAACACCCTTTTATACGGATTCTTATTTAGCAATAATGGATGTTTATTGGTGGTCAGGCCAGAATAAAAAAGCAGTCACGATTGGTAAAAAAGCATTAGGAAATCAAATTAATGATCCTGAATTGGCTTATAAATTGGCACAAGCTTATAGAAGAACGAATAATATAAAAGATTCGAATAAAACGATTGACAGTCTTTTGAAAATACATCCCGAGAATAGAGAATACGCAACTTTTAAAAAATCCCTAAAAAAATGATTTCAAAATTAATAACAAAACTGACTTACATAATGGCATTTTTGGGTTTCTTTCAAATGTCCGGGCAAGAAATCAAATTTGACGGAGATCCGGATGCATCCTTTGAAAACGCTCGTAACTTAGCCTTTAACCAACATCGCAAACAAGCGCAAGACACCTTATTATTTATTTTGACTAAATATCCTGATTACCATGATATCCGTTCTTTTTTGGCAACAACATATTCATGGGACGGTGACTACAAAAAAGCAAGAAAAGAATTTAATTATATTTTAGAAAAAGACAAAGAAACTAAAAGCATTTGGATAGCAGCCATTAAAAATGAATTATGGGCAGACATGCCCTATGCCGCATTGGAAATGACAAACGACGCTTTAAAAACATTCTCTGATGACTCAGAATTATTGTATTTAAAGGCAAGTGCGCAAGAAAATACAAATAATCCATCAGAAGCATTAAACACTATTCAATTAGTGTTGAATCAAAATCCAGAGGATCAAAAAGCAAAAGACTATAAAGCAAGTTTAAACAATGGCCTAAGCCAAAATGCAATAGGAATAAATTCTTCCGTAGACATCTATTCCGATGTTTTTGATCCAATGCAATATTATGCGTTAATGTACAGACGACAAACAAAATATGGAAGCATTATAGGAAGAGTTAATTTTAATAGACGGTTTAATGAAAATGGCTTGCAATATGAAGTAGATTTATACCCAAAAATTGCTAAAGGTCTTTATGCTTATGTTAATATTGGTTTGTCCAAATCCTTTCTATTTCCAGATATAAGGTATGGTATAGAATTATATAAATCTTTACCAAAAAGCTTTGAAGTTTCTTTAGGATTAAGAACTTTGAAATACAGCACAACGACAAACATATATACAGGCTCTGTGGGCTGGTACACGGGAAATAGTTATTTGTCTTTTCGTCCCTATTTCACTCCGGGAGATACAGGAACCAGTAAATCGGGTACTTTCACCTACCGCAAATACAAAAGTGATGCAGATAATTACTTAGGTGTCTCGCTTAGCGTAGGCTTTTCACCTGAAATAAATCAGTTTAACATCAATGAGGACGCGGCAAAATTCGTCGACTTAAAGGCCCAGAGAATTAATCTCGGATACTATTTTACTTCATCCAATAAACAAAACGCTTGGGGAACCCAGTTTGGCGTTTCACACCAGGAAATAATTTTTGACCAGGGAAATTACTTTTGGATTTATTCAGTTGCATTATCCTGGGAGTTAAAATTCAAGTAAAAACGCTACAAAAAGACCTTCCTACTAGCGGATTGTGGTTGATTTTATAACATTCCTTTCAAAAAGACTATCTTTGCACAAAATTTAAGCAAATGAGTACTTTCGAACAATTCAATCTTCCTAAATCTGTACAAAAAGCAATAGATGATTTAGGATTTACTTCTCCAACTCCCATCCAGGAAAAAACCTTTTCTGTGATAATGTCTGGAAGAGATATGATGGGAATTGCACAAACAGGAACCGGTAAAACATTTGCATACCTATTGCCTTTATTAAAACTATATAAATTCACCCCAGGACATACCCCTAAAATAGTAATTTTAGTTCCTACACGTGAGCTTGTAGTGCAAGTTGTAGAAGAAGTAGAAAAATTGACAAAATATATGTCGGTACGTACCGTTGGTATTTTTGGAGGTGTCAACATTAATACTCAAAAAACAACCGTTTATCAAGGTTGCGACATACTAGTGGGAACTCCCGGAAGAATCATGGATTTAACATTAGATAATGTGATTCGTTTTGAAGAAATGCAAAAGCTTGTAATCGATGAGTTTGATGAAATGCTTAATTTAGGTTTTCGTACCCAGTTGACATCTATTTTGGCCATGATGCCAAAAAAACGTCAAAACATTCTGTTTTCTGCAACTATGACGGATGAAGTAGATGCTATTTTGAACGACTATTTTGATTATCCACAAGAAGTTACGCTTTCAGCATCAGGTACACCATTAGAAAACATCAAACAAATTACCTACCAAGCTGCTAATTTCAACACCAAAATAAACCTTCTAAAACACTTGTTAGAAATCAATGAGGACATGAGTCGCGTTTTGGTTTTTGTCAATAACAAGAAAATTTCGGATATGGTCCACGAACGTATCGAGGAAGATTTTGAAGGTCAGTTTGGAGTGATTCACTCGAACAAATCTCAAAATTATCGTTTGAGCACGATGGCTTCATTCCAAGAAGGAAATTTACGTGGTCTTATCACTACTGATATTATGGCAAGAGGTTTAGACATTTCTAACATCACCCACGTTATCAATTTTGAAATGCCTGAAATGCCCGAATTATATATGCATAGAATTGGTCGAACCGGTCGTGCCGATGCAACAGGAACAGCAATAAGTTTTATCGCACCCCGTGAAGAAGAATATAAAGTGGAAGTGGAAGTATTGATGAATATGGAATTAGAAATCGAACCTTTTCCAGCAACAGTTGAAGTCTCATCTAAATTAATCGAACCTGAAAAGGACAGACAACCGATTAAGTTTATGATGAAAAAACAGAAACTTGAAGGTGATGGCGCTTTTCAAGAAAAAAGTAAAAAGAATAAGAAAGTCAATTTGGGTGGACCTGGTGTAACTAAGAAAAAAACGCACGGTTCTGTCAATAGAAATATGTTAAAAACCAGAGACAAAAAGAGAAAAGATAAAAATAAATAATTTGGAGAAAAGGCTAAAAATGACAATCATTTTTAGCCTTTTTTTATGGTGCTTCTTATGCATTTTAAATTAATTTTTTGTAAAAACTAAACAAACCGGAGCACATAAAGCAATTCTCTTTTTAGTGTCTGTAAGTAATCCCGTGCTTTTATTTCTTTTAAAAATCACAATATCATTAGTATAATGATGCGCTACCAAAAGAAATTTTCCAGTAGGATCTATCGCAAAATTCCTAGGTCCTTTTCCCAAAGTACTCGTTTGATCTTTCAACAGTAATTTTCCGTTTTTTAGAATTTTAAAAATAGAAATGCTATTTGCTTCCCCTCTGTTCGTAGCATATAAAAATTTCCCATCAGGTGAAATGTGAATATCGGCAGCACTAGAAGTTCCTTTAAAATCTTTTGCTAAAATAGTAGTTTCATCTATTTTTTCTAATATTCCGTTTAAATAACTAAAAACAGTTAATGCTCCGTCTAATTCTTGCAATAAATAAACAAATTTTCCGTCGTTACTAAACGTTAAATGTCTTGGTCCACTTCCTGATTTTACTGAAACACTATCTTTAATTTTCAAAACTTCAGTCGTGGCATTTGGATTGTACATATACGAGTATACTTTATCATTCCCTAAATCATTAGACAATACAAACTTTCTATCCGGAGAAAAATGAACCATATGAACGTGAGGACCTTCTTGTCTTTGTTCGTTACTTCCTTTTCCGAAGTGTTGTACTACTTGCTTTGCTTCAGAAATACTTCCGTCGCTGTTTTTACCAAAAACCGAAATATTCCCACCAGAATAATTGGCAACAATTACATTTTTATCATCATTGATAATATAACAAGGATCAGCCCCCTTGGCACTTTGCTTGTTGATTAAATCTAATTTTCCAGTCAAAGGATTATAACCAAAAGAACTCACGGTACTTGCTGTACCGTTTTCATTTACAGAATAAACATAATCATTACTTTTAGAAACAGTCAAATAACTTGGGTTTACAACATTTTCAGTCGCATTTTTAAACTTAAAATTCGCAGTATTTGAATCAAAATCATAGGTGTAAATTCCTTTACTATCACAGCTGTTAGTGTAAGTTCCAATTAGCAAATTGAATTTATTTTTTTGTGCTTGCATATTTGTAAAAACGAAAATTAAAAGAAGGACAGCAAATGAATTTTTCATGTTTTAAAATTTTATTAAAAAGCTAAAATACATAATATATTTATATTGAATACCGATTGTTTATTCCTTTGAAAAATTATAACAACATCAAGGGAAACTGTCAACTAATTTGTATTTTTGAATAATGAAATTCAATGAACTCCATTGAAAATAAAACCCAGTGAAGTAAATTTGAAATCAAAATGCATTTTAAACATCCCGAAATTTTATACTTCCTATTCGTATTAATTGTGCCTATTTTGGTTCATTTATTCCAGCTACGCCGTTTTAAAAAAGAATATTTCACTAATGTTCGTTTCTTAAAAACACTTTCTATACAAACCAGAAAAAGTTCTAAAATCAAAAAATGGTTACTACTAACCTGTCGTTTATTATTGCTCACTTCTATTATTGTGGCATTTGCACAGCCATTTTTCGAATCAAAAGACAGTAAAAATGCAACCAATGAAATGTATATCATTCTGGACAACTCGTTTAGTATGCAGGCTAAAGGGAAAAAAGGGGAACTACTAAAACGTGCAGTTCAGGAATTACTCGAAGAAACCCCAGAAAACCTGAATTTTTCTTTACTAACGAATTCTGAAAATTATTGGAATACAGATATTAAATCTATTCGCAGTTCTTTGCAAAACCTTAAATACAGCGCTACTCCTTTTCAATTGGATAATATAATGGCAAAGTTAAAAGCTCATAAAACTGCTTTCAAAAAAGATATTGTTATTATTACCGACGCTATTGGACTAGATGAAAAACAGTTGAAAAATAGTGATAAAGAAAATCTACCTCAATTCATAATTTTAAAAGCGGAACAAAAAAACAACGTTTCCATTGACAGTGTTTTCATTACTAAAACATTAGATAGTTTTTATGAGATTACGGTCCAATTATCGGGCCATGGTGAAGGTTTCAATCCAGTTCCTATTTCTTTATACAATGACAGCAAACTTATTGCAAAGACGATAATAACGTTAGACTCAAAGAAAAAAAACCATAATTTCACAATTCCAAAACGAGCCTTTCATGGTTATTTTTCCATTATTGACAATGGTTTGAGTTATGATAACACTTTATATTTTAGCATATCAAAAACGAAAAAAACAAATATAATTAGCATTGGCGAACCAGAAAAAAGCAACTTTCTTTCCCGAATTTATACCAAAGAAGAGTTTAATTTCAATAATTATACTTTAAGTTCACTCGATTATAACAAACTGGAAGACCAAAATACAATTGTTTTAAATGAATTGGACGAAATTCCACAAGCGCTCAAAACCACTTTAAAATCGTTTGTAGAAAATGGAGGCAATTTAATTGTGATTCCATCAGCTGCAGCTTCAGTCACTAATTTGAATTCTTTTCTGTCGAATTTTGGAAACCTAAAGTTCAATTCTTTAGAAAACAAAGAAAAACCCATTACGAAAATCAATTTTAATCACCCTATATTCACTAGTGTTTTCGAAAACAAAGTCAACAATTTTCAATATCCAAAAACAAAAAGTTCATTTGTTTTATCCGGTGGAACTCCTGCCGCTTTATCTTATGCCGATCAAAGTGCTTTTCTGGCATCAATAGAAAATTCGATGACAGCTGTTTATGTTTTCTCAGCACCAATTAACACCTTCAATTCAAATTTTCAACAATCGCCATTGATAGTCCCTACTTTTTACAAGATGGCAATAAACAATCAAAGAAAAACTATAAGTAATTTGATAATCGGAAATAATAATCCGCATCTGACAGAAGCCTCCTTGAATAAAGACGACATTCTAACTGTTAAGGCTGCAGAGGAGCAATTTATTCCTATCCAACAAATTCTGAACAATAAAGTAAAAATGATTTTCAATGATTCTCCGGAACAAGCGGGGAATTATAGTATTTATAGTAAAAAAAATTGGTTAGAAAATATCAGTTTTAATTATAATCGAACCGAAAGTAATTTGGACAAAACCAATGAAAATATACTATCTGACTATAAAACAACAGCGTCCATAACAACATTTTTTGATACGATACAAACTGACAGAACCGATAATCAAATTTGGAAATGGTTTGTTATCTTTGCACTGTTATTTCTAATAACCGAAATGGCAATTATACGGTTCGTGAAGTAGAGCCCAATTTCAAATAATTAAACAAGCACTATGAATATAATCATCAGAGAAGCAAAAATTATCGATTCGAAAAGTCCTTTTCATAATAAGACAGTAGATATTTTAATTGTTGATGGTTTTATAAAAAAAATTGGAAAATCACTTCCAAATTTAGAAAATGCAGAAGAAGTAAAAATTGATAATTTACATGCGTCGCAAGGCTGGTTTGACAGTAGTGTTTCACTTGGAGAACCTGGTTTTGAAGAGAGAGAAACGATTTCAAACGGACTTGACGTAGCTTCTAAAAGCGGCTTTACTGCAATAGCATTACAGCCTAATTCCTTCCCTATTATAGACAATCAATCCCAAGTAAATTTTGTGGTAAACAAAGCACAAGGATTTGCTACACAACTTTCCCCGATAGGCGCTTTGACCAAAGGAAGTGAAGGAAAAGACATGGCAGAATTATATGATATGAAAAAAGCGGGTGCAATTGCTTTTGGGGACTATAATAAGAGTCTGGACAATGCTAATTTGCTAAAAATCGCCTTACAATACGTACAAGATTTTGACGGATTAGTTATTGCTTTTACGCAAGACGAAAATATAAAAGGTAACGGAGTGGTTAATGAAGGTATTGTTTCTACGAGATTAGGTCTAAAAGGAATCCCAAATCTTGCCGAAGAATTACAAATTGCAAGAAATTTATTTCTCTTAGAATACACCGGTGGAAAATTACACATCCCAACTATTTCGACTAAAAAATCAGTTCAATTAATCAAAGAAGCGAAAGCCAACGGATTAAATGTAACGTGCAGTGTTGCCGTTCACCATTTGGTTTTAACAGATGAAAAATTAGAAGGATTCGATACTAGATATAAAGTTTCGCCACCACTTAGAACAGAAATTGATAGAAAAGCTTTGCTGAAAGGAATAAAAGACGGAACAATTGATATGATTACTTCCGACCATAATCCGATAGACATTGAGCATAAGAAAATGGAGTTTGATAGTGCAAAAAACGGAACAATTGGCTTAGAAAGTGCTTTTGGTGCTTTGATGACAGTATTACCTTTAGAAACCGTTATAGATAAATTGACGTCGGGAAAATTGACATTTGGTATCGATATCCAAACTATTAACGAAGGCTCAAAAGCAAACATTACCTTATTCAACCCGGAACCAAAAAGTATTTTCACAAAAGCCTCTATTCTCTCAAAATCGAAAAACTCCGCTTTTTTGGGAGCAGAAATTAAGGGTAAAGTCCACGGAATTTTGAATCAAGGAAAATTAATTCTAGTATAAAAATATGAATAACAGTATTGAAGAAGGAAAGACAGCCGCAATAACAAGTTATATTTTAGGAATTGGAGTATTTATAGCAATGTCCATGAATGCCGAAAATAAAAATGCATTTGCCTCATTTCATATCCGCCAAGGATTGGGACTCACTTTAACTTTTATATCATTAGGATTAATCATTAGCAATTTTGATAGCTTAATGATTTCGGCGCCTATGTGGATCTTTGTTTCTGTATTATGGTCTTACGGTATTTTTAGTGCTATAAAAGGCGAAACAAAACCTGTTCCTCTTTTGGGAACTTATTTTCAAAAATGGCTTAAAAACATATCATAATAAAATGAATTTATCTTTAGAATATAAAATACGAGAACCAAAAATAAAATTAGATAAAAACCCACTTTTACTTTTATTACATGGCTACGGCAGCAACGAGGAGGACTTATTTTCGTTTGCGGCTGAACTTCCTGATGAATACTATATTATTTCAGCAAGGGCTCCGTACAGTATGCAATATGGAGCTTACGCTTGGTACGCTATTAATTTTGATGCTGATGAAAATAAATTTTCAGATCACGAACAGGCAAAAATTTCAAGAGATTTAATTGCTCAATTTATTGAAGAATTAATTCAGAAGTATCCAATTGATTCTAAAAACATTACATTGGTTGGGTTCAGCCAAGGTTCGATTTTAAGTTACGCGATAGCGTTATCTCATCCTAATAAAGTCCAAAGGGTCGTTGCGTTAAGTGGTTATGTAAGTGAACCAATTTTGGAAGAAAACTACTTAAGAAATGATTTTACAAAACTTAAGATATTCCATTCGCATGGAACTGCAGATCAGATAATCCCTATCGAATGGGCCCGAAAAACGAAACCTTTTTTGGATAAATTAGGTGTAAAATCCACCTACAACGAATATCCAGTTGGCCATGGTGTAGCACCACAAAATTTTTATGATTTTAAAAAGTGGCTGGAAAACAACTAAAACCGTTTTCCTATATTTTTAATTTCCCTTTTCCCAACACTAGTAATCCAAGTAATCAATTGCCAATTATTAGCTAATAGTTGGCTTTCACCTCCTAATTAAATCCTCTTTTGGATTCATTTTCTTTGTATAATTATTAAAAAAACGTCTTTCCCTACTTATTTTTGATACAATAATGACTGATTTACTTCAAAAGTAATGCTCTCATCATCATTGACAAAGTATTTTAACAATACTTCACCCCAAATTTCTCCGTCACTAAAATCGGCAATAATCCAACGATGGTTTAAGATCCTTACCTTATTGATAATAAATTTATTTGCCCCGATTTTATCCTGCCCTACATAGGGATTCCCATTAGGATTTGAATTATAATCCAATAATTTCTCGGTTACAACTGGAATTAATTTTTCATATTGAATTATCTTTCCTGAATTTGAAGATTCAAAATAATTTTGGGCATTTTCATTTTTTTCCAATGAAAAATAATTGGCATCCGCTACTTTATTTTGAACTGAATTTAAACTATCCTTCAACTTTGTAGTCACTCTTTTGTATCTATCTTGTTCAAAAGTAACTTCCTTACTTAAAAACATGTAGGTATAAACATTAAAAAGTAGGGCTAAAATAAAAGCGTAAAGCAATAATGATTTTTTCATTTTAAGACTAATTAAATTGTAATTTCCAGATTATCATACGCAAGGAAAACGTTTTCCGGAAGTCTTTTTTGTACGTCTTCGTGAAAACCAAGAATATGACTGATGTGAGTAATATAGGCTTTTTTAGGTTGGACCAAAGTTATAAAATCTAATGCTTCCTGCAAATTGAAATGTGCAATATGAGATTCTTCACGTAAAGCATTTATAACTAACACTTTTAGATTTTGTAATTTTTCAATTTCAACTTCTTCTATAGTTTTAACATCTGTCAAATAGGCAAAATCGTCAATCCTATATCCAAAAACCTGAAGCCCTGCATGCATTACATCCACCGGAATAGCAGTTTTATCACCAATTGAAAACGGCTGATTATTGACAACTTCGATTGTTGCTACACAAGGTGCTCCCGGGTATCTGTTTACGGTTTCAAAAACATAATCGAATCGTTTTTTTAGATTATCAATTACCCTTTGATGCGCATAAATTGGAATCTCACCGTGTTTAAAATTAAACGGACGAATATCATCCAAACCAGCAGTATGATCGGAATGCTCGTGGGTAAATAAGATTCCGTCAATTTTCGGGCAATTTGAGGAAAGCATTTGTTGTCTAAAATCAGGTCCGCAATCGATTACGAAAGAGTAATTTTCCCAAGAAACCCAAACTGAAACCCGCAGTCTTTTATCCTTAAAATCAGTACTTTTGCATACTGGATGATTACTTCCTATAACGGGAATACCTTGTGATGTACCGGTGCCTAAAAAATATACCTTCAATTCTCTTAGATTTTTTTACAAAAATAGGGTTAATTCTCTTTCATTAGAAACCTATTTAACTAACTTTGCAACATATTAGCCATATTTAAAACAAAATGGGTACTGAAATAAAATTAAAAGGTGACAAAGTCATCGAGCAAATTCCTTCTATAAAAGACAAGGCTCTTCGTATCAATTTAAATGAAAACATTTACGGAACTTTCGCAGAAATTGGTGCTGGGCAAGAAACTGTAAGACATTTTTTTAGATCGGGCGGTTCCTCAGGAACCATTGCAAAAGCGATGTCTGCTTACGACAAAGACTTTAGTGATGCAGTCTATGGAATAGAAAAAGATGGCCGTTACGTAACCGAAAGTCGTCTTAAAAAAATGCTCACCTTTGAGGGGCAATTAATCGAAGAACGATTAAGCAGAGAGAAACATCCCAATAAAATGTTTTTCAGCTATGCCAATACAGTTGCTACGATCGATTTTGCAAAACAATTTAAAGGACATGGTTGGGTGGGTATTCGGTACCAAATTGAACCTGATGAGGATTACAATGAAATTATCATTCATATCCGTTTTAAAGAAACCGATGTACGCCTACAACAAGAAACTCTTGGTATTCTTGGTGTTAATTTAATTTATGGCGCTTACTATAAATACAATGATCCAAAGCGTCTGTTGCGCTATTTATATGATCATTTAGATAAAGATCAGCTAGAAATAGACACTATTAATTTCTCAGGGCCACGTTTTGCAGATGTGGATAATCGTTTGATGAGTTTACAACTTGTTAAAAATGGAATGACTGATGCGGTTATGTTTAATCCAGATGGAAAAAACATACTTCCTGCAGCCATATTATACAAAAAAAACATTCTTGCTTTTAGAGGAAGTTTTCGTCCAGTTACAAAAGTAAACATGGATATGTATGAGAAATCATTAAAAATGTTTCTGAATGAGAATAAAGTGGAAGTTGATAATACACTCGTTGTTTTTGAAATTACACTTTCGAATTTACGCTCAGATGGAGAAATTGACGAAAGAGATTTTATGGATCGCGCAGAATTACTTTGTTCATTGGGACAAACGGTAATGATCTCTAATTTTCAGGAATATTATAAAGTGGTTGAATATTTTGCCAATTATACTAAAGCCCGAATGGGATTAGCGATGGGCGTAAATAATTTGGTTGATATTTTTGATGAAAAATACTACCGTCATTTGAGCGGTGGAATTCTAGAGGCTTTCGGAAAATTATTTTACCGTGATATGAAAGTCTTTTTATATCCAATGATAGGCGAAAACGGTGAAATTATTACCTCCGACAATTTAAAAGTACATCCTAGAATGAAAGAATTGTACAAATTCTTCAAATTCAATGGTAAAGTTGTTGATATTGTAGACTATGATCCTAATATTCTGGAAGTATTCTCTCGTGAAGTACTTAACATGATAAGTCAAGGAAAACCAGGATGGGAAACTATGCTTCCTTCCGGTATTGCTGAAATAATCAAGGAACATCATCTTTTTGGATATGATCCAAGTAAACTGCTAAAAGAAAGCAACTAGCATTTAGGTTTCAGATCGAAAATGTCTAAGAAAAATTATATCAAAAAAGCCAGTAAAGTATTTTATCTCTTTCTTGGCTTTTTTTTCTTGAATATGTCTTCTGAAATCGGAAAACTTATTTTAATATCTGTGCGGCATGCGCTTTGGTTTTTACGTCCGCAATTACCTCTTCGATAATTCCATTTTCATCGATTACAAATGTGGTTCTGTGAATCCCGTCGTATTCTCTTCCCATGAATTTCTTTGGGCCCCAAACTCCAAATGCCTGAATTACTGATTTATCTTCATCAGCCAACAACGGAAAAGGAAAGTCATATTTTTCTTTGAATTTAGCCTGCGCTTTTTGCGCATCGGCACTTACTCCCAGAAGTTCATAATTATTAGCTTTAAAACGCTCAAAATTATCTCTTAGATCACAGGCTTCGGCGGTGCACCCGGGTGTATTGGCTTTTGGATAAAAGAAAACCACTAGTTTTTTCCCTTTATAATCCGATAATTGATGTGGCTTTCCGTCTTGATCCAGACCAGAAAAATCAGGTGCTTTATCTCCTTTTGTTAATGTTGTCATTAGCTGTTTTTTTTTTATTTGTTTGAATTGAAATGAATTTTGTTATTGAGATTGAAATTGTTTTTCTTTACAAATCAAATTTAATGAATAATGAATAAAGAAGAACGGGTAAGGTTTGTTATAAATACGTTAAAAGAGTTATATCCAACGATTCCTATTCCGTTAAACCACAAAGATCCTTATACTTTATTAATTGCGGTTTTACTTTCAGCGCAATGTACGGATGTTCGCGTAAACCAAATCACGCCTTTACTTTTTGCTAAAGCGGATAATCCCTATGATATGATAAAAATGTCTGTGGAAGAAATAAAGGAAATCATACGTCCGTGTGGCTTGTCGCCAATGAAATCAAAAGGCATTCACGGTTTATCTCATATTTTAATTGATAAGCATGGCGGAAAAGTACCGCAGAGTTTTGAATTTTTGGAAGAATTACCAGCTGTCGGACATAAAACCGCAAGCGTGGTAATGTCTCAAGCTTTTAACGTTCCAGCTTTTCCTGTCGATACGCATATTCATCGATTAATGTACAGATGGAATTTGACAAATGGAAAAAATGTTGTTCAAACAGAGAAGGATGCAAAACGTATTTTCCCAAAGGAAATATGGAATGACTTACATTTACAAATCATTTGGTATGGAAGGGAATATTCCCCAGCACGCGGTTGGGATATAGATAAAGACATTATTACCAAAACCATTGGAAGGAAGACTATTTTAGAGGAGTATTACAAAAAACAGAACTCCCATAAATAGGAGATTCCACTAATTTATTAAATAAAATTAGTGGAATCTGGTTATTCAAGTCTTAAAAATCAGAAGCTTGAATTTTTCAATACAAGACCATCCAATACTTAAATAGGTCTTTTTTAATTAGATATAATTTCGAAACTTTTATCTTCTATTTTTATTATGCTTAACGCTTTTGAATAATTCAATAAAAAAGAAACGATTTCTTTCTCGGGCTTCATCTTGCTATTAACTAATGATTTTTTAGAGTAAATTTTTGCCATATTGTAATAAATTTGTTTTTATAATACAACGCGGCAAATTTTGATTTATTGTTAATTCGTCAAAACAATTTGATGTTTATCAATAACTTTTCTTAGATTCATTAATGCGTAGCGCATTCGACCTAAAGCAGTATTGATACTGACTCCAGTTGTTTCAGAAATTTCTTTAAAACTCATATCCTGATACATTCTCATGACCAAAACCTCTTTTTGATCTATTGGAAGCTCTTCGATAAGTTTTTTCAAATCCATTTCGACCTGTTCCGATATTATTTTGTTTTCTATCGTAAGAGAATCATCTGACATTATTGAAAAAATAGAAAATTCCTCTGTTTCTCTAAACATTGGCATTTTTTTAGTTTTACGATAGTGATCCACAATAAGATTGTGAGAAATTCTCATCACCCATGGTAAGAACTTTCCTTCTTCATTATAAGAGTTTGATTTTAAGGTTTTTATTACCTTAATAAAGGTATCTTGAAAAATATCATTCGAAGTATCTCTGTCAGAGATTTTAGAATATATAAAACCGTAAATTTTTGATTCGTGTCTTTTGATTAATGAAGCTAAGGCATCTTCATTACCTGCAACATAATCCTGAACCAATAATGCGTCTGGAAGTTGTGTATTAGCCATAGTTATACCTTTTAGTTTTTAATTAAAATTGGAGAAATTTTCTCTAAAAAGTAGTTTTATACTATAGGCTAATGATTAATTAAGGTTTATTTTATCGCTCAAATTTAGCAAATAATTATTTTAACAAGCAAATAAAGTTTAGAAAAATTAACATCTAAAGAATAAAGATGTTAAAATCCAGGCTAAGATTTCACGTTCGGGTGGTATAAATATACGCAATAACAAGATGAAAAATTACTTTTTTTTAAACTATTATGTTAAAAAAAGTAAAAAAACGCATCTGCAAATCTATTTAACAAGAAATTTAATTCTATATAATAAACGTTAAGCTACCCTTTTTGATGCCTCTTTTTTAACTTTTTAATAATTTATTGATACACTCTAATGTAATCAACAATAAAATCTTGTGGAAAAATAGTGTCATCCACTTTAGGCCCACCAAAATCCCCTCCAATAGCCATATTAATAATAAAATAAAATGGTTGATTAAAAGGCCAGGTATTCTCGTTTTTAATTTCAGGTTGAAACGTATATACTAGTATGTCATCTACGAAAAAGTCCATTTTGTCTTTTGACCAATCCACTGCGTACACATGAAAACCTTTCTCAATATTTTGAAATTTTGTTTTCCTCGTATTAATAGTATTTCCGTGACTGTCTTGGGTATGCAAAGTTGTAAATACCATATGAGGTTCCCTACCGATATATTCTAAGATATCAATTTCACCACTTTTTGGCCAGCCAACTTCACTAATATTTGAACCCAGCATCCAAAATGCAGGCCAAATACCGTAACCAACTGGTAATTTAGCTCTTGCCTCGAACCGACCGTACTGAAACTCTTTCTTACTTTTTGTTGTAATCCGTGTTGAAGTATATTTCTCTCCTTCTTTTTTTGCAGTAATGACTAATTTTCCTTTAGTTAGTTTATGATTTACACCCGTATACAATTGTCTCTCATTATTACCCCAACCACCGTCACCCAATTCAATATTCCAAGTTTCCTTATTCAAGGTTTTTTCTTTGAAATTCTCCTCCCAAACTAGTTTTCTTTTAGGCTGTTGTGCAAAACAAAAGTTTCCAATAAGAAGCAGAATAAATATTTTTTCCATTTTGATTTAGTTAGAATATTGAAAATCGCATTCTAGAGTTTTTGCAGAGCTCTTCTGATGGTAACTCTAACATCTCCTGGTTTGCCATTTAGCATTTAGCAGTAAAATCTTGAATTGTTTTGTTATCTATCGTAAAAGTAATCATTTTCGTTTCATTGCGTTGCAATTCGACTGCTTTTACCATGTCAAATTTGTAATTTGTTCAAACTATTTTGTCCGATGAAAATTGACTACTTTTGTGAAAATTAATTATTTTTATGCAAGTCGACCTTTCTAAATTAGATCCTAAGAAAAATATTATTATCAAAGGCGCACAAGTACATAACTTAAAAAATGTAGATGTTGCGATTCCTAGAAATAAATTAGTTGTTATAACAGGGCTTTCCGGATCAGGAAAATCAAGTTTGGCGTTTGACACTCTTTACGCTGAAGGGCAACGCCGTTACGTAGAAAGTCTGTCGTCCTATGCGCGACAATTTCTTGGTCGATTAGACAAGCCAAAGGTTGAATATATAAAAGGAATTGCTCCTGCAATTGCTATCGAACAAAAAGTAAACACAACAAATGCACGTTCGACAGTAGGAACTTCAACGGAAATTTACGATTATATAAAATTATTATTTGCCCGAATTGGGCGCACTTATTCTCCTATTTCTGGGAGAGAAGTAAAAAAAAATACGGTTACTGATGTAGTTAGTGATGTAAAAAGCTTTGACATTGACAGTAAATGGATGCTCCTTGCTCCTGTTCATCTGGAAGAAGGCAGAAAACTGGAAGACAAACTAAAAGTACTTTTACAACAAGGATTTGCGAGGATTTTGGTTAATAATCAAATGGTTCGTTTAGACGAGATAGACCAACATTCTTTAGACAATAGCGATATAAAACTCATTATAGATCGAATAGTTGTCAAAGACGAAGAAGAATTCTACAACCGGCTTGCCGATGCGGTTCAAACTGCTTTTTTTGAAGGCAAAGGAATTTGCTATTTACAGGAATTAAATTCTGATAAAATTTTTTCTTATTCTAATAACTTCGAATTGGATGGAATCAATTTCTTGGAACCAAACGTTCATTTATTCAGTTTTAACAATCCTTACGGCGCATGTCCTGTATGTGAAGGCTACGGAAATATTATAGGAATTGATGCCGAATTAGTGGTACCAAACACAACTTTATCGATATTTGAAAATGCTATTTTCCCCTGGAGAGGTGAAAGTATGAGCTGGTTTCGAGACCAGCTGGTAAACAATGCTTACAAATTTGATTTCCCTATCCATAAACCTTTTTATCAATTATCTGAAGATCAAAAAGAATTGATTTGGAATGGAAACAACTATTTCCAAGGACTAAATGATTTCTTTAAGGAATTAGAGGAGAAAAATTATAAAATTCAAAACCGTGTTCTACTTTCTCGTTATCGTGGCAAAACTAAATGTTATTCCTGTAAAGGCAAACGCTTGCGAATAGAAGCTTCTTATGTGAAGATCAATTCCAAAACAGTTTCTGATTTAGTTGATTTACCTATAAAGCATTTGGTTAGCTTTTTTGAAAGCATCGATTTAGACGTTTACGAAAAACAAATTGCAAAACGATTATTAGTGGAGATCAACAACCGTTTGTCTTTTTTGACCGAAGTAGGATTAGATTATCTGACATTAAACAGAAACTCTGCTACCCTCTCTGGTGGAGAATCGCAACGCATCAACTTAGCAACCTCCCTGGGAAGCAGTTTAGTGGGATCCATGTATATTCTTGACGAACCCAGTATTGGTTTACACCCAAAAGATACAGAACGTCTGATAAAAGTATTAGTGTCGCTTCGTAATTTAGGAAATACTGTTATTGTTGTAGAACATGATGAGGATATCATGAAAGCGGCCGATATGATTATTGATATTGGTCCGGAGGCAGGAACCTTTGGTGGTAATTTAGTTGCTCAGGGCACGTTTGATGAAATCCTTAAATCAACTTCACTTACTGCGAAATATTTGAATGGTGATTTAGAAATTACTGTTCCAAAAAAACGACGACCTTTCAAAAATTTTATTGAAATAAAAGGGGCAAGAGAAAACAATCTGCAAAATATAGATGTCACATTTCCACTAGATGTATTGACAGTTATCACTGGAGTGTCAGGAAGTGGAAAAAGCACGCTTGTCAAGAAAATTCTATTTCCTGCCATGCAAAAAAAATTGGAAAATGTTGGTGAAAAAGCAGGTCACTTCACTGAAATGACTGGCTCATTTTCGCAAATAAAACATATTGAATATGTAGATCAAAATCCAATTGGACGAAGTTCCCGCTCTAACCCTGTGACTTATATTAAAGCATATGATGATATTCGGGAATTGTATGCCAAAGAAAAATTATCAAAAATAAGAGGATATCAAGCTAAACATTTTTCTTTTAATGTTGATGGCGGCCGATGTGAAACTTGCAAAGGCGAAGGTTCGATAAATGTAGAGATGGTTTTTATGGCCGATGTACAATTGCCTTGCGAAACCTGTAACGGGAAACGATTTAAGAAAGAAGTTTTGGAAGTCGCTTTTGAAGGAAAAAACATTCATGATGTTCTTACTATGACTATTGATGATGCGATTGCCTTTTTTATAGCAAACAAGCAAACTAAAATCACTCAAAAACTGCAACCGCTACAAGATGTGGGATTAGGGTATGTACAATTAGGACAGTCGTCTTCTACTCTCTCCGGTGGAGAAGCCCAGCGTATAAAACTTGCTTCATTCTTAGTAAAAGGAGCAACAAAAGATAAAGCCCTTTTTGTTTTTGACGAACCTACAACAGGCCTGCATTTTCATGATATCAAGAAACTATTGGCTTCATTTGATGCTTTGATAGATAAAGGTCACTCGATACTTGTAATCGAACACAATCTTGATCTTATAAAATGTGCCGACTGGATTATTGATTTAGGTCCCGAAGGCGGAGAAAATGGTGGACAATTATTAGCTGTTGGAACTCCCGAAGAGATTGTGAAAATAAAAAAATCAATCACTGGAAAATACCTAAAGGATAAATTATAAGAAAGTCTATTCAGAATAGCATTTTTCTTCAAATGTATTCCCATCCTCATCGATGGCTATCACTATATTTTTTTCTTTAGAAGAAACACAAGTTAAATAAATCCAACCAACGGACCATACACCTAATGTCAAACAACAAAGCAAAAAATTAAAACCGTGATCAACTTCTTTTCTACCTTTTGATAAAACCGCAAAAGGCAAAGTATCATTTCTTTCTATAATAGTAAATCCATGGTGGATTTTATTAGCTAGGATATTAGAAAATTTTTGTAAACTTTCTTCGTTTATGTATTGATGGCTTTGCATAATCATTGGGGTAAATTACTTTAGCTACTTATTATTGTTTTTGAAAATATTTAGTAAAAATATCATTTGCAAAAATAAGGGTGATACCTCATTTCCACAATACCCACTTCTAGTGATTTTTCCAATAGCAGTCGTCATGTCTAAAACTTAAAATAGTATACAAATATATTTTTAAAAAAGCTTTTTAACATTACATAATAATTGAAAAATATTATATAATTCACAGTATACAAATCACTTACCTGCTGAAAAACTATACAAAAAAATGATCCTCAAAAATCAAAATATAAATAGAAAAGGATTCTCAAAAAAAATAAGAAGCCTTGTTTAAAAATTACTCGCCCTCTTTTGAAACGGAATAAATTTATTTTAATTTAATTTTGAGTTTTTTCAATACAGAATCCATAACGTTGTTTAATTCAATAGAAATAACAAATTTATAATTGATATAAACATATAAAATGGTCACTAAAACTGATTTCAATCCGATACTAAGTATAGGATGAAAAGGAAACTGCCAAAAATAAAACAACAAAAATAAGACAAATGTAATTGCTAAAGAATACAATGTTTGACTTGTAAAAGGATATAGATCCAAACGCTTAACCACGAAAAGCAATTTGGCAAGACTATACAAAGTTATGGATAATAGCGTCGCAAAAGCAGAACCCATAATACCATATATAGGAATAAAAATCATATTCAGTACTATAGTCAAAACAACTAAAAACACACCGAGAAACAATACTGCCCGGTAATATTTTGTATTAAAAATAATAGCATTATTATTCCCTAAAACCAGGTCAAAATATTTGGAAATACCTATCATAAAAACAACCAAAATACCTCCACTGTATTCGGGTGGTACCAATTCATACATTTGATTGATGTTGACGAAAATACATAACATCACAAAACCTCCTACTATTTGTAGGTTTATAGATGTTTTTTTATAAAGAGCATTTAGCTCATCATGTTTATTCTCATGCATTAACCTTGCAGTAATTGGATAAACAATTTGATGCATTGCACGACTGGGAACGGATATAACCAATGCAATATATGTAGCTACTGAATAATAAGCGATATTTTCAATAATCATATATTGATTGAGCATCATTTTATCGCCATCCAAAAGCAAATTAGCAACACTTCCTGATAAAATAATATAAAAGGTATACTCCATTATATTTTTCACATCGTGAGGGATGGCAAATTGAAAAACTGGTTTTTTTATATTAAACGCATATAGCATCGTAATCATTAAAGCCAAAAAATAAACGCCTGCAGTAACATAAACAAATTCTATAACAGAAATCCATTCATAATAAACCCCAATCAAAGCAAACAACGAAAATAATCGAAGTCCGACTTCCTTGATAAAATTACCAAAAACAGAATGCATATGTACTCTTGCCCAAGCGTAAAAAATTTCGAAATAGGCCATACATAACCCTATGAACGGAATAAGCCAAATAAATTCTTTAACAACCGGATTTTTCTTGGATAAAAAGATTGAAATATCATCAAAGAAAAATAAACCAATCAGCATTAACGGAATAAAAAGAAACAAAGGAAATAAGACCGTAAAAGATAAAAACCGTGACCTTTCGGCATCGGATTCATATTGTGAATAAAACTTCACTAAAGTATTTTGCATTCCTATGGCAAATAATGGCATTATAACATTCGCTGCCGAAAGAATGTAATTTGTCAAAGCATAATAGGTAGCACCTAAAAAAATAGGATATAAATAAAGTGTATTTATTGCTCCAATGCCAAAGCCAATGTAGGTTATTATGGTGTTTTTTAAAGACTGATTTAATACTATTCCCATTCTAGGAGTTTAAAATTTAAGATTTAAAGTTGCAAAAACTTTGGCTTTCTATTGAATCAATTGTACTAATTCCTTGGTAAGGTTTATTCTGGAATAGCGTTGTAAACCCACTCCATTTGATTGTAATTTTCCTTCCAAAAACTGATTATAAAAGTCCAAAATTACACCTTTTAATCTCATCTTTTCTGAATAATTAAAAAACACACCAGTATTCGTTTCCGTTATGATTTCGGCAAAATCAGAACCATTTGGCCCAATCGCTATAATCGGCCTGCCAGAAACCATATATTCGAATAATTTCCCCGGAATAATACTCTTTGTATCTTCGGAATTGATTTCGACAAGCAATAAAACTTGTGATTTTCTTTGATGTGCGATCGCTTCCGCATGGGAAACATAACCTAAATTATTCAAATACGCATTTAATCCAAATTGCGTTACAGCTTCCAAAACTTCCTGGCTTACTGCCCCTATCATTTTTAGTTCTAAATGCGATTTGAAACCGGGAATCTCATCAATTAATTCGACTAAACTTTCCCATAGAATAAGAGGGTTTCTCTCAGAAAGAAAAGAACCAATGTGCGCTAAACTAAATTTTGAATCCAAGGTTTGTTTCTCAACATTTTCCGTATCATAACCATTTGTTATTACTACAATTGGTTTGTTAGTAATGGCTTCAAATTCGGTTTTTGTTGTTTTACTAGTTACTATAATCGTATCTGCCGTATTTAAAACCTGACGCTCAAATTCTTTGTGCTTTTTGGCAGCATAATCTGACAATCGTAACGATTTATGATAACCAATAGTCGTCCAAGGATCCCGAAAATCAGCAAACCATTTTAAATCTAATTTTTGTTTTACCTCTAATCCAATGAGATGCAAACTATGTGGCGGACCAGAAGTGATAATCGTATCAATATTATTTTCTTTAATGTATTTTTCCAAATAAGAAACTGATGGTTTTACCCAAAAAACACGGGCATCCGGAATAAAAAGATTGCCACGAATCCAAAGAAACACTTTATCTAAAAAAGATTGTTTTTTTTGATTTGGGATAATTCCCGAACTGATTTTTTTGGTTTTATTCTTTGAAAAAAAAGAGGCTAATTGATACGGCTCAAAGATTTTCTGTTTCAGAATAATTGCTTTATCTGAAACTTCTTTAACTAAATTTTCATCAATAATTGGATACGTCGGGTTCTCAGGAATATATACAATTGGCTGAATTCCAAAATCAGGTAAATATTTCACAAACTTAAGCCAACGTTGTACGCCAGGTCCCCCAGCTGGTGGCCAATAATAGGTTATGATTAAAATTTTCTTTACTTCCAAGTTTAAGTTTTAAGGTTACTAATTTAATTCTAAAATCTTAAATCATAATCTACCTACTTAATCTCTTCTTCCTTTCAACATAAATACCGCCTGCTAAAAGTAATAACATTCCTATTGAACTAATTAAGGTAATCGTCCCTCCTGTTTTTATAACCTGAGGCTCAAACTTAAATTCTACCGCGTGTTTTCCTGCTGGAATTTGCAAACCTCTTAAAACATAATCTACTCTTAGATGCTCTACTTTTTTACCATCGACATAAGCATTCCACCCTTTTCCATAATACATTTCAGAGAAAACAGCCAGACCATCATTCCTGCTATTCGATGTATATTTCAAATGGTTCGGTTTATAGGAATCTAAAATTATTATAGCCGAACTATCTTTGGCGAAAGATGTATTTCTAATTTTAAATTCATTTTGATTTACTATGGCAACATTTTTAGAATCAAAACTATCCAATGCTTTCATTTCTTCATCAGCAGTTTGAACTAATTTTATGTTTTTTACAAACCATGCATTTCCATTAGTGTTTGGATTTTGAGTTGGGATAGAATTGCCTGTGCTATCGCTTTGAATCACATACTTAACATTAAGCATGTTAAGTATTTCCATATTGTTTTTAGCAATTTGGTAATCGAATAATTGCTGTACTCTTCGAGGTCTTACAGCGCTATAACCCCCAATAGATTTATGGAAATAAGAAGTTCTTGCACCTAATAAATCCCCAACTTCAAAAACTCTGTAACTCGACGTATCTTTTAGAATTTGAGCATCCGCTGGTGTTTGCTGAAATGGTGCTTCTACCTCTCTTTTGTTGACAAAATCCTTACTAGAAACGTATTTTTTATCGACAAAGAATAAATCAAAAATCATTAAAATACCTACCAAAATTATTGCCGTATTCTGAGCGAATCTATTTTTAACGAACAACCATAAAACACCTGCTGAAACAAAAATAAAGAACCCCGAACGCAATAAATCAGCGTTATATAAGCTCATCCTGTCTTCTTTAAGGGCATTTATAAAATCTGGACCATAATTTTGCAGATAATAATTATCATTACCCCCAGAAAAACTAAAAAGGCTTTTACATAAGAACAAAATGAGAATCACACCCAAACTAAAAACAGCTGTTTCTAATAGTGCTTTTTCCTGCTGCTTAGGAATCTTTTCATCTAATTTAAAAAAGGACTGTAATCCCATAATTGCAAGGACAGGAAAACATAATTCCAAAATTACTTGTATTGAAGAAACCGCTCTAAATTTATCATACATTGGGACATAATCAATAAAAAAGTCAGTCAAAGCTGGAAAATTTTTACCCCAGGAAAGTACTAATGCTACGATTGCTCCAGAAAGAAATACATATTTAATTTTTCGCTTATCAATAAACAAAGCCAAGATCCCTAAAAAGAAAACGACTGCTCCAATGTATGCAGGCGCAGCAACAATAGGCTGATCACCCCAATACGTAGGCAATCCAGAAACAAAATCGTTCGCCTGTGCTTCCGGCACACCTTTACTGATCATGAAGTTATACATTTCGCTATCTTGTCCTACAGCTTCATTATTAGAACCTCCAAAAAGTCTTGGAGCAATAAGATTAAAACTTTCGGCTATTCCATAGCTGTATTCTGTAATATATTCATGTGTCATAGCACTATTGCTAGTGGTTTTTGACCCATCAGGATTAAAGGTTAATTCGCTTTTCCCACGAATACTAAAATTAGCAAATTCTGAAGTCGCTAATAAATTTGTCGCATTGGCTCCCAAAGCCAAAATTCCTGCTATCGCAAGAACTCCAAACGAATAGGACAGCGACTTATATTCCTTCTCTTTTACACCCTGATATATAAAATAACCCGAAAGTATTAACAAGAAAATTAATAAGTAATAAGTCATTTGAAAGTGATTGGCATTAATTTCTAATGCTGTGGCAAACAACGTTATCAATCCTCCTAAAATATATTTTTTTTGAAAAACCAAAATAAATCCAGCAATCACGAGCGGCATATAAGCAATTGCATGAGCTTTGGCATTATGTCCAACTCCCAGAATTATAATCAAATAAGTAGAGAAACCGAAAGCCAACGCTCCAAAAAATGCTTTCAACGGATCGATTTTCAGAACCAATAACAAACCATAAAAACAAAGGAAATACATAAATAAATAATCAGCTGGACGCGGTAAAAATCGTAAAGCGTCATCAATAGCTCCAATATAATCGTGCGGATATTTTGCTCCTAATTGATACGTGGGCATCCCTCCAAAAGCTGAATTTGTCCAATAAGGTTCTACATGATCGGAGGCTCTAAAATCATTTTGTTCCTTAGCCATTCCAGTATATTGGGCAATGTCCGACTGATAGATTTGCTTTCCTTGTAATACAGGAAAAAAATAGATTAAGGAAATAACTACAAAACCAAGTATGGCAAGCGCGTGCGGGTAGAACTTATTTATTATTTTCAATTTTTAGAAAGTTTGGTTTAAAGTATGAGGTCTTCGTTTTACGGCAAATTTAATCTATTTCTTCGTAATCAACGTAATCCCCTACTTTTTTGGTTTCACGAGGATTTTTGGCATTCGCTGTATTGTAAACAACTTCGTCTTTACTTTGCGTTTGCTTCCAAGAATTATCCTGTGCGTTTTGCTGCTGTTGCTGAAAATTCTGTCCCGCTTTCTCCACTACTTTTTTAACCAATAATGGCAAGAATAACTTTGCCAAAAATCTAAAAATGTAATAGAAAGCAATCATATAAAAAAGTGCTTTTATAAAACCAGTAAATGAAGCTGTTTGCATAATCAAAATATTTTTTGCAAAATTAACAAATCCAACATTCAAAACTAAAATATCATTCTTAAATAAATAATAAAATATAGTACATTTGAAAAGCGTTATTATTTTTTAACCCAAAAAAATTAATATGTTTAAAATTAAAACCATACTTATCTCTGCCATTTTTATGATTCCATACATGCATTATGGCCAGCATACAGATCAAATCAATTCCAACAGACCTGGCGAAACAATGTCAGCTTTTGCGGTTGGGAAATCTGTTATTCAAGTAGAAGCAGGTATTTATGGGATAAAAGAAAATCATAGCTTATTGAATTATGACGCCAATGGCTTTGGTCTGGACGTCACATTAAGATGGGGATTACTCATGGAAAAATTGGAATTGATAGCCGATTTACAATACCAAAACGAAGAATTTACCACGCTATTCAACAGTTCCAATAGATCAGCATTAAAGCAAACCGTTTTAGGAGCAAAATATTTGATTTATGATCCTTTCAAGAATTATGAAAAAAAGATCAATGTATTCAGTTGGAAAGCCAATCGCAAATTCAATTGGCATCAATTAATCCCAGCGGTTTCTGTATTTGCGGGAGCTAATTTTACCATGGCCGACAATCCGTATTCTTTTTCCCCAGAATCCAACATATCACCAAAAGTCATGTTGATTACCCAAAACCACTTAGGTGACGGAAGTTGGGTTTTTGTAACTAATATCATAGCAGATTACGTCACTACCGATTTTCCAAGTTATGGCTATGTTCTGACCTTAACAAGAGGATTCAATGACAAATGGTCTGGATTTATAGAAAACCAGGGATTCAAAAGCGATTTCTACAGCGATGCAATTGTTCGGGGAGGTGCGG
This sequence comes from Flavobacterium rhamnosi, assembly GCF_048286515.1. Classification (NCBI taxonomy): domain Bacteria; kingdom Pseudomonadati; phylum Bacteroidota; class Flavobacteriia; order Flavobacteriales; family Flavobacteriaceae; genus Flavobacterium; species Flavobacterium rhamnosi. The sequence continues at coordinate 32,479 of NZ_JBLVPS010000001.1, read as the reverse complement.
CTTATCTATTGAACAAAGACATGCAAATTGACGCATCCATAAGCACAAGCCTTAAAGACACTCCATCTATATTGTATGGTGGGGTTGGTTTTTCTTGGCGCTATGACGCCAATTACCAAGAAGTGCGAATGAGTATTGACAGTGGTGACAATTCCGGCACTAAGGCCGAAAAAAAAGCAAGATCAAAAGCCAAAAAGCGTAAAGACCAAATAGAAACTACACCATAAACAACAAATGATTACAATAAAAGAAGCGACAACAAAAAGGGAATTAACGGATTATATAAAATTTCCTTTTTCCTTATACAAAAACAATAAAAACTGGGTCCCACCAATCATCGCAGATGAACTGGAAACCTTTGATAAAACTAAAAATCCTTCGTTCGAGAATGCCGAGGCCTATTTTTATATCGCCTACAAAAACAATGAAATTGTGGGGCGAATTGCAGCCATAATAAATTGGAGCGAAGTGAATGATCAGAAAAAAAAGAAAGTTCGTTTTGGCTGGTTTGATGTCATTGATGACGTTGAAGTGACAAAAGCATTACTTGAAAAAGTATATGAATTAGGTAGAAAGAACAATTTAGAACACGTTGAAGGCCCAATGGGATTTTCAAATTTAGATAAAGTAGGTGTTCTTACCGAAGGGTTTGACCAGATGGGAACAATGATCACATGGTACAATCATCCGTATTATGCCTGTCATTTTGAGCAATTGGGATATGTTAAAGAGAAGGAATACATTGAAAGCAAATTTCCATTTGCAAATGTAAAACCAGAATTTTTCGAAAAGGCCAATGATTTGGTAAAAAGAAGATATCAATTAAGCCCGCTTAATTTCACAACCACCAAGGAAGTGATGCCTCATGTCGATAAAATGTTTGATTTATTCAATAAATCCTATGCTTCCTTATCTTCTTTTGTAGCTGTTTCAGACACACAAAAAGAATATTTTAAGAAAAAATACATCAGCTTCATCAATCCTGAATTCATCAAATTTGTGGAAGATAAAGAGCATAATATTGTTGCTTTTAGTATTGTAATGCCTTCTTTTTCGGAAGCCTTGCAAAAATCAAAAGGAAAATTATTCCCTTTCGGATTTTTGCATTTACTCAAAGCAAGAAAACAGAGCAAAGATGTCATTTTTTATCTTATTGGTGTTCTACCGGAATATCAAAACAAAGCAGTTACGGCAATCATTTTTAAAGAATATTACGAAACTTTCAGAAAAAAGGGAATTATCAATTGCTTCAGAACTCCTGAACTAGCAGATAATATTGCCGTTCACAATTTGTGGAAGCATTTCGACCCCGTAGTTCACAAACGCAGATGTACTTTTATAAAGAATCTGTAGAAATAAAATAGTATAATATCAAAACTAAAAAAATCCATAAACTCGCAGTTTATGGATTTTTCAGTTTTAAGTGATTTTATTTTTTAAACGCAGATTACAATTTACAATCCACTTTTGACAAAACGATATTTCCTTCAAATTTTAATTGTTTCCTATCTTTAAAAGTTACTTTCCCTTTATTATCGTCAACAACATCTCCAAAACCCTCAACATACGCATCCCCTTTTTTCAAGAAAGCAACTTGACGAACTGAGGAAACACCTTCGGACATGAATGTATATTCCGCAAAAAGTGTATCTCCTTTTAATTCTCCCACCAATTCACCTTCGCTTTTGTCCTTTTCATAGAAATTATAACTCAATTTCCCAGAAGTCAATTGATCTCCTTTTATATTCAAAACCATTGAAATAGTATCCTTTTTTATAATTGCATTGTAGCATTCCTTGGCTGCAGGTTGTTCAACAACTATTTTTTCTGATGGATCCATAGCGTCTTCCTTTTCTTTTTCTTTTTTACAAGAAACTAGAATACTCATAAAAACGATTCCTAATAAAATTACTTTTTTCATAAATTCAATTTTAGTTTTATAAATGTACTAATTCATAGCTAAATTCATTCCAAAAAAAAAACCATCAGTCAAGTCAAGACTAATGGTTTTTCATATAAAACTTCTTCACTGAACTAAGCGTCCAAATCAACTTTAGTTCGTGATGCAATTTCTTTATAGGTTCCGTTTTCTAATTTTTCACGAATAGCCTCAAAAGCAGTTAGCGTTTCATCAATATCAGCTAAAGTATGCGAAGCTGTAGGTGTCATTCTTAATAAAATAATTCCTTTTGGAATCACCGGATAAATCACGATCGACAAGAAAATTCCGTAATTCTCTCTCAAATCATTTACCATAACCATCGCTTCTGGTACACTTCCTTCCAGATAAACTGGTGTAACACAAGTATTAGTATCACCAATATTAAAATTTCTAGAACGCAAACCACTCTGTAAAGCATTAACGATCACCCAAAGTTTATCTTTTAATTCTGTTGAATTTCTCAACAATTCCAATCGTTTCAATGATCCAATTGTTTGAATCATCGGTAATGCTTTCGCAAACATTTGCGAACGCAAATTGTATTTTAGATAATCAATTATTGCTGCATCAGCCGCCACAAAAGCACCAATATTAGCCATAGATTTTGCAAAAGTTGAGAAATAAACATCAATATCATCCTGAACTCCTTGTTCCTCACCTGCTCCTGCTCCTGTTGCTCCAAGAGTTCCAAAACCATGCGCGTCATCTACAAGCAAACGGAAATTGTATTTTTGTTTCATAGCAACAATCTCTTTCAATTTTCCTTGTTGCCCACGCATTCCAAAAACACCTTCAGTAATAAAAAGAATACCCCCACCATTTTCTGCAGCCAATTTTGTAGCACGCTGAAGATTTTTCTCCATGCTCTCCAAATCATTATGCTTATAGGTGAAACGCTTTCCCATATGTAAACGAACCCCGTCAATAATACAAGCATGAGCATCTACATCATACACAATTACATCATTTTTAGTAACCAAAGCGTCAATAATTGACACCATTCCCTGGTACCCAAAATTCAATAAATAAGCCGATTCTTTCATTACAAAAGCAGCCAGCTCATTCTCTAATTGCTCATGATATTTAGTGTGCCCACTCAACATACGGGCACCCATTGGGTAAGCCGCACCATATTGTGCCGCCGCATCAGTATCTGCTTTACGAACTTCCGGGTGATTTGCAAGACCTAAATAGTCATTCAAGCTCCAGTTCAAAACTTCCTTTCCAGCAAACTGCATTCTTGGACCCAATTCCCCTTCTAATTTAGGAAAAACAAAATAACCTTCCGCTTGTGAAGCCCATTTTCCTAATGGCCCTTTATTGTTTTGAATCCTTTCGAATAAATCCTTTACCATAATATATCAAGTAATAATTTTAATTTTAAGAAGTTGCAAAAATAATTATTTAAATTTTATAATGGTATTGAAAGTAAATTTATTTTTAAGGGTTTCTACTAATGGATAGTAGAAGCTATTTTCTGCTTCACACTATTTCCTTTCTGCCTATTTTTCTTTGCCACAAAAAGACGCCGTTTCGTACAGGGCTAAAAAAACGATTACTCTGATAAACATTGTATATTTGAATTATAGAAAATATAGTTTATGTCTGACAAAATTACAAACGAACTTCAAGAACTACTCAAAGCCAATGTAGTTACAGAAGAAACTGCCGAAAAAATCAGGCACTACTTCCGGCAAAAAAAGGAAGAAGAACAGAACAAAATTTCTTCTGTTTTTGGAATTTTGGGAGCGATCCTTGTCGGACTTGGTATTATTCTCGTTTTCGCACACAATTGGGACAATCTTTCCCAAATAACAAAAACAATTCTGTCGTTTCTTCCTCTGATAATTGGTCAACTTTTATGTGGTTATTCCCTTTTAAAAAAACCAGAAAGTACCCCTTGGAGAGAAACATCTTCTGTTTTTTTATTTTTCGCCATTGGCGCAAGCATTTCATTAATTGCTCAGGTTTATAATATCCCCGGAGATATCGATTCGTTCCTACTTACATGGATGTTATTGGGCTTACCTCTGGTTTATCTGCTTAAATCCTCTATAGCTTCGCTGCTATTCATTTTAGGAATTACATATTACGGCAGTAATACCAATTACTTCACATATCCAAAAACGGATTCTTTTTACTATTGGATACTGCTTTTAGGAATTGCTCCACATTATTATAAACTTCTAAAAACCAAAGCGCAAAGCAATTTCACACTATTTCATAACTGGTTTGTATCTTTATCAATTGTGATTTGTTTAGGAACTATTGCCAACGAAAACAGGAATTTAATATATTTGAGCTACATGAGTTTATTTAGCATTTTTTATTTCATTGGTCAAACGTCATTTTTCGACAAACAGAAATTAAAGAACAATAGTTTCCTGATCCTTGGAAAATTAGGAATATTATACCTGCTGTTGGTCTACAGTTTCAAATGGTTTTGGGACAAACCCATTTACAAAACAGCTTCTTTATCAGCAATTTTTCTTTCTACAGAATTCATCGTTGCTTTAGTGTTAACATTGCTTGCTGCTGTATTGTTTTATAAAAAAAACAACAAAACATTCTTCAAAGATATTTCCATTTTGGAACTCGTTTTCGTAACAAATATTCTTCCTTTTATTAATGGATATGATTTTTCTATAGTTGCAAACCTCTTAGTATTATTAATTGGTATCGCCGAGATTAAACGCGGAAGTAAACTAAATCATTTAGGAATATTAAATTTCGGCTTGCTGTTAATTACCGTTCTTGTTACGTGTCGTTTTTTTGATACTGATTTAAGTTTTATACTTCGGGGTATTTTATTTATCACAATAGGGTTAGGATTCTTCTTAGCTAATTATTTTATTCTTAAAAAAAGAAATAGAAATGAAAAATAAGAAAACCTTATTCCTGGTATTTATTCTGGTTGTTTTAGCACAATTATTTGTCCCTTTACAAATGATATTCAGTCAGGAAGATATCATAAGAACCGGAAAGGAATTTAAATTCCAAACAGCTCCCATAGATCCTTATGATCCTTTCAGAGGAAAATACATTACGCTATTCTTTAAAGAAAGAGAAATCACGGTAAAAAATGCTACTAAATGGACACCAGGAGAAACAGTTTTCGCAACCATTATTACGAGCAAAAATGGATTTGCTAAAATAACTTCCATTTCTAAATCAAAACCAAAAAACAGCGAATCGTATCTTAAATTGAAAATTGGCTTTGCTTTAAATAATGATAAAATAGCAATTGATTTCCCTTTTAATCGATTCTACATGAATGAAAAAAGTGCGCCAAAAGCCGAAAAAATTTATCAGGAATTTTCAATGAAAAAGAAAAATGAAACGTACGCAGTGGTTGCCGTAAAAAATGGAGAATCAGTACTAAAAGACATACGCATCAATGAAGTTTCGATTAAGGATTTGGCTTCCAAAAAATAAAAAAAACACAAAACAAAAGAATAATCTGTACCTTTAAATACGAAAATCAACACTATTACTAAAATGTCACAAGATACAAAAGAATTAAAATTGGCCGTTCTAATTGATGCTGACAATGTTCCCTACAGTAATGTAAAGGGAATGATGGAAGAAATAGCCAAATTTGGCACACCAACTACCAAACGTATTTATGCCGATTGGACCAAACCAAATGCAGGAGGCTGGAAAAGTGTTTTGTTAGAACACGCCATTACACCTATTCAACAATACAGCTATACAGTTGGAAAAAACTCTTCCGATTCCGCGATGATTATTGACGCAATGGATCTATTGTACTCGGATAAAGTAGATGGATTTTGTATTGTATCCAGTGATTCTGATTTTACCCGTTTAGCAATTCGATTGAGAGAATCCGGAATGAAAGTCATCGGAATTGGCGAACAAAAAACCCCTAATTCTTTTATTGTTGCCTGTGATAGATTTATTTATATTGAAGTTTTAGATGGCGCCATTAAAAAGAAATTACCAAAAAGAACTGCTGCCGACACTAAAAAAGCAACGCCCAAAAGCTTAAATAAAGTCGATTTACACACCATAGAATTAATAGAGTCAACCATCGAAGATATCGCTGACGATAGTGGATGGGCTTTTCTAGGAGATGTAGGAAACCTGATTGTAAAGAAAAAACCTGAATTCGATCCAAGAAATTATGGCTTTGCTAAATTAACTCCAATGTTAAAATCGCTTACTGATATTCTAGAAATTGATGAAAGAGACTCCGACAAAAAAGGAATCAAACACGTATACGTACGACTGCGTTTTAGTTAAACTAATTTTTTAACAGCCTCATATAAAGCTTCTTTCTTGATTGGTTTAGACAAATAATCATTCATTCCTATTTCTTTAACACGCAGTTTTGTAGTTTCCATCACGTCGGCAGTTACTGCAATAATGGGAATATTACTATTATCTGCTCCAGCTTCGCCATTTCTAATTGCGATTGTAGCTTCATAACCATCCATGACTGGCATTTGAAGATCCATTAATACAATATCAAAATGATTTGTTTTAAAGGCTTCCAATGCTTCCTGTCCATTATCGACATAAACAGCCCTCGTATTCAGCCATTTCTTGATGATCATTTTTACCACCATTTGGTTAATAGGATTATCTTCAACTACTAAAATAGACTTCCCTTCCAAATCGTTAATGATAGTTTTAGCAAGAGTCTCGACCTTTTTCTGTTCTGTCGATATATCAAAATCAATTGTAATTACGCAAGTTGTGCCTTCATTGATTTTACTGTCCATTTTGATAGTTCCGTTTTGCATATCAACCAAAGTCTTTACTATATAAAGCCCTAATCCAAGTCCTCCGAATTTTCGCTTATTATCAATATTATTTTGAGAAAAAGAGTCAAAAATACTATTCATTTTATCTTTGGAAATCCCAACGCCAGAATCCGAAACAGTTAAAATTAAGCTGGTTCTATTGTTAGGTTTCAGCACATTACTAATTGTGAATTTCACAAAACCACTAGCCGTAAATTTTATGGCATTATTCAACACGTTGTTCACAATCTGAACCAATCGGGTCATATCTCCAATTAAGAAATCAGGGATCGCATCTGATTTTGAAAATTGAAATTCCAATCCTTTGTCTTTAGCAATATTGATTGCGTTATTCTTTAAATGTTCCAAAACCTGGACCGGATCAAATTGATTATTTTCCAGCCTCAATTCCCCTTTTTCAATTTTAGAAAAATCTAAAATATCATTTACAGAACTCAGTAAACTATGAGAGGAGTATTTTATGATTTGGCAATTTTTTCTAATTTTATCATCTTGAACTTCATTAGAAATAGAATCAATTAAATTCATAATAGCATTCAGTGGCGTACGAAGTTCATGACTAATATTCGACAAAAAATACGATTTTAAATCATTCATTTCTTCCGATCGAACCAGAGCGATCCGATTGAGTTCGTTTTTTTCATTTTTCAAATTTCTTATCAAATTAGACATTGACAGAGAAAGAAAAATAACTTCTAAACCCGTTCCTAATTTCGAACTGTTTTGAGTAAAAAAGTTAATAGGAAACAACCCGAAATTATATAAAATAAATATTCCAAAACCAATAATCAAAAATAAAATACCCGCGGTAAAAAAAGAATCCACCGGTTTTCTTTTATAGTAAAGATAGATTATTGAATAAACAATTAAGATCAAGAAAACCAGCGTCAGCACGTTAACTAAAACATAGGAAAACAACAGGATTGAAGGAATAAAAATCACACAGAACAATAAAAAGAACAATAACCCGTACGCTACCTTGAATAGCACATAAATTCTCTTACTATTCGTTTTGATTTTTAAATACAATTCGCTGTATTTGCCCGATAAAAAAACGGCAATTATTGCTATAAAAAGCACGGCATGGTTAGAAAACCATCCTGCAAATGGTGTGACAAACTTGTAGAAAAAACCATCTAAAGCAAATTGCAACAAACCGACAAATAAAACATACAAACTATAGTACAGAAATATCTTTTCGTTCAAAGCAAAAAAGAAGAAAAAATAGATAATTGCTGCAATCAACAAAATACCATAAAATATCCCAAAAAATAATTGCTCATTTGAAACCATCTGTATAAAGCTTTCAGATGAATAGAGCATCACAGGAATTTTTATCACTTCACCATCGCTTTTTAGGTGCAAAAATAACTGTAGAGTGGATTGTGGTGCAATTTCTATTTTGAAAATAGTTTTCCGATTATCAAAACTACGTTGGGAATAAGGCATAGTATCACCACTTACCTTTTTGACAATTCTCCGGGAAACCCCATCTATAATATATAACTCTACCAAATCTGTTATTGGACGAGCAGTTTCTAAATAGTAATTTAAGGTTAAATCAGTAGTATTTTCAAACTCTGTTTTTGTCCAAAAATGGTTTTGAGTGAAGCCTAAGTCATCATTTTCAGTTTGAAGTTTTTTAAAATTTAATACATTGTAATTAGCTGTAACATATTGTATATCTAATTCTTTTTGGCCAACATCTGCAATTGTGGTGTAATTGTGTAAAGAAAATTCTTGAGGAATAGAATTACTCCTAAACACATATTGTGAATAGGTTTTTGTAAAAAACAACATGAAAAACAATAATTTAAAAACAATAGAAAACAGCTTGCATTTTTTTTTACTCATGTTTAATAAATTACAATTAGGCAAAAACATTTACGTAAAAAAGAGCTTTTTAGTTTTCATCCTTTTAAACCTTGTTTTTCTATTTGGTGAAATAAAACAAATCATTTCAAATAATAGCATGAAAGACACAAAATCTTTTATATTCTTAGTAACTGAAATAACTTTCACCCTTAGACAAAAGCTTTCCGTTTTTTTGCCCGTTGTGTTTATGCGCTCCGCTCTCAGAATATCTATCTTCAGAATTTTGACAATAAGTCGTAATAATCGCTTTTCCCCTTTTCTAACACTTAATTTTTGATGCTTGACTTTATCAAAGAATTTTGCTAAATCCGATTCTACTATATTCTATTTGCGGATTTCACTGCTTGAATCCGGAGTAGTTCTTGATGGGCAGTGCTATTTAACTGTTGGGAGAAAATTTGGAGCCAAATAGAAGTAATATATACCTGTAGTAATTTGAAATAGTTAATTAATTGTAGTAAAAATATTCCTTATATTCGCTTAGAGGAAAAGCTAATTTATGCCTAAACCAGCTATAATTGAAACACTTGGAGCCATTTTGTTGATAGTCATTGTATCCAAAAAAATCATAAAATAAACCAAATAAAATATGAAAAAAATAATGTTTTTACTTGCCTTTTTTGCAGTTTGTAATTTTACTTATTCACAAGTTGACAAAGTCGATGTTGCAATAAAAGAACTGATGCAAAAAAATAGAATTATTGGCTTGCAATTAGCAATAATTAAAGATAATGTGATTGTTAAAACAAGTCATTACGGATTAGCTAATATTGAAGATTCAATTGCAGTTGATAGCCAAACTGTTTTCAGCATTAATTCTATTGTTAAAGCATTTACAGGAGTTGCAATTATGCAATTAGTAGAAAATGGCAAATTAAATCTTGAAGAACCTATTTCAAAGTATTTGGATAGACTGCCCAATACTTGGCAAAATATTACCGTAAAACAAGTAGTAACTCATAAATCGGGAATTCCGAATATTTGGGATTCAGAGGGAAATATGTTGTCTGAAAATAGTGAAACTTTATTCCAAAAAATGAAAAAGTTACCTCTAGTTTTTACACCTGGGGAAGAATTAAGAGACAACCAAGCTAATTACCTGCTGCTTGGAATGATTATTGAAAAAATAAGTGGACAATCATTTGAAAAATATATTATAGAAAACGAGTTTAAAAAAGCGGGAATGAAGAACTCCATTAAAGCAGGAATGGGAGATTTTTACAATATAATTAATCACTCCGCAAGGCCTTATTCTTATTTTAGAAATGGTATCCTAACCAATGTTTATCAACCAATACCTTCAAATTTGTATCCAGCAGCAGGGATATATTCAACTGCAACTGAAATGGCACAATGGGTAATAGCATTACAAAGTAATAAATTAATTAATGCAGAAAATCTTAAAACACTCTGGACTCCAATAGTATTAAATAATGGAAAAACATATGAAACAAACGATTTTCTGAACAGAAGTTCGATTGGTTTTTCTACAACGTCAAGAATTAAAAACCCTGTAATTGCTTCGTTAGGCGGTAACAGAAATGCCTTATACATTTATCCAAAAGATAATGTTTCAGTAGTGATTTTAACCAATTTAGTAGGTTCACATCCAGAAAATTTTATAGAAGATATAGCTAATTTATATATAACGGAGAAAAAATAACAACTGCTGCCAACATCTAAATAAAAGCAAAAAAAAGCTGCTCGAAATATAGTATTCAGCGCACACAAAAAAGGAGGACCTTTAGAGTCCTCCAATTGTTGATTCTGATTTACCATTATCTAACTTATACTTTACTGTATAGCTGACTATTGAATTATCATATCTTGTTGCAAGATCGACATACTCAAGTAATTAATCAGAATCACACTCAAAGATATAATTTATTTTTATAACAACAACTCTAAATCAGGTTTTTAACTAACCATTAACGCGTCAATAAATAGCAGTACAATCACAGTTATTAAGATATTAAAATCGTGAAAATTAGCTTATGGAATTTTAATAAAAGTTATTCTAATAAAATTATATTTTCGAAACAGGTAAACTAAAAATTAATTAGCCTGACACGAAACCACAAAAAAGGAGGCCTTTTTACAGACCTCCAATTCAGACTTTGGTTTGTTATTATCAGTTTATATCTTTCGATACAACTAACTATCAAATACGCTACTCTTTGCAGATGGCTATATTCAAGAACAAAGCAAAACCATATTCAAAGATAATACAAAAACCATAATAAACAACTCCGACAAAGCACTTTAACCAACAATTAACACACTTACTTTCAACACCTTAAATGTAAATTTTCAAGCAACTCTTTTATCTAATCGAGTCAAAAAAATTGTGGTGATTATTTTGAGAAACGTAAATTAAAAAAACCTATTCTAGCAAACAATCCTTAAATAAAGTAGAACCCAAAAAATGATGCTTGACCCGATTTCACCCTGGAGATAGGCATCGTAGCGCACAAAAAAGAGGCCTTTTTAAAGGGCCTCCAATGTGATTCTGAGTTACCGATATTAACTCTTACCGTTACTGGTATAGTCTATTGTGAGCTATCAATCTCATTATAAAATTGACATTCTCAGGTATTCAATCAGAATCACACTCAAAGATATTATTTGTTCCTAAAAAAAACAACTCTAATTCAACATTTTAACCAATAATTAACGTGCCAAATTTTTGCATAAAAAACACTGCCATTTAGATATTTCGACCGTTAAAATTACTTCTGCTAATTTAATAAAAAGAGGTTTTTAATAAAAATACGTTTGAAAAAAAAACACAGTAAATTACTTTTTTTTAGATATAATCCAAAAAAAAAGAGGCCTTGTTACAGGCCTCCAGTTTAGATTTTGGTTTGTTGTTATCTACTGATCCCTTTCGGTACTCGTGACTATCAAATACGCTTCTCTTTGCAGATGGCCATATTCAAGAACAAATCAAAATCATACTCAAAGATAAGACAAATTTTTCTTGAACTAATTCCAAAAAAGCATTTTAACTAATCATTAACTCGTTTCCTATTAGCGCTTTAAAACAACCTGCAATTGTAATGCAAAACCGTCAAATTCCAGTTTTATAAACCCTCCTATTGTCACCTTCGCTTCGCGTCTTTTATACTACCCCTGTATTGACTTCTTGATATTCTCCCTTCACATCAGGTTGCAACACCCTCAGAATAACACTCCTATTCTTTCATGGCTGACTTATACAAAGACGCACATACTGCTAGAAAACAACCATGCCCGACATACAAAAAAGGAGGCCTTATTAAAGGGCCTCCAATCGTAGATTTTGATTTACCATTTATCAACTCATACCATTCAGTATGAAATGACTATTTGAATAAGCTTCTCTTTTCAGATGGTTTTACCCAAGTGATTAATCAAAATCACACTCAAAGATATAATTTTTATTTTTTTAAAACACTAATAAACAATACTTTAACCATTAATTAACTAACTAACTTTTAACTAATTACAGGTACATATATTCCTTGAATTCCAAACAGCATATGTATTAGTATAACCAACAGGCCATTCAGACCGTTAGTACCTATCCCTGTGAAAACATCAAAAAAAATGTACCTTTGGAAGAAATTAAAACCAATAAAATGCAACTCGTTTTCGCCTCTAATAACAAGAATAAAATTTTGGAAATACAAAGTATACTTCCTGATACAATCAAAATTCTGAGCCTGGAAGACATCGGCTGTTATGAAGAAATCCCTGAAACCGCGGAAACCATTGAAGGCAATGCGATCTTAAAAGCAAACTATGTGACCCAAAAATATGGTTTCGATTGCTTTGCTGATGACAGTGGGCTTGAAGTGGATTCTTTAAACGGAGAACCCGGAGTTTTTTCTGCACGATATGCGGGAGAACAGCGCAATGCTGATAACAATATGAATAAATTATTGGAGGCCTTAGTGGATAAAAATAATAGAAAGGCACAATTTAAAACGGTCATGGCGTTAAATTTAAATGACAAACAGTATCTTTTTACAGGAATTGCCACTGGTGAAATTACTTTAGAAAAATCAGGCAGCTTAGGATTTGGATACGATCCTATTTTTAGACCTGAAGAATATCAGGAGACTTTCGCACAATTACCGCTAGACATAAAAAATAAAGTAAGTCACAGAGGAAAAGCGACGCTACAACTAATCGCCTTCTTAAAGGAAAATACTTAAATGTTTTTAATACAACATTTTTATAACAATATATCCGATTTTAAGCCGTAATTTCACATCGCATTTCTAAATCAAAAGCCTTAATTCTCGAAAAAAAACATAACTTTCTGATAATCAAATTACAATAAATTATTAAATCTTAAAATAGCATTAGTTTATATGAATTATAAACAGTAATTTTGCACCCTATTTTAAAAATACATATGAATAAATTTGAACAATTAGGATTGAGTGAATCGTTACTGAAGGCGATTTTAGATCTAGGATTTGAAAATCCGACCGAAGTACAGGAGAAAGCGATTCCCCTATTATTGGAAAAAGACACAGATATGGTTGCGTTGGCTCAGACAGGGACAGGGAAAACGGCAGCATTTGGTTTTCCAGTTATTCAGAAAATTGATGCCAACAACAGAAATACACAAGCATTAATTTTATCTCCAACACGCGAACTTTGTTTGCAGATTACCAACGAAATTAAAAACTACTCTAAATACGAAAAAGGTATTAATGTGGTAGCAGTTTACGGTGGAGCTAGCATAACAGAACAAGCAAGAGACATAAAGAGAGGCGCACAAATTATTGTGGCGACTCCAGGAAGAATGCAAGACATGATTAATAGAGGTTTAGTAAACATCTCTCAAATCAACTATTGTATTCTTGACGAAGCTGACGAAATGTTGAACATGGGTTTCTACGAAGACATCGTAAACATCCTTTCTACTACGCCAGACGAAAAAAACACATGGTTATTCTCTGCAACAATGCCTGCTGAAGTTGCACGTATTGGAAAACAATTCATGACTGATCCGATTGAAATTACAGTTGGAGCTAAGAACTCAGGTTCTGCCACAGTTTCTCACGAATTTTACCTTGTAAATGCACGTGACCGTTACGAAGCTTTGAAACGTCTAGCTGATGCTAATCCAGACATTTTCTCAGTAGTTTTTTGTCGTACAAAAAGGGACACTCAAGCTGTTGCAGAAAAATTAGTTGAAGACGGATACAGCGCTGCTGCATTGCATGGAGATTTATCTCAAGCGCAACGTGATGGTGTAATGAAATCTTTTAGAGGAAGACAAATCCAAATGCTTGTAGCTACTGACGTTGCTGCCCGTGGAATTGACGTTGACAGCATTACTCACGTAGTTAACTACCAACTACCTGACGAAATAGAAACGTACAACCACCGTTCAGGTCGTACTGGTCGTGCTGGAAAATTAGGAACTTCTATTGTAATTGTTACTAAAAGTGAATTGCGTAAGATTTCTTCTATTGAAAGAATCATCAAACAAAAATTCGAAGAAAAAACGATTCCTTCCGGAATTGAAATCTGCGAAATCCAATTATTACACTTAGCTAATAAAATTAAAGATACAGAAGTTGATCATGAAATTGACAACTATCTTCCTGCAATTAACAGTGTACTTGAAGGTTTATCGAAAGAAGAATTAATCAAGAAAATGGTATCGGTTGAATTCAACCGCTTTATCAATTATTACAAGAAAACTAGAGATATTTCTAATCAAGCTTCAGGTTCTGAAAGACGTGAGCGCGATGACAGAGATGGTGCTCCAAGAGAAAATAATAATGGTGGTGCAACAAGATATTTCGTGAACATAGGTTCTAGAGATAATTTTGATTGGATGTCATTGAAAGATTACTTGAAAGAAACATTAGACTTAGGTCGCGATGACGTTTTCAAAGTAGATGTAAAAGAAGGTTTCTCTTTCTTTAATACTGATCCAGAACATACTGATAAAGTAATGGAAATATTGAACAACGTACAATTAGAAGGACGTAGAATCAATGTTGAAATTTCTAAAAATGATGGTGGCGGAAGACGTGACCATAACGGAAGAAGTTCGGGTGGAAGTTTTGGTGGCGGAAGAAGTTCAGCTCCAAGAAGAGAAGGTAGTTTTGCTCCAAGAAGAGAAGGTTCAGGTGGATTTAGAAGCGATAGAAATTCAGCTCCTAGAGAAGGTGGATTTGGCGGAAGAAGTGATTCTAGAAGCGCTGCTCCAAGAAGAGAAGGTGGTTTTTCATCTGACAGACCTAGAACTGAAGGTTCATCAGATAGAGCACCAAGACGTTCTGAAAGCTTTGGTGATTCACCAAGACCAAGAAGACCGAGAAGAGACTAACATTTAGTTAATTTTCTTATAATTATACTGAGAAACTACAAAATATTTAATCCTCTTTTATTACTTTTAAAGTTTTAAATGAGTTTATGAAATATTTTGTAGTTTTCTTTTTTTTAGTACTATCTTCAAACGCTTTCGCGCAAGTTACAGAACCTTCCCAAAGGGTTAACGGTATTATTATCAATAACAGCACCAAGCAGCCACTGTCTAATGTAAACATCATCAACGTAAATAAAGTAAGAGGTGCAACTACTGATTCGAGAGGATATTTTGAAATTGATGTACAGCCAAGCGATACTTTACACTTTACTATTTTAGGTTTCCAATCTTTAAGAGTACGCGTTACTAATGACTGGATAAAAAACAAAAGCACAAAAATTCAACTTACAGAAAAAGCAATTGCGCTAGAAGAAGTAATCATTAGACCATTTAATTTAACGGGATATCTGGAAGTTGATTCAAAGTTAATCCCAACAAAGGAAAACTATCGTTACAGCATCTCCGGACTGACACAAGGTTACGAAGCAGGTGAATATTCTCCAAATGCCTTTGGAAGAGTACTTGGCTCTATTTTTAATCCTGCAGATATGCTTTATAATTTTTTTGGTAAAAATCCAAAAGAACTTAAGAAGCTAAAAGAAATGAAAAAGGATGACACAGTTCGAAATCTACTCGAATCTAAATTTGATAGAGAAACTATATCCGTTCTTTTGGGTGTAGATAAAAACGAATTAGCTGAAATTTTGCAGCGTTGTAACTATTCTGAAGCTTTTATACAAACAGCAAATGATTTACAAATTATGGATGCCATAAGTGGCTGTTACGAGGAATATAAGATTCTAAAGAAGAAATAGAAGCACCATTTTAAGTAATAGTTATCCAAGATAATTTCAATCCTCAATTATGAAAGTAGTTGTCGATTTTTATTTTAAAACATTAGATTTGAGTCAGCTATTTTTTTTCAATCCAATAAACAAAATCCATGTCTCACATACCTTTCCAAACCATCAATTGGGATAAAATAGAAAAAACAGAACATAAAGGAGAAACAGGAACAGCCCATTGGCAATCTTTGCAATTAGGAGGGCTTCGCATTCGGAAGGTTATATATTCCGAGGGCTATTTAGCCGATCACTGGTGTCAAAAAGGCCACATTGTACATTGCCTCGAAGGCGATTTCATAAGCGAAATGGAAAATGGAGAATTAATTAAGCTTTCTAAAGGAATGACTTATGTTGTTTCTGATGATCTAAGTTCTCATCGTTCTATAGCCACTAATGGAGTTGAATTATTAATCATTGATGGGGATTTTTTGAAATAATATTTAAAACAAATCAAAATATTATATACATTTACTTACATCAAAATTAAAAATAAATCTAAATACCTATATCATGGCAAAAAGTCAAGACGCTAAGAAGACCGTAAAAAAAGAACCTTTAAAAACGGCTAAAGAAAAGAAAGAAGAAAAAAGAGATAAGAAAAACAGTCCTAAAAGAGACTAATTTTTTTATAAGAAATAGACCCCCGCTTGTAAAACGGGGGTTTTCTATTCTATTGATATTGAATATTATTTTACTGGAATATTAGCTAAAATTTCCAATACAAATTTCCAAAATTTCTGAGAAGAGGAAATACTTGCTCTTTCATCCGGAGAATGAGCCCCGTGAATCGTTGGTCCAAAAGAAATCATATCCATCTCGGGATAATTAGTTCCCAAAATCCCGCATTCTAATCCTGCATGACAAGCTACCACTTTTGGTTTCTCGTTATTTTGTTTCTCGTAAATAGCAACAAGAACATCTAAAATTTCCGAATTAACATTTGGAGTCCAACCTGGATAAGAACCGGAAAGCTCTACTTCACAGCCAACTAATTCGAAAGCAGATCGCAAAGAATTGGCCAAATCATATTTAGCCGTTTCTACAGAAGAGCGAGTCAAACAACCTATTGAGATTTCACCCTCTTTAATGATTACTCTGGCAATATTATTAGAAGTTTCCACTAAATTAGCCATATCGGCACTCATGCGATAGACACCGTTGTGCGCAGCATAAATTGCCCTGATTATCCCTTCCTGCACTCCCAAATCCATAACTTTTTTTGGTAAATCGCATTTCACGATTTCAATAGTCAAATTTGGCTCGGTAGTTTTATATTCGTTTTTGATGTCGTTGATTATTTCCTGCATGTCAAAAATATAGGCTTCATCAAACATTTCGGAAATAACCACCTTAGCAACACTCTCTCTCGGAATAGCATTACGCAGACTTCCTCCATTAATCTCCGCAACCTGCAAACCGAAGTTTTCAAAAGCATCAAATAACAAACGATTCATAATTTTATTGGCATTTCCCAAACCTTTATGAATATCCATTCCTGAATGCCCTCCAGTCAATCCTTTTACAGTGATAATATGACCAACAGAACCTTCCGGAACTTCCTCTTCATGATAACTTCTTGTAGCCGTTACATCGATCCCACCGGCACAACCAATGTCAATTTCATCATCCTCTTCAGTATCTAAATTCAAAAGAATCTGCCCCTGCAGAATACCTCCTTTTAAATTCAAAGCTCCAGTCATTCCTGTTTCTTCGTCAATCGTAAACAAAGCTTCAATAGCTGGATGCGGGATATCCTTGCTTTCCAGGATTGCCATAATTGTAGCTACTCCAAGTCCGTTATCAGCGCCAAGAGTTGTTCCTCTAGCACGAACCCAGTCCCCATCCACGTACATATCTATACCTTGTTTATCAAAATCAAAAACGGTATCAGCATTTTTTTGATGCACCATATCCAAATGGCCTTGAAGCACAATCGCTTTACGATTCTCCATTCCTGGAGTCCCCGGCTTACGAATAATTACATTTCGTATTTCATCTTCAAAAGTTTCCAATCCCAGACTATTTCCGAAATTTTTCATAAACTCAATTACCCGTGCTTCTTTTTTGGAAGGACGAGGTATCGCATTCAAATCAGCAAACTTATTCCAAAGTGCTTTGGGTTCCAGATTTCTTATTTCTTGGCTCATTTATTTTTGTTTGAAGTTTAACATTTACAAGTTCCAAAGTTACAAAGTTTAAATTCTTTTCGATACTAATTGATATTGTAATTATCTTTACACTTTCAAAATTAATCCAGTGAAACCAAAATATTTTCTTTCCTTTTTTCTTTTTATTCAAATAGTCTTTCTTCAGATTATTCCTTTCTATCCAGAATATGTGGAACAATTTTACAGTAATGGCCTTTATCCAATTATTGCTAAGTTTTTGAGAATTATTTTTGGCACAATTCCTTTTTCTGTAGGTGATTTTATTTATTTTATTGTGATTACACTTGTTTTAATATGGTTTTGGAACAAAAGAAAATCTTGGAAGCTAGAATGGAAAAACAACATTCTTGCTGTTTTAAGTTTTGTTTCGATTTTTTATTTTTTGTTCCATATTCTTTGGGCTTTTAATTATCACCGCCAGCCACTCTTTGAGAAAATGGCACTTAGAAGAGAGTATTCTGATGCTGATTTATTGACTTTTACCAAAAAATTAATCGCAAAAACTAACGCAGTTCAAAGTCAAATTACAAAAAATGACAGTTTAAAAGTAGTATTTCCGTATTCACAAGAACAGGTTTTTGAAATGAATTTAAATGGTTATAAAAACTTATCCAATCAATACTCCTATTTTACTTATAATCACCTGAGTACAAAGAAATCGATTCTCAGTTTACCATTGGTTTATATGGGTTTCGGGGGCTATTTGAATCCGTTTACCAATGAAGCTCAGGTAAATTATCTTGGACCAATGTATAGCTTCCCAATGACTACCAATCACGAAATGGCGCATCAAATGGGCTATGCCAGTGAAAGCGAGTGCAATTTCATCGGATTTTTGGCTTCAGTAAAAAACCCTAATTTATATTTTCAATATTCGGGATATAGTATGGCTTTACACTATTGTTTAGGTAATTGGCAAGTTCGTGATGAAAAGACATTTAAACAATTACTTAAAACTATTCATCCGGGAATTCTAAAAAACTACAAAGAAAGCGAGGATTTCTGGAAACAATATCAAACACCAATTGAAACTGGCTTCCATGCTTTTTACGACAATTTCCTAAAATTAAACCAACAAAAAGATGGCATGGAGGGATACAGCAAATTTGTGAATTTGATGGTAAATTATTACAAAAATGACAATAGGCTATAAACGCAAACCGCTTATAGCCTATTGTTTTTTCTTTTTTACTCTACTTTATATTTTTTCAAGCAACAGTCCTGTAGCTGTAAGTCCAGGCCCAAATGCCATTGCCACAACTTTCGTTCCTGATTTTATATTTGGATCATTTACAATTTCGTTAAATATATGAGGAATCGTAGCCGAAGACATATTTCCTTGACGTCGCAATATTTCATAAGACCAACTAGCCTGCTCTTTGGACAATCCTACTGCATCTATAACATAATCTATAATTTTTGGTCCACCAGGATGGATTGCAAAGTGCATATTGGCTTTCTGATCTTCAAGATCCACATCCCCTTTTTTACAAAGTGTAGCCAGAAAAGGTTTGATGTTTTTACGGATAAAAACAGGAACTCGTTTTGAGAGTGTCATTAAAAAATTATACTCCCCTAAATCCCAAGACATGTCCTCCAATGAATCTGGAATAATTACCTCATGAGCTGCTAAAATTCGTAATCCTTTTTTTTCCGGAAAGGCCTCATCTTGCATAAAAGATTCCTCATCAAATAAGGAATACCCAATGAATCCATCAGCAAAAAGTGAGCAAATCATAGTATTTGAATTAGAAAACTCAACTAAATTTAAATGTGCTGACAATAATTCTGTGTGAACTACATCTACTCTTCCCTTAGTTGTACTGGCACATAACAAACTTCGACCGGTGCGAATTGCTGGAAAAGCACCATAACATCCCATATGATACGAATGAGTAACCTGAACAGTTTCCCAGTCTCTTTCTATCACGGCTTCCTGTGCAACGCTGGGAGAAGAATAACCCGAACAAGTAACATGAATGAGATTTTCGGGGATTGATTTTGTATTGGAATAAAATTCGTCAAAAACATATCCCATTTTTCTTTTAAACCACTCCATTCGAACCTCTATTTTAGGGCCATAAAGATTTCCTGCCTTCACTTCAAAACCGGGAGGAAAATGGTATTCAGAAGGTAAAGTAACATCCATTTCATTTTCGATAAAATTCTCAACATCTTCGAAAATTAAAATTTGCCTGCTGTTTATGCTCTCTGAAGAAACAGAATACTTATCTACATGATCAGATATAGACTCAAAACTTACTGGCTCGACGTTATCACTTCCTAAAACACCAGATTGTGGGTGATTCTGAAAATGATAGTAGAGAAATTTTGTGTACTGATTGAGCTTTGTTTGATCTATTAATTTTCCCACTAAGATGGGATGAAAATTGGAGAGGATAACGCTTTTCATTAATTATTTAACTTTTATATAAAAGATAAAATTAATTCAAATCTCTTTTAAAAAACAACCTTAGAAACGCAGTCATTCATTAGATATGCCAACTTGTTGATTATCAATTAGTTAATAAACTTATATTTTTGTTAAAATATTGTAAATCAATAAGTTGTAAGAATGATTTTACACTCTATTATTTGCTAATTATCAAGCCTGTAGGAATGCTACCCCACTTTTTATTCCTAGATTTTAATGTATTTCTGCTATTCAGAATACCCTATTTCCAAGCTATTTCAAACCCCTGCAAAAACTTATGCGCTAAATATTTCCCTTTAAAAAAATTAAACTCAAAAAAAATAATTTACACGAACCAAAAATTTGATGTACACAATTAAAGATAAAGGTTTTGATCCGCGTTTTGTTTTCGATTAGCTAAATTATAGAAAGCAAATTATGGGTACTGTTTAATTTGGACACAAGAACCATTTTCTACTTTTATTTCAGTTCCCGATTTTTTCAACAGACCCGTAACTGAATTTCGTTTAAAAACGACCACATTACCACTGGTCTGATTAGCCACTATTAAAAACTTCCCAGAGGGATCAATAGCAAAGATTCTTGGTGTTTTGCCTAAAGTAGATTGATATCCCACTATTTTTAACGTTCCCTTACTTTCGATAGAGAATATTGCAATATTATTTTCTTCCCCGCGATTAGAAGCATACAGAAAACGTCCGTCGGGTGATATATGAATATCTGCGCCACTAAACCCTTCTTTAAACTCATCAGAATGCGCATTAATTCGTTGAATACTCTCTAATTTACCATCCTCATAGCTATAAACACTTATTGTACCTGTGAGTTCTTCAATACAATAGGCAAATTTTGCACTGGGATGAAATGTAAAATGTCTTGGTCCGCTACCTAATGTGGCTTGCATAAAAGGATTTTGATTCTCTGAAAGTGGTTTTTTTTCAGTAGCATCAAATCGATAACTTCTAATTTTATCTGCGCCTAAATCAGGTAAAAACACAAAATCATACTTTGGAGAAAAAACAGCCGAATGAACATGTGAACGCTCTTGTCTTTCCTTGTTAATACTGCCTTCAAAATAGGAAAAAATTTGCGCAATAGAATCTATCTTACCACCCGCGGTTATTGGATAAACAGAAACACTTCCTTGATTATAGTTCGCATTTACAAGCCATTTTCCATTTTTATGAACCGAAAGATAAACTGGATTTTCACCCCCACTTTTTTGACTATTAATAAATTTTAGCGACTTCTTTTTGGGTTTGAATTCAAAACTACTTACACTTCCTGCATTTTTTGTACGTGTATCTGTACACGCAAAAATATATTTTCCGTTTGGAGATACCGTTAAGTAGGAAGGATTTAATACGTCTTTGACTGTTGTAATTTTCTTTAAATTACCCGTTACTGTATCTAATTGAAATACATATATTCCGTCTTTATCTTTATCCGAATTATAAGAGCCAACAAATACATAACTATTTTGTGAATAGGAATTAAAGTTGACACACAATACAAATAGAAAAATCGCTGTCTTTTTTATCATTTTTGAAAAGAATAGGAGTTAAAATTTCAGGCGACAAGATAGCACTAAAATTATTAAATTTATACCTCATCACTTGTAAAGGTCATAAAACTTTTCTTTTTATACGGCCGAATAATCAATCGACCCTCACGGTCAAAACGAATGTAATTGTATACCCAATTCAAGAAAACTACTGCTTTGTTTTTAAAACCAATAAGTGAAAACAAATGCACAAACATCCACACAAACCAAGCAAAAACACCACTAAAATGGTATTTTGGCAAATCGACCACGGCTTTGTTTCTTCCTATGGTTGCCATGGCACCTTTATCATCGTATTCGAAAGCTTCCATAGGTTCGTTTCTAATTAATTTAATTATGTTTTCCCCTAACATTTTCCCTTGTTGCATGGCTGGTTGTGCCATCATGGGATGCCCTTGTGGGTACTTTTCGGTTTCCATGGATGCTATGTCGCCTACGGCAAAAATAGTATCGTAACCAAGTACTTGACTGTATTGGTTTACTCGAATGCGTTCTACTTTTTCAATCAAAGATTTAGAATCCAATCCAGCAACAATAGCACCTTGTACGCCAGCAGTCCAGATTACAGTTGCTGTTTCAAATGTCAAATCAGAATTGGTTAGAATGGTTCGTCCGTCATAATTGGTTACACGCACGTTTTTCCATATTTTAACGCCCAGACTGAGCAGAAATTTTTCGGCTGTTTGTGAGGATTTCTCACTCATAGTGTTGAGAATTCTGTCGCCGCTTTGAATGAGATTAATTTCCATTTTGGCAATATCAAGGTCAGGATAATCTTTTTGCAAAATGGCTTTTTTCATTTCGGCTAAGGCACCGGCCAGTTCAACTCCCGTTGGCCCACCTCCGACAAGTACAAAATTAATAAGGCTATTGCGTTCCGCTAAATCGGTAGTTAAAACGGCTTGTTCAAAATTCTCAAGAATAAGACTGCGAATGTTGAGTGATTGCGGTATGGTCTTCATGGCCATACTGTTGCGCTCTATTTCTTTGTTGCCAAAATAATTGGTTTTAGAACCTGTCGCAATAACCAAATAATCATAGCTCAATTCCCCTATTTCTGCAATTACTTTTCGGTTCTTGGTGTCGATTTCTTTGACAGAAGTCAGTCTAAAGTAGAAATCATCATATTCCTGAATTACTTTTCGAATAGGGTATGCAATGGAACCAGCTTCGAGTCCGCCTGTTGCTACTTGATATAATAGTGGCTGGAAGGTATGGTAATTGTGTTTATCTAAAAGAACAACCTGAACTTTTTTGCTTTTTAGTTTTTTGGCTAGTGCGATTCCTGCGAAGCCACCTCCAATAATTACTATTCTGGGTAAAGTTGAATTTGGGATGTTCATGTCTAAAAGTTCTGAATTGTTGATACTCAAAGATACAATGTTTTTCAACCTTGAATTCTATCTATTATTATCAAAATTTTTGTTTTTGGTCATACCAAATACTAAACTTGCAAAATTAGCCCTGATGGTGATACAACTCCTTTATTTCCATTTTTCACAAAACAAAGATTCCAATCAACAGATGAATTGGAAAATTTGTGCTACCAGAAAAAAAGTGCTACTTTGTAACAAAATCTATTTTTAGATTACTAACATATATATGAGTGAAAATCTAGAACATTCTTTTGTAAAGCAGTTGCAGGAAAATCAGAATATAATCCACAAAATTTGTCGGTTGTATACTAATGGTGATGATGCACACAAGGATTTGTTTCAAGAAATCACGATTCAGTTATGGAAAGCATTCCCAAAGTTTCGGGGCGATAGCAAATTTTCTACTTGGGCATATCGCGTGGCTTTAAATACTGCAATTACTTTGTATCGAAAGACCAAACGATCGATAAACACCATTGAATTTGAAGGGCGACAACATTTTACTCATGACATTGAGTATAATTATGAGGAAGAAGAACAAATAAAACTTATGTATAAGGCCGTTTATCAGCTGAATGATATTGAAAAAGCACTCGTATTTATGTATTTGGAAGATAAAGATTATACTGAAATAGCAGAGACATTAGGAATTAGTGAAGTAAATGCTAGGGTGAAAATGAATAGAATAAAAGGGAAATTAAAAAAAATATTAAATCCATTAGGAATATGAAAGAGCTGGATTTATTGAAAAAAGACTGGAAGAAGAATGATAATTCTTTTGAGCAAGTGTCGGAAATTGAGATTTACAAAATGATTCATAAAAAATCGTCTTCGATTGTGAAGTGGATTTTGATTATCAGTATTTTGGAAGTTTCAATATGGACATTAATTAGCGTGGCTTTTAATACGGACGATTATTTTAAGAAACTAAAACATGATGAACTAATATTCTATTTCAAAATACTGAACATTTTTAGTTATGGAGTTATACTTGCTTTTATCTATTTATTTTATAAAAATTATATCGCCATTACGACTACTTCTTCTACGAAACAATTGATGAAAGACATCTTAAAGACGCGCAAAACGGTTCAATATTATGTTGCTTATAACCTTGGCATGATTGTATTGGGCCTAATCATTGGTTTTGTCATCGCTTTTACATACAATCCCGAAACAATTGTTCTAAGAAGTAAAATAGCCGAAAACGGAAGTATTATGGCAATAACTTTTGGAATCTTATTCGTAATTATCGTATTGTTTTTTGGTGCTTTTTGGTTATTTTACCGGGTACTATACGGTATCCTTCTTCGAAGATTGTACTCAAATTATAACGAATTGAAGAAGATCGATTTATAAATTTCACAAAAAAGAGTTGTTTGAACTCTTTTTTTATATTAATAATCCCATTGACGTGTTTTATTTAGTTCTTCCTGCTCCTTAATTATTTCAGCAGGAATCACTTTTAAAAATGAAGGATGTTGCTCAATGGCATACTCCACTTTTTCGACAATTTGATCAATTGTATCATTATCGTAATCAATCTCTAAGGGTTCTTTGATGATGAATGACTGAAGAATACCTTTCTTTTTCATGCGTAACCCCTTTTTATCAAATGAACGACGAAAACCATCTATTACGATAGGCACAACAATCGGTCTGTGCTGTTTAATAATATGGGCCGTTCCTTTACGAACAGGTTTAAAAGATTTTGTTGTTCCCTGCGGAAAAGTAATTACCCAACCATCCTTTAGCGCTATTTTAATATTTTCAGTGTCATCTGGATTTACATCTTTCTTTTCTGCAACATCAACTCCTTTCGCACGCCATGTTCGTTCCACAGAAATTGCTCCAGCATATGCCATGATTCTTGGTAATAAACCGGATTGCATGGTTTCTTTGGCGGCAACATAGTAAATATTCATTTTGGGTTGCCAGAGGTAACATACATTTTTAATAGTGTCGTCTCGTCCACTCAAACTTGCGTTAAAAACATGAAACATTGCTACAACATCTGCAAAATAGGTTTGATGATTAGAAATAAAAAGCACATTGGTGTCCGGTAAATTTCTAATAATTTCAGAACCCTCAATTTGTAATTCATTAAATCCTCTATACCTTCTGTGCGTCATGGCTCCAAAGATTCGGATCAACCATTTTTTTATAAATAATATATGCCCAAAAGGATTTCTCTTAAACAATACCATAAAATTGTGTCATTTTTTGTTAATTTGGATTACAAACGTACGAAAATAATATTTGTAGTTCCTCACTGCTTTTTAGTAGAACATAGTATAAATTGCTCTGCAATTTATTTTTTCTTAAAAAGATTCAACCTAAAACCTCTTTCAAAACTTCTTTCAATTCACTCAGCATCATAGCTGTAGCACCCCATACGATATGCTCCTCTATTTTAAAAGCAGGAACAGTAATTTTACCGGCATAGGATGTCTCCATTTCAGCACTTATAATTATTTCATCACTCAAAAAAACGGACAAAGGCAATTCAATTATATTTGCCACTTCATTGGGATCAGGAATAAAACTGATTTCTTCTCTGCTTATTCCGAAAAAAGGATGCACCATAAAATTACTTGGCGGAACATACAATTCCGTAAAAGACTTTATAATTTCTATGCTTCCAGGAAGAATTCCAATTTCCTCATGGGTTTCCCTTAAAGCTGTATTTTCAAAAACCTCGTCTTCAGCTTCAAATTTTCCGCCAGGAAATGCTATTTGGGAAGAATGAGTCCCATCGTAGGAACTCCGTACAATTAGTACCAAATGTACTCTTCCATTTTTAGGATAAAACAACATCATGACGGCAGCTTTTCTTGATTTTTCAGCATCAAAAATTCCATTTTTTAAAGCATCTATCCGCTCTACTGGCGCCATTTTAATATGCGCTTCAAAGGCAGGAAGCTTTACTTGAGCAAAATTAGGAACATATTTTAAAAAATCTTGAAAATCCATAATCATAGACTATTTTTGCATACCAAAAGATCTTATAAATATAGTTTAGAAAAAAACGTTTAGCAAATTTTCTAAAATCAAATTCAAATAAATAAAAATGTACAGCAAAGAAGAAACTCAAAAATTAAAACGAGAATTCTGGATCGCATTCGCAGAAAAACACCCCAGAAAATGGGTACTATACGACACTAAAATAAAGGATTTCTCTTTCAAGTTTTATGTCGACAATAAAAAAGCACAAGTTTTAATAGATATTGAGCATCGAAATGATGAAAAGCGAATTGCTTATTTTGAAAAAATAGAAGCGTTAAAAAACATTCTAGAAGAAGAATTTATTAAAGATTTGGTTTTCGAGAAAGACTTTAATCTCGAAAACGGTAAAACCATCAGTCGCATTTGGGTTGAAAAATTAGGCGTAGGTGTCAGCAATCGTAGCTATTGGAATGAAATTTTTGATTTCTATAATGAGAAAATGAATGCTTTAGAATTGTTCTATATGGAGTATGACGAATTTATTAAAGATATCGAGAAATTTTAGGGCGACCTACTTAAAAAAGGTCGGACTGTATATTAAACCCCAGATTCTCCTTCAGCGGAAATTTTAAAGATATGCGATTGTTGAATAGCGGTAATTCTATTCTCAATCGCTTAATTTTGAAAGGCAACAAGACAGCACAACTTTTTGGATTGGCCTTCAAAAACCTTATTAATTATGTAAGGTTAGCTATTCTTTAAAGAACTATCCTCCTTTATATTTACATATTGAAGATATTATAAACTACAATCCTATCCTCATAATTTATGTATAATTGCTTCCTGTTTCCCTGCTTTTTTCTGGTAATTATAGAAACCGTACAATCGACTCCTTCATTATCTTTACAGGTAAAAGAATAAACAATATCAGTATCATTTTCTTCTGTTGTTTGATAATCAATAATTTCAAAGAGTTGAATAATTTGAGAATAAACCACAATTCTATTTTTATTAGTATCCAAAGTAACTAAAATATTGACCAAATTCAGATCAGACCATTTCCCCCATTTCCCTCTTTCATTTTTTTCTAAAACACTAAAGCCCGACGTTTTAAACTTATAGTTTTGACCATACGAATGTTGCAGTCCTATAACCAAAAAAAACAATAGTATATAAATTTTTTTCTTCGTCATTATTTATAAATTAAAATCAAAATTGCTAATTTCTTTTCTCGCTGTCGAAAAATCGGCTATTATTTCCTGAATGATCTCTCCCGCCGGTTTAATCTCGTGAATTAATCCCGCCACTTGACCAATTTCTAATTCTCCTTCGATCAAATCTCCTTCAAACATCCCGCGTTTTGCTCTCGCTCTACCTAATAAACCGATTAAATCTTCTTTTGTTGCACATTGCTCATACAAATGCTGAACGTCCTGATAAAATTTATTTTTAATCAATCGAACTGGAGCAAGTTCTTTTAAGGTCAATTGTGTATCCCCTTCCTTTACTTTTAGAATAGTTTTCTTGAAATCTTCATGTGAAGAAGATTCAACTGATGCTGCAAACCGACTTCCAATCTGAACTCCATCTGCTCCCAGTACCATTGCAGCAAGCATTCCGCGACCAGTCGCTACTCCACCAGCAGCAATCAACGGAATTTTAATTTTTTCTTTTACCATTGGAATCAAAGTAAACGTAGTGGTTTCCTCTCTTCCGTTATGACCTCCTGCTTCAAATCCTTCGGCAACTACCGCATCAACACCTGCATCTTGCGCTTTTAGCGCAAAAATGGAACTGCTTACCACATGCACCACCGTTATACCGTTTCCTTTCAAATAAGAAGTCCATGTTTTAGGATTTCCAGCGGATGTAAAAACGATTTTGACGCCTTCATCAATAATAATTTTGATTATTTCTTCAATATTGGGATATAACATCGGAACATTTACACCAAAAGGTTTTGAAGTGGCCGTTTTACATTTTTGAATATGCTCTCGCAAGACTTCAGGATACATCGAACCTGCTCCGATCAATCCCAAACCTCCTGCATTACTAACTGCACTAGCTAATTTATAGCCACTGTTCCAAATCATCCCTCCCTGAATAATTGGATATTTAATTTTGAAAAGCGTTGTGATTTTATTCATGTATTGTTGAGAAATTAACGTTTTATTATTTTTCCGGTTTTAGAAAAAGAACAGGATTCTACTTTATATATATACATTCCTTTACTCAATCCTTTCAATGAAACACTTCCGGATTGTGCTGTAATTTCTTTATCTAACACTTTTTGACCTAAAATAGTATAAATAACAAGCGTTGCTTTATCAACACTTAGAGGTAATAAAATTGAAATAAAATCACTTGCCGGATTCGGATAGAGTATAAAATCATCCTTGGAAAAAGTGTCCAGTGATAATCCGTTGCTCATAGCCAGACCAAAATCTGGAATACCATACCCATATTGATTATTGGGAGTTGCAAATCTATCTGCAGATCTTAGTAATAATTGTCTGATTTCCTGATTAGTCATGGTAGGATTTGCCTGCCATAAACAAGCAATCATTCCTGCCATAATAGGACTGGAAAAAGAGGTTCCATTTGCCGTTACAATATTCCCAAGATCATCAGACAGGACAACTGATTGTCCCTGAGCCATAATATCAGGTTTTATCCTTTGGTCAAAAGAAGGCCCTATAGAACTAAATGAAGCCAATTCCTCTGCAGCATTTACTGCCCCTACTGCAATCACTGATAACGCATCAGCAGGCACGGCAATATATGGATCGGACGTACGCCCTGAATTACCGGCTGACACCACCACAATCATACCTCTGCTAACAGCAATTTCAGCCCCACGCGACATGTATGCAGTTGTACCGTTCATGTCACTATAAGTATGATTGTAAGCGGTATTATCATAATCAAAATAACCTAAAGAGGTATTGATAATATCTACTCCCAAACTGTCTGCTCTTTCTGCAGCTTCTACCCAAAGTGATTCCTCAACAGGGTTTTCGGAAGTACTGTCTTCGGTGATAAATAAATAATAGGAAGCATCCGGTGCTGTTCCTACTAATAAATTTTCCTTGTAACCACCCATTGAAGAAAGCACACTTGTTCCGTGTGACGCTCCTGTATAGAAATCCGGATTTCTTGACACAAAATCATACCCCCCCAAAATCTGGTTATTATCCCTCAATCTTTGAAAAGGAATTGCTGTATTAACGCCGGGAAAACCAGCATCTAAAACCGCTATTATTTTCCCGGAACCGGTATAATTCTGTTGGTGCAACAATTGTCCGTTAAGCATCTGTATTTGATTCGCAGAAGTTCCGTAAGCGTAATCAATTTTGGTTTTCTTACTTTTACTTATCTTTTTAATTTTTGAAGACTTCGCTATTTTACCGGTTTGATTAAGAGATTTATCCGCAAAATCAACTTTGCTGACAAACGAAAACATACCTAATAAATTTATATTTGCTTGCGTACCACGAACGTGAATAGCATTCAACCATTTGGATTTTGCCATAACAGTGATTCCTGGAACCGCTTTTACTTGATTCAAATATGATCGCTCAATGGGAATATCTTTAAAATCTAAAACGACATTCTGATTGCTTCTCCTATCCAAAGCTCTCTGAGTAAGCATTTCTAATGGTGTATCTAAATACAATTGAGAACTGGGTTTTGCATTGAAATATATCCAAGCATCTTCTTGAGAAAATCCTGCTGACGTAAACAATAAAAAAACAAGCAAATAGACTTTTCTCATAGTAACTTTATTTGTAAGTTATAAAATTCCTACACCGCTCAGACGGTCCCACAATATAATGAATACATGATCCTATGTTATATCCCCACAAAGCAAGTGTTTGCTTTTAGCCACTTATTATAAACAAAGTACTAAACTAAGAAATAACTCCCGAACCAACTAATTCATCCGCTAAATACCAAGCAACAAATTGTCCTTCGGTTATTGCGGATTGCGGTTCTTCAAAGGCGACATACATTCCGTTTTCAAATTGGTGTAATATTGCTTTTTGCAGCGGTTGTCTGTACCGAATTCTTGCCATAACTTCCATCGTTTCACCATTGGCCAAAGCCAAATCTTTACGAATCCAATGCACCTCAGATTTTTCGACAAGCAATGATTTTTTAAACAATCCGGGATGTTGACTTGTCAATCCAGTATAAATGGTATTGGTTACCACATTAGTAGCTATAATAAATAAAGGATCCGTCGTTCCTCCAACATTCAATCCTTTTCGTTGTCCAATAGTAAAATAATGAGCACCTTGATGTTTCCCCACTTTTTTACCCATTTCTGGAGTGTATGGAATTTTTCTTGCATCGAAAGCTAAATCCTCTTCCAAAGTTAAGCCTTCTTGTTTTTCAGAATTGTAAACAGAATCGCTTTTATCAATTTGAATAATAACTCCATCTTTAGGCTCCAGTTTTTGTTGCAAAAACTCTGGCAAACGTACTTTTCCAATGAAGCACAAACCTTGGGAATCTTTCTTTTCAGCGGTAATCAAATCCATTTGAGAAGCAATTTCCCGAACTTCAGGTTTTGTCAATTCTCCAATAGGAAATAACGATTTTGCCAATTGTTCTTGCGACAACTGACAAAGAAAATAGGATTGATCTTTGTTTGTATCAGCACCAGCCTTTAGTTGGTAAACCGTTTCTCCATTGACTTCGATTTCGCTTTTTTGACAATAATGTCCAGTAGCTACATAATCCGCTCCCAGACTCAAAGCTATTTTCATGAAAACATCAAATTTTATTTCACGATTACAAAGCACATCAGGGTTTGGAGTACGCCCTTTTTCATATTCGCTGAACATATAGTCAACGATTTTTTCTTTATATTCTTCACTTAAATCTACAGTTTGAAAAGGAATTCCCAATTTTTCAGCAACAAGCAATGCATCATTGCTGTCTTCCAGCCATGGGCATTCGTTTGAAATGGTAACAGAATCATCGTGCCAATTTTTCATAAACAGACCTATGACCTCATAGCCTTGCTGTTGCAACAAATAAGCCGCAACACTTGAATCTACACCTCCGGAAAGCCCTACAACAACACGCTTCATTTTCAAAAAATTATAATTTTAATAAGGGTGCAAAGTTACAAAAAGATTTACAATAGTATTTATGTAATCTGAGACTTAATTATTCATGCTTTTTTGTAGCATTTTGAGGATTACTCATGTTCAATTCCCTGAGCAATTTTCCTTTTTCAAAAAACTGCCACCTCCCTACTTTTTTACCATTTAAAAATTGCCCTTTAGAAACCACTTTCCCATCAGTGTCTTTGAAAATTGCCAAACCATTATATTTATTGTTCTTGAAAATAGATTCTTCAAGTACAATCCCTTTCTCGGTATATTTCTTATAACTACCGTCTTTCAAATTGTTTTTATAAGTGATTTCTTCTGCGATTTTGCCATCAGGGTAAAAAACGGTTCGTAAACCTTCCAACTTTCCTTTACTGTAGTTTTCAGTTGCCATGATGTTTTTTGAGGCTTGATGGTAATACTTCCACTGCCCTTCAAATAATTTATTCACCACTTTACCTTCACTCACTTTATTACTCTTCTGATCGTAAAAAATAGTGTACGCTGAAGTATCATTAGCATTGAATTCTCTTGTAGCAATTACCGAAGTCGATTTGGTATCATCAAAAAATTTAAAAATACCAATTTCTTTCCCATGCGAGAAACTGCCTTCGTATCTTGGTCTTTTAGATTCCTCATAAAAGCCTTTCCATACTCCATGCTTTCTTCCCTTTTCGTCTACTTTATTATAATCCGTTTGCGATACTAACGTTTGACTAAAAAGGATCAACATGAAAATTTTAAAAAAACAAAATTTATTTTTTTTCATTATTACTTCGAGTTTATATATGTCTATTTGACAACTCCTCCAGCTTAAGCGTTGAGGATTCTTGGAAAAAGCTTGCCTCAACAGGCTACTTTAGCTTCCATGAGAAATTGCCCTTTCTCCAAAATATTATTTGCGGCGTTTAGATCCGCATTATCTACATGTCCACAAGATACACACTCAAAAATAGATTGCGTTTTGCGACTTTCCTTGTTTACGTCTGCGCATGAATTACACGTTTGAGAAGTGTAGGCTGGATTGACTTTTATTATAT